>NZ_JBEHWS010000004.1:0-318681 GCF_040239565.1 Fulvimarina thalattae
GGCTCCGGCGCTCCGCTATCGGATGGCTCCGCACCTACGCCGGTTGCTCAACCAGCGCCCAACGGCGTATCTGAAACGGACGAGACTCTAATCGCTGTTGGATGAAGATTCAGTGGCAGGTCACCCCCGTTTCCAGTCATCGAGCCGCGCGTAGATCGTGACCGCTATCCCACCGAGCGCCACAGCGATGAACACCCAGCGCAACGTGTCGAGATAGGGCACGAGCGGCAGGATGGCGGTCTGGGTTTCGGCCAGGACGTTCTGCGCGACCTCGACCCCGGCTGCGCCCAGCGTCGCCACACCGGCCGCCCCGCCGCCCTTCATGGTGCGGCTGTCGGCCAGCAGCTCGCGCGCGGGTGGCGTCTCGGCTGCGAATGCTGACTCCCGGACTGGGAACCGCTCGCCCCACTGCCGTGCGGGCCCAAGGTCGACATGGATGAAGCCCGAGCGGGGGTAGAACCCGAAGCCGAGGAACCCGACGTCGCGCGCCGCCGCCTCGAAGTCCACCGGGTCGTGGTTCGCCATTGCAATGTCGAAGGCGGCGCCATCGAGATGCTTCGACCGGGTGGCACCCCCGACGGCACGGTTGTGCTCGGGGCTGCGATAGGCGGACCGGACGATGAGCGGCTTGCCCAGCCGATTGCGCAGCGACTACAGCTTGTCGAGCGCGGGTTCGTTGACGAGCAGCTTGCCGGTGCCCCGGCAGGCGATCTCCGCCGGGCTGAAATTTGGCCAGCGCCAGCCGCTCTCGGGCACGTCGCGCCAATGGCGGTGGAAGGTCGTGGTCATGGGGTCCTCCAGAAACGAAAAAACCGCCTCGAGGGCGGGTGCAGGTGAGTGATGAATGGGGATGGGGCGCGGCTACGGGCCGCCGCCGAAGATCTTGAGCTTGATGGCGATACCGGCGAGCAGCGCCAGCATGACGCCGGTGGTGATCATGCGGACGGCGGTCTGCATCGCGGTGCGCCGCACCAGCCGAATGCAGTCCACGAGGGAGCGCAGATCGCGGATGTCGAGCGCGGCCTCGTCGCCGTCGAGGCCGACATCGGCCAGCGCGCGTTTCGCGCCTTCCTCGGCCGCGCGGGTCAGGATGGCCTCGAACTCGGCGTCGGGCATGCGCACGAAGCCCTCGGATCGGGGTGGGTTCATCGGATCCTCCTTCCGCCGCTCAGCCGACCTTGCAGCCCCAGAAGGACGTATGATCGGCGGCGAAGTAGCCGTCCGCGACCCGGAAATACCCCTGCAGTTCGACCGTATCGCCCGCTGTCAGCGGCACCATGGTCTGAAGCCAGATCGCGGTGGCGAGCGAGACATGGGTGGCGGAGATTTCGCCGAGGGAGCCGCGGATTTCGGTCGTGCCGTTCAGCACGAGCCGCCCGCGCATGCGGGCCGTGGCGCTGGCGTTGATCTTGTAGAGCAGCGTCGCGCCGAAGAGGTAGGCGCCGTCGACGGGCGCCACGAAGTGGTTGTTCGCGGTCTCGAAGGCTCCCTGGTCGTTGTAGTCGGTGTTGTTCAGGCCGATCTTCGTCCAGGTCCCGATGCCCACGTAGTTGTCGTAGTTCGTGTACGCCTTGAACCGCGGCAGCCGGGGCTGATCGACGATGCCGGTCGCGTTGTCGACGCTCAGCCCGTCGAAGAAGGTACTGCCGTCGGCGGAGACCGCGAGGCGGAAGCGGTCCGAGCCGAAGAGCCCGACCAGCGCCTTGGTGACGAAGCCGGTCTGGAGGGTCAGCCCGAGATCGTCGCCTGCCGCCTCCTTATTCATCGTGTAGAACAGATCGCCGGTGCCACCCTCGGCCACCGTCTTCGCCGTCCAGAGCGCGGCGTTCAACTTGACCGAGAACGGGTTCGACGCATCGGCCGTGGTGCCGAGCCCAAGCAGCGCAAGGTTCTGCAGCGTGGCCGGCGTGGTCCCGACCCAGCCCGCGCCATCGTAGACCAGCAGCAGGCCCTCGTCCTCGACCCATGCCCGCCAGCCCGTTCGTGGCGGCAGGCGCAACCAGGCGCCATCGGTCCAGTGCGCGACGTTCAGATCCCAGCCGGCCCAATCGCCCGTCGCGCCCGAGCCGACGATGTAACGGTCACCATCGGCAGGGCTGCCGGGCGGGGCCGTCAGATCCCGGTCGAAAACCGAGAGCTGAACGAGCCCGTCGAGCAGCCGCAGCGAATCGTTGTGGGTGACATGCTTCTGGGCCTGCGCCGCCAGGATGTAGGGCAGCAGGAGATGGGTCGTTGCGTCGGACATGGGATCGCCTTCAGAACAGGAGCGTGACGGTCTCGGGCGCGCCCCGCCCGACGAGGGTGGAGAGCTGGAAAATGCGGACGGTGAGGCTGTCGCCGGGGCCGAGGGGCGCGCCCCAGTCGGCGGTCTGCTGGACTGCCGTGTAGACCGCGCTGGTGGTGGTCGCGCTCAGCACCCGCATGACGGCGGCGCCGTCGAGGATCTCCACTTCGTAGGCCTCGGTCTCTTCGCCAAGCGGCACCTCAAGCCCGCCCCAGCTGTCGGCCGCGAGCGCGCGGGATCGTCGCGTCCAGCGGATCGTCAGATCGCCGGGACTGCGCGCCTTGCGCCACGGCTGCTCGACATGGGCGACCGAGAACGGCCGCAGTCCAATGCCCTCAGGCGTAAAGGCCTGCGCCACGTAAGTCTCGTCGTTGACCGGGCGGCTTGCGGGGCCGATGCGCCAGTTCCACGGGATGCCGAGATCGGCCTCCGCGATGGGCAGTGACGCCAGCGCAGTGTCCAGCACGACGACTCGCGCGCCCGCCGGCACGGGGTTGCCCATGGCGCCCTCGGTCCCGCGCTGGCCGCGTAAGAGCCGGGTCAGCCGATACCGGCCGGGCGCGAGCAACTCGGCCGCGCCTGCCTGCACGATCTCCCAAGCTCCGGGCGCGCTCTCGATGGCCAGCGCATTGGCCCCACCGAACAGCGTCAGATCCGTGACGCTTTCGAGGGTGCCAGTCAGCAAATCGACCACCAGCGCGTTTCCGAGATCGAAGCGCGACGTGGGGCCAGCATAGAAGTCCGAGACCAGCATGCCGATCCGGGCGCGGCTGCCGAACGTGGTCAGCAGTTCGAAGCCGTCGGTCGAAGGGCTGCGGAACACCGCCATCTCGCCGGGCCAGGGAATGGCATGCGCCGCGACCAGCGGCCGATGCGCGGGCTGGTCCTCGGTGAGCTGCGGCAGGTCCATCAGCACCGCATCCGGCGCGCCGAACACGACCGCCCGCGTCAGCGACGCCGCGCGGGGATCGCCGGGTGGCAGATCGTAGGTCGCCCGGTCCTGTCGGACCACGTCGATGCCGCGCGCCTCGGCGTCGGCGATGGAGACGAGCCGCAGATCGACCAGCCGACCATCGTGCTGGAGCCGGATCGCGTCGGCCGGATCGAGCGCGAGCCGCGAGGGCGGCAGACGGAACGCCGCCGTCTCGCGCCCCACCCACGCCTCTATCAGCGCGCGGCGGCAGCGCCGTTCGGCCTCCTCGGGCGGCACGGCTATCGGGAAGGACTCGGAGGCGATCCGGGTCGTGTCTACGGTGATGCGCCGCGCCTCGACGAGGGCCGCGTCGTAATCCTCGTCGGCGCGGGCGACCTGCCACTTCAGCGCCTGCGGCAGTTCGGTCTCCTGGCCGCGCGTGAGCTCGAGGATGTCGCCCTCGCGAGGGGCCACAAGATCGTCGGGCGCGAGGGTGGCGACGGAGGCCCGGCCGCGCATGATGAAGCGGATCACGCCCTCGGTCTCGACGGCGTCGAAGCCGAAGTGGCGCGACAGCGTGGTGATCGAGGCGCGCGGGCTTTCGAGTGCCGTGATCGCGTAGCCCTCGACCGCGCCCCAGAGGCCGGAGACGTCGATGCGATCTTCGGGCAGCCCGGCGCGCAGGTAGAGATGCCGGACGAGGGCTGCCAGCGACACCGCGCCGAGCCGCCCCGTCAGCCAGTGGCCGAGCCGCCAGTTCGCCCCGTCCGTCCAGACGTCGGTGAGCGCCGGGAAGAACGGATAGGGCCGCGCGTCCCAGGTCCAGGCGGCGCATTCCGGAACATGCACCATCCGGCCGCCGTAGACCGATGACACCGGGTTGTTCGCGGCCTCGCCCCACCAGAGGTACGTCGCCTCCAGATAGGCGCGCTGAATGGCGTCGTCGCGCCAGCCACGCGAGAAATGCGGCGTGAAGCTCTCCGAGGACTTCGGGTCGAAGAAGACGTTCGGCTGGTTGCCCCCCCGGTCGATGGCCGGACAGCCCAGCTCGGTAAACCAGATCGGCCTGGATTGTGGCGCCCACGCCGTCGGCGTCCCGCTCTCCACCCCGCCCGGGCGGTCGTAGTGCGGGTTCGACCACCAGGCGCGCAGATCCTTGTAGCGGAAGACCCACGGCTTGGCGGCAGCGCCGTCCGTAATCGGCGTGCGCACCTGCGCGGTGCGATCCGCCGCGCTGGCATAGAACCAGTCAAAGCCTTCCCCGCCCGCGATGTTCCCCTGCAGGTAGGCCCGGTCGTAGATCGCGGGCCAGCCCTCAGCCGCGTCGGCATGCTCGAACCCGTCCCGCCAGTCGGAGAGCGGCATGTAGTTGTCGATCCCGACGAAATCGGTCTCCGGATCGGCCCAGAGCGGGTCGAGGTGGAAGAACACGTCGCCCGATCCGTCACCCGGTTGGTGGCCGAAATACTCGCTCCAGTCCGCAGCGTAGCCGATCTTCGTCCCGGACCCGAGGATCGAGCGCACATCCGCGAGCAGGTCCCGATAGGCCTGCACCGCCGGATAGGTGCTGGCGCCCGAGCGGATCGTCGTCAGCCCCGGCATCTCGGTCCCAATCAGGAAGGCGTCGACCCCGCCAGCAGCCACGCAGAGATGGGCGTAGTGCAGGACCATGCGCCGCAGGCCCCAGTCGCCCGGCGATCCGGTCCAAGTGACGCTCTCGCCCGAGACGCTGAAGCTCGCAGGTGTCGCCGCGCCGAACAGCGCCGCGACCTGGCTTGCGGCCGTGGCGGTCTTGTCGACGGTCCCGGCGAACCCCGAAGCAGGCGAGCAGGTGATCCGGCCCCGCCAAGGGAAAGTGGGCTGGCCAGCCTCCGCAGCGTTGTCGGAATAGGGGTTCGGCAGCGTGTTGCCGGGCGGCACGTCCATCAGGATGAAGGGATAGAATGTCACCCGCAGCCCGCGGGCCTTCATCTCCTGGATCGCCTGCACCACGGCGAAGTCGGATGGCGTGCCGCCATAGACGGGGCGGTCCTGGTCGTCGCGGCTGACGAGGAAGGCGCTGGCGCGGCTGACGCCGTTGACCGACCAGCTGGCGGGCGTGGTCGACTTGGCCGACACCTCGACGCCGGGCCGCACCTTGCAGGATCCCGCCCGAAGGTCGTCGCCGAACCAGGCCACCACGAGGCTGACGCTCTCGACCGCAGGCGCCATCGCTTGCAGCCGGTCGAGCGCCTCCACCATGTCGGTGGAGTCGGCCAGCGCGTTCAGGTTCTCGGGCACCGTTGCGCCGCCATCGGTCTTGCGGATGGCCTGCTTCGCGTAGGTGAACTCGCCCGAGGCGGGGATCATGGTGACGGCGCGGGTCAGCCCCTCGGCGGTGTCGGGATCGGCGAGCGGGCGGAAGACCTCGAACGAGAGCTGCGGCAGGCGGTTGCCATAGGTCGAGAGCGCCAGCTCCTCGAAGACGACATAGGCGGTGCCGCGATAGGCAGGCGTGCTGGCCGCGCCCATCCTCGCGGCGATGAACGGGTCGGCGGTCTGGGCCTCGTCGCCCGGATACCAGCGCCAGGTGACGCCGGAGAGGTCCATCGGCTTGCCGTCGGCCCAGATGCGGCCGATCCCGGTGATCGGGCCCTCGCACACGGCCACCGCGAAGCTGGCATAGTACAGATACTCGGTGGTCTTGACCTTTCCGCCCCCGCCGCCCTTGCCACCGCCCTGCGTGGTGGTCTTCGTCTCTTCGCGAAAATCGGTCGCCCAGATGATGTTGCCGCCCATCCGCATCCGGCCATAGAGCCGCGGGATGACCGCGCCCTCGGTGGCCGAGGTGATGCGCAGCGTGTCGAGCCGCGCGCCTTCGATGCGCTGGGTGGGCGCCAGCGACGAGATGATCCAGCTGTCGACGACAGAGCCGATGCTGGAGCCGATGAAACCGCCGATTGTCGCAGCGCTGACGCCGAGGATCGCGCCGCCGATGCTGCCACCAATGGCGGCGCCGGCCGCGCCGAGGACAAGCGTTGCCATGTTCGGGTCTCAGCGTTGCGGAAACAGGAAGGCGAAGGCGATGCGCCGCCGCCAGGATGGGCTAAGCGGCTCCTCGATCACGCCGAGCCGCTCATAGGCGTGGAGGAAGCTGTCGGGCGCGGTGAGGATCCCGACATGCTTGGCGATGGCGCGGGGCTTCATGCGGAATAGCACCAGCGCGCCGGGTCCGGCCGCCGCCGGTTCCATCTCGATCATCATGGCGCGCGCGCCCTCGGCCAGAACCTCGCGCGGTCCGGTCTCGCCCCAGTCCCGGCTGTAAGGTGGGATCGGGAACGGTTCGGGGCCCACGACCTCGCGCCAGACGCCCCGGGCCAGCCCGAGGCAGTCGCAGCCGATGCCCCGGAGGCTGGCCTGGTCGTGGTACGGCGTGCCGAGCCAGGACCGCGCGATGGCGATGACGCGCGCTGGGTCGGCTGATGAGAGGCGTTGCGTCACAGCACGCCGCCCTCGTGCCCGCCATCCTTGGTGGCGTAGCGCAGAACGGCGTCCTGGCCGGGGATATGCGGGAAGCCGCGGAAGTTGGCTGTGTTGGCGAACTTCGCCCCACAGGTCTCCATGCGCTTGTCGCAGCCCGCGCGTATGGTGAAGCCGTCGTCCTCGGCGATGGACCGCAACGGCGCTTCGAGCAGGGTCAGGATCGCGACGCCGTCCGTGACGTCATGGCCCAGCACTTCGGTGCGCCGCCCCGTGTTCGCGCCGCTCGTCCATTCGAGCGTGCCGAAGGTGAACCATCCGGAATAGAAGGCACCAAGGCCAGAAGCGGTGAAGGCCCGGTCGCGCAGGAGATCGATCACAGCGCCCGTGCCCTTGAACGCCGGGTTCTCCAGATCGACGCCGCAGCGCCCATCGCCGAGCGCGGCATCGCAGGTCGCTTGGAAGGTTCGCCCGACCGTCTGGCCCAGCACATGGGCGAGCGAGCGAACCTCGGCGACGAAGGCGAGCCGCCCGCGCCGGATCTGGCCGATGGCGCCGCGCCGCATCAGCACGCGCTGGCCCGTGTCCGCCCAGTTCACCCGCCAGACCTCGACCTCGGCGTTGTCCCAGCGGCCGTCGAGGATGTCGGTCTCGGTAATCCGGTCCGAGGTCAGCACGCCCTCGGCGTCCTGCGCATCGACGGACAGGTCCGATCCCGAGCGCACCTCGGAGGCTGTCAGCCCGCTCTCGGGCTCGAAATCCGTTGCGTCGAAGCTGAGCGTTCGGTCGTGGTCGGTGAAGCCGAAGCTCACGGCGTCGGCACGCGTAATCCGCCAGCACCAGGCGAGTGTGGTCGTGCCGTCGTCGAGATGGGCCTGCAGGGCGGGAGCGAGGGTCTTCATCGGCGCAGTTCCAGAAGCGGAATGGAGGTGATCGAGCCGAGCCGCTCGAGGTCGAGCGTTACGTCGAGCGCATCGGTGTCGAAGCGGACGGGCACGTCGAACTCGAAGCCTGCGGTGATCGCGACGCCGGAACCCGGGGCGGCGGCGAAGGTGACGACGCCGGTGGCGGTGTCGACCGACCAGCCGGAAGGCTGCTCGACCCCGCCGAGCGCGATGCGCACGGTGCCCGCCACTGGCTTGGCGATGGCGCGCGTCCAGGATTGCGCCCCGGAGGCGTAGCGTTTCACCAGCAGGAAGGCGGTCGTCGCGCCGTCGCCGGTGCCGATCGACTGATCGGTGGGCGACGGCGTGCCCGAAGGCAGGCAGGACTTGTGATCGCCCCAGTCCTTGAAGCGGAAGCCATGCAGCCGACCGTTGCGCGCTTCGAAGAAGGCGACCACCGCCGCCAGATCGTCCGCGCGGCGGATGCCGTAGGCGACGTCGTAGCGGCGGCGCGAGTTCGCCCAGCTGGCATTCCTCTCCTCGTCGCCCGAGGCGAGCTCGACGATCTGCGTGCGCCGTTCCGGCCCGCCGCGCGCGCCGCGACTGATGTTGTCGGGAAACCGGACCTCGTGAAACGCCATCACATGCCCCTCCGCCCGAGCGACACCGCCCGAGCGATGTCTGCTGCGACCTGCGTGCGGGATTGACGGAAGCTTTCGGCGTCGCGCGCCATGATCGTGACGTTGACGCCGCCGCCCGCGCCGTAGCTCTGCGCCTCGCGGCGCGACAGCACCCGCTCGCCTCGCTGCAGGATCGCAGGCACCTCGTCGTGACGAAGCCCGGCCAT
Organism: Fulvimarina thalattae; assembly: GCF_040239565.1. NCBI lineage: Bacteria > Pseudomonadati > Pseudomonadota > Alphaproteobacteria > Hyphomicrobiales > Aurantimonadaceae > Fulvimarina > Fulvimarina thalattae. Next base: position 8,388 of record NZ_JBEHWS010000004.1, read on the forward strand.
CCCGCCACCATGCATCCGGGGCGCGGCGGCGAAGGCCATGGCAGGCACCATCCGCGAGGGTCCGGCCGATCCGACCATCCCGCCCGCATGCAGGACGTTGGCGAAGATGTCGCCAGCACCGGAGAACACGCCGGAGAGCGCATTGGCGATCGGCCCGAGGATGAACCGCCGCGCCACGAGCTGGGCGAGATCGGCGAGCAGCGAGGTGACGAGGTCGCGGAAGTTCAGCTTGCCCGTCTTCACGAACTGGCCCACCGCGTTCTCGGCGGACTGGAAGGCGCCGACGAGGCTCTGGCCGATATCGCCACCGATGTCGCGGGCGCGGCTTGCGTAATCCGACAGCGCTGCCGTGACCGCCTGCCAGCCGGTGACGGCAGCTTCGGTCGCGGGCTCCGCCGCAGCGGCGGCAGCCCCTGCCGCCGCACCGCGGCACCCGTCGCGGCGCGCCCGGCATCGCCGAGCGCCGTCTCCAGTCGTTCGGCCGCGCTGGTGGCCTCGGTCAGCGCATCGGCTCCGTCCTCATCGGTGCCGCGCACGGCGTCGCGGAGCGCCTGCCAGCTTTCGAGCGGGGCGCGAGCCCCTTCGGCCAGATCGCGGGCGGCTCCACGGTATACATTCGCTGACTCGAGCGCGCGGGCGGCGGCCTCGGTCAGCCCGAGATCGGGCGCGGCGAGCGGATTGTCCTCGAAGGCCCGGTCGAAAGCCGCCTGCGCTGCGGTGGTTGCGGCGGTCGCCGCGCCTTCGAAGCGGTTCTCGATCTCGCCGAGGTCGAGGTCGGGCACCAGCGAAATGCGGCGCTCGGAGCCGAGTGCTTCCAGCCCCTGGTTGATGCCGCCGATGAAGCCGTTGATGCGCGAGACCACGCCGTTCAGCATCGCCTCGACGCCGTCGACCAGGCTGTTGGCCGCCTGGAACGCCAGGTCCCCGATGGCGGCGGGCAGCAGGCCCCAGATCGCCTTGATCGCCTCGTAGGCGCCCTCGAACGTGTTCGCGGCGGTGTTGCCGAAACCGACGACGCTCTCGACGGCGCTCTGCATTCCTGAGGCAGCATCGGCCTTCAGGTCGAAGAACATCGCCGTGGCAGCGGCACCCGCCGCTGCGGCGCCCATCATGATACGCGCCCAGACCTCGACCGCGAGGTCATTCAGAAGCGACATGGCTTCGCCGAAGCCGCCCGCGCCGGAGACGAGGCGGGTGAACTGGTGGACGAGCTCGCCCGCGCCGACGATCAGCGCCCCGATGCCGGTCCGGATCAGCGCCCCACGCAGGAGGACCAGCGCCGTGGCGAGCCCGCGGACCGAGAGCGCCGCAGCGGCCATGCCGGCCACCCAACGACCTGCGAGGAACGCCGCGAAGGTGGCGGCATAGGAGGTCAGGCGACCGATGTTGTCGAAGAGGCCGCGGATCGCGATACCGAGCGGGCCGGTGCGGCTGGCGACCGCCGCCATGGCGTTGGCGACGGCTTCCAGCGCCGGAGCCGCAACGACCGCCAGCTGGTTCGACAGCCCGCGCCAGATGAGGCCGAGCCGGGAGATGGCGTCGTTCGTCCGCTCGATCTGATCGGCGTCCTGCTCGGAGACCACGACCCCGAAGGCGCGCACGTCCTCGGTCGCCTGGCGCAGCGTCGCGGTATCGATCCGCGACATCGCGATGGAGCCTTCCTCGCCGAAGAGCTGACCCGCGACAGCCGCGCGCTCGGCGGCGGGCACGAAGCTCTCGATGGCGGCGTTGATCGCGCTGACCCGCTAATCCAGCGGCAAAGCGATCAGCTCGCCCGCCGAAAGCCCCAACCGGTCGAGCGCGTCGGCGGCGGGGCCGGTCCCGGCGGCGGCCTGGCTGAGACGGCGCGTCAGATCCTTCGTGGCCTGTTCGATGCCGGACATGGAAACGCCCGCCAGTTCGCCCGCACGCTCCAGGGTCTGGATCGAGGCGACGGTGGTCCCGAGGGACTGCGCGAGCTTGGCCTGCGCATCGACGGTCTGCAGCCCGGAGCGGATCATCGCCACACCAGCGGCGGCGGCGGCTGCCACGGCAGCAGCTGCCGCGACCCGGACCCGCCGCGAGAAGGCCACCAGCCGGGAGTTGGCCGCTTCCATCTCGCGGCTCAGCCGTCCGAAGCCGCGCGACCCGGCCTCACCGACACCTTCCAGCTCGGCGCGCACCTGCCGTCCGCCCACCGCTGCGAGGCGGACGCTGACCCTCTTCTCAGCCATGGGACTGATCCATCTGTTCGTTGAGTTTGGCGACCATCACCGCTTCGATGACGGGCAGCAGTTCAGCCATGGCGAGCGGCGGCACGCCGAGAGCGTCACCGAGCGCCAGCGCCGCCGACATGTCCCAGCCGATCACGGCGCCGGGCAGCACCCGCAGCTGGCCTCCGAGGCGGCCGACGAGGTCCCAGACCTGCCAACCCTCCGGAGTTTCCGGACGGTTCAACCGCGCCGGGCAGTCCGGGCAGGCTTGCGCGCAGGCTTCGCAGTACCGCTCGCCCCCGCCGAAGGACCATTCGGCGAGAGCGCGGAGGCGTTTTTTTCCTGTTCCAGCAGCAGGCCCTTCGAGACGTAGGTCAGCTGGAACGCCTCGAAGATAGGCCAGACGTCGAGCAGCGCGTCGATGGCCTCCGGGCTCGGGTCGATTGGGGTGCCGTCCGCGTCGCCGATGCCCTCCCAAGCGAGCACAGCGCGGCGCGCCAGCGCCTTGGCGAAGGCGACAGCGCGCTCCTCGTCCGATGCGTCCCCCGGGGAACTGCCTCGACGGCCGGATCGCTGCGCGTCGCCACCATCAGAGCGGTGGTCAGCGGGCGAAGTTGCACCCGGACGCCAGGGGCGAGGTCGTGCCAGCGCGGCGCGTTGGTCAGGTCGAGCGTCAGCATCGTCAGTACACCTCGATGTCGTTGATCAGGGTCGCCGTGCACATCCGGCCGACGACACTGTCGCGGGCGGCCTGCCAGTCGAAGGTGGCCTGAACGCCCTGCGGCCCGGAGATCTCGATGCGCGGGCGCGGCAGGTAGACGGCGTGCACCGTGAAGGTGAGGCTTTCGCCCGATGGGAGGACGTAGGCGAATTCCATCTCGCAGGCCTCGCCGTTGATCGCCTGCGTCACCAGCGTCTGGTCGGCGAAGCGCACCTCGATCCGGCCGGTCAGCGCGGCAATGGACGGGTCCGCCCCGTCGATGCGCCCGTCCGAGCGAATGGTCTCGATCCGGTCGAGGTTGTTGGCATAGGTGATCTCGGCCGAGACCACGTTGCCGAGGGCCGAGCCATTGCGGGTGATCGCCCCGTTGAAGTGCCCGAAGCGCTTCAGTTCCAGCGCGGCGGGCGTCCCGGCGCTGGTGGTCGTGCCGACCGTCTCGCCCTGTGCCACCAGCCGCGCGGTTGCAGTTAGCAGGCCGGAGCGCTGCATCTGCCAGGTGATCTGGTCGAGCACGCAGCCGGAATACATGGCATAGCGCGGCACCTCCGGCATGCCGGTCTCTATCGACATCGAGGGCAGCGTCCAGGACCCCGACTGGAACTCGTGGCTGTACGGTGCCTCTACACCCGTGGTCGTGGGTGTCCCGAAGGCCGCCTTCAGCCAGAAGCCGAAGGCCTCCGCGTCGAGCGGCACGACGACGTCGCCATCGACCGTCACCGCGTCCTTGATCGGCGCAAGCGGATCGCGGCCGTAGCCCAGCAGCTCCGAGTTCAGCAGCGGCTGCTCCGCGCCGAGCGAGGTGCTGGTGAAGGGCATCCGGGTGAAGCCGCTCGTTGGCGGCGTTCCATAGGTCGTCTCGAACGCAAGCGCCATCAGCGCCCGCGCCCCCTGGGCTCGTGCCATCGTCGTCTCCTGTGGTCGGTTAGGTCAGGCCAGTGGATCGGCCGTGGAATAGTGCAGCACCACCGGGATCACGGCCGCCTTCAGGCTGGCCGCGCCGTCGACCGGCAGATCGACCGGGCGCGGCGCTTCCGCCTCAACCCAGTCGCAGAGCACGCCCAACGAGCGGTCGGCGGCGAGCGCTGCGCCGATGCTGGCGGTCAGAGTGTCGAAGACGGCGTCACGGTCGGCGCCCTGCACGACCGCCTCGATCTCGGCTCGATGCTGGTAGTGGTACCGCGGGGGTGACAGCGTTACCTCCGGTTCGCCCGGCTCGCCGTCGCGCAGGATCAGCAGGCCCTCGGCCGGCACACGCTCGGGCAGCACCTCGCCGCGCAGGACTGTGGCGGGCAGCGCCGAGAGCCGCGCGTGCAGCGCGGCGAGGATGGTTTCGCGGGGGGTGGGCATCGGGCTCCGTTACTCTTGCTCAAGAATTGTTTCGCACCCTATGGTGAGCTTGATGTCGAAAGCGACCTACCGAGCCCCATCAGCGTCGCCGAATTTAGAATAGAAGCCGATGAAATCAGAAGAATACCCAAAATTGTCGCGGCTGATGGAGAACGACGAACTCTGGCGTCATGTAAAGGATTTTGACACTCTTCTTGATCGCTCGAAGGCTCGGCTTCCACTTGACGAGGGCGGAAACGAAACGGTTAAGGTCGCACACCTCCTACACGAACTAGCATATGCTCATTTTTTTTCGACGCTGGTTTTCCGCTTCAAAACACGGGAGATTGCGCGCGGAATTTTCGATGCGGAAACTCAGAGCAACCTTGTTGTTCTGTTCAATCTAGCGCGCGCGTTTATGGAGCACACAGCGTCGTTGGCGTTCCAGAATCAAGCCCTCGAGAAGGCTGTTTCCGACATCGAGACAAAGCAGGTTTTTGACCAGGTTGATCGCACTATTCGCAAACATCGCAAGATCGTAGACCGGTTGTATTATGGAGGAGAAAGTGGACCAAAGGATGCCAAGCGGCTTCACACAAACGACTTGCTCGAAGCGCTGGCCAAGGTAGATGAACGTGCAGCCAGTGACTATGCAACCCTGTGCGAGTTTGTACATCCGAACTACGGAAGCAACCTTCTAGTCTCAAGTGGCGAACTCTCATCCGGGTCCATCGGGATCCCATCAGAATCATTGACCAAGGAGTTGTCCTTGGCACGCGAAGCAATCGAGCGTTGCGCCGCACTCGACTGGGATCTGGTGGTCAGCGGCATTCGCCATCTCTCGAAGATCGACAACTGGATAACGATAGCTAGCGAAAACGGAGCAAAGCTATCGCAATTGTTTTCTGTCCGGGTGGGTCACTCGGGCGATGGAAAATCCAAAGATACGGCGATCTTCTTCAAAAAGGCACGCACCCACAACGAGGCAATACAGGCATTCTATAGATACCTTGAGCAGCAAGGCATTGAGCTTCATGAACGTCGCCTTGCTGGTGTCGAGGAAGGCTACATTTTTGATATAGTGCTGACGGACAGAGGTCCATTGTGGGTAAAATACCGGATGGGAGTATAGGCCTCGAAAGTGTACTTCGAGTCTACGTGGATAGCTTCCCATCCACCCAATTCGCCACGATCAGCCCCGGCACGCTGTCCAGCGCCCGGTCTGCCTCCCGCGCCAAGTCCAGCCGCTTCGGCAGCTTGACCTGCGGGACCAACAGGAAGATCGGCGCGGTGACCTTGCCGCGGCCGGTCTTCGACCGCGACACCACCGCCTGGCCTTTCGTGTTGAGCCGCCCCTCGGCGACCAGCAGGCTTGGGCCCGTCCGGCGATAGACGAAGCGCAGGCGCAGGCCACGGCGGCGTTCCCATTCGCCGGGCGTGATCCGGCCGCCGCGCAGGGACTTGCCCGCGGCGGGCAGCGGGATCGCCAGCCAGAACCCGTTTTTCGAGCGGATCAGCGGTCCCGTGTCGTGCGCGCCGACGATGACCGGAGCCTTGGACCAGACCAGCGCCGCCGCATCCAGGCTCTCGCCCGACTTCGGGAAGTTCTGGCTGCGGATCGAGTTGGCCAGCCGTGTGCCGAGCCCCGCGCCGGTGATCTGCAACCGCCAGGCCGTCTTCAGCCCGGTCCCGGCCTCGCGCATGGCGGCCGTCACCGCGCGTTCGCCCGCCGCGACCTCGGCCGCCATCAACGCGACAATGTCGGGATCGATGTCGAGCTTCAGTTTCATGGCCATCACGTGGGCCTCAGATCGACGGTCCAGACCAGCCGCTCGCGGTCGCGGACGGGCTCGCCTTGAATGAGGAAGGCGTCGCCATCGATCTCGATGCGGTCGCCGGGACGTGGGTTCGCCACCTCGGCCACACGCAGGTCGATCCGGGTGGTCTCGGACCAGAGGCGCGCATCGCCGAAGTCGGAAACGACATCCGCGCGCCGGGCGACGGCACGCACCAGAACGGGCGCGCCGCCATCGGCGATGTAGACCGCGTCCCGGCCGATGTTCGGATCGGCGAAGAGCGCGCCCACGGCGGCGGCGAAGGCGCTCATCAGAAGGTCGCGTTCAGGCGCACGCGGCCGATGGTGTCGCCCGCGCCGCTCGCCACAGCCTCGGTGGCCACGCCGATCAGGGTGTTGTCGGTCGCGACCGTAGTGCAGCGCTTGTTGGTGTCATCCCAATAAACCTGGGCGCCGACGGTCCAGGCCTGCGAGCCGACCTTGGTGATGTCGAACTCGCCGACGAGCGCGGTCTCGACGGGCTCGCCGAGCGCGGCCGCTCCAGCGGCGATGCCGAAGATGGAGCCGACGAGCAGGCCATCGCCGGAGGCGACGGCATAGGGCGCGGTCAGGGTGATGGTGTTGCCGGGCTGGACGTAGTTTTTCATGGAGATGGTCCTCGTGGAAAGACGAAGGGCGGCCCGATTGGACCGCCCGTGTGTCACGGTTCAGCATGGGGCGCGGATTACGCGCCCGGGTTCTTGTAGAGACCGCGCCAGTCGATGGCCTTGGCGCCGAAGTCGAGGCGGCACTTTATCTCGACACCGTCAACATCGAAGCCGTTGCGCGTCTCGATGTAGGCGCCCTGCTGACCCTCGAGATAGGCGTACTCGATGGTGTCGATCTGGTTCGGGCTCGCGGCCAGATACCAGGCGGTCTCGCTGGCGGCATCGAGACGGGGCTCACTGATCGGCGCGAGGGTGCGGATCGACTGCGGCACCACGCTGGACGTCGCGGCGGGCACGAGGTTCTGAGCGACCAGCTGCTCGGCCTTCAGTTCCAGCGAGGCGGGCACGATCAGGAAGGCGGGGCGGACGTTCAGCACAGTCTTCTTGTCGAGACCTGTCTGCTTGGCCATGGCCGCGCGAGCCGCGCCCACGCTGCCGACGTCGAGCGCCGCGCCGGTGCCCGCGAGGTTCTTGTGCGTGGTGTGGAACAGCGCGTTGCCGTCGGCCATCGCCGGGTTGGCGGTGATGATGCCCCAGACCACGTCCGACTCGAGTTGCGCGATGGAGTTGCCGTACATCGCCGGGATGCGGGTGAAGGCGTCGAGGTCGTCGTTGATCAGCGTCTGGCGGGTGATCGCGACCACCCGGCCGTAGGTCTTGACCTTGTAGCTCTCCTTGCTTTCGCCGAGCGTGCCACGCTTGAACTCGCCGCTCTCGCCGACTTCCAGCAGCTGGGGCGCTTCGCCGAGCTGGACCCGGTGCATCGCCTTGAAGTCGGTGGCGAGCACCTGGCGGCAGAACAGCATGAACGTCCGAGGATAGGCCTCGTAGGCCTGCCGCAGGGTCTTGTTGGTGACCGCCGAGAGGATCTCGGGGAAGTCGGAGGTCGAGTGCAGGGCGCGCGTCGCCACCTCGTCGCGCGACAGGCCCCGGGTGTTCACCCCCGCATTGCCGAGGCTTTCGCGGGCAAGCTCCAGCAGCGTCATGCCGCGATACTGTCGGGCGGCGTCCTCCAGCTGAAACAGCGTCGGGCTGTAGCGGTGCAGCAGCGCATTCGCCACCGCGTCGCGGCGGGTGATGTGCTCGTCCCGGCCGCCGAGCGGTACGGAAACGTGCGGGAAGGTCCGGGTCTCGTCCGACTTCGCCGCGACCTGGTCGAGGATCAGGCGGCGGGACTCGTCGACGCTGACGCCGCGCTTCACCAGATCCTCGGCAAAGCCGCGCTCGAGGTTCAGCCGCCCGGCCAGATCGTAGATGGTGGAGACGCGGTCGCGCTCGGCCTCGCGGGCGCGCGTCGCGACCGCTTCCGTGTCGGGCGCGGGAGTGGCCTGCGTCTTCGGCTGGCTGTGCGTCTCGCTGGCGGCGGCCTTCGGGTCGGGCGCAGCCGCTTTCGGCTCGGTCATCGGGGTGTCCTCGGTATCATTCGGCTCGGTCGGCTGGGTGGTGGCGGGGGTTGCGGCGTCGCTCGCCGGGGTCTTGGTCTTGTCCGTCATCGGGATCAGTCCTTTCGTGCTTGAAGGGGCGTCCCGGCGGTGAAGGACGCAGTCGTGAAGGGGATGCTGGGCGCGGAAGCCCGCGGCGGGATCGGCGCCGACCGCGACGGCGGAGACCTCGAAGGGTGTCCAGTCTACCGCGCGCCAGAGTTCTCGGGCGGCCTCGGGCTTCGAGACCTCGAAGCGGTGGACCTGGTAGCCGATGGACACCGCCCGGATATGCCCGGCCTGGATGTCGCGCCAGATCGGCTCGACATCGGCACGCTCGCTGATCCGGACCAACGCGATGCCGCGGCCGTTCTCGATCCGTGCCGAGCCCGGCACGACCGAGCCGATGACCGCGTCGAGCGTGTCGAGTTCATGCACCTTCAGGAACGGCGCGCCCGCGTTCAGCCGGTCGAGCCGCACATGGGCGGGATCGAGGCTCAGTTCCTCGTCATAGGGCTCGCCGAAGAAAGTGGCGCGACGAACGCGGGCCCCGGCTGACCAGACCACCTCGATGGTGCGGCTGTCGGCATCGGCCGTGTTCGGCGCAAGCTCCGCCGACCGGCGCATGGCCGGAAGTTCGATCATCGTGTCCATGAGGTCAGTCCTGTTGGTCGGCCTGCGCCGGGTCTGTATCCGCGTCGGCGGCAGGGTCGTCGTTCGCCGGATCGCTCGCCGGGTCACTGGTCTGCGCGCTGCCGGTCTTGGTGACGCGGCGCGGATCGCTGTCGAGCACCAGCCCCAGCGCGTCGAGCTTGGCGTTGGTCGCGGCGATCTCGGCCAGCACGGCATCGGGGTTGCGGCCCTGTTTCGCGATCACCTCAGCCAGCGTCATGGTGCCGGAGCGGATCGACAGCAGGTTCGCCATCGCGTCCTTCTGCGGATCGACCGCCTCGAACTTCGGCGGCGACCATTCGACGGGCACCGTCGGCGACGGGATCTGACCCGCCGCCCACGCGGCCTCGGTGAACCAGCGCCAGACCGGCGCGCAGAACATCGGAATGAACAGCTGCCACTGCACGGCATCGATCTGGCGGCGGAACTCCACGAGCCCCGCCCGGATCGAGGAATAGTTCACTTGGGACAGGTCCCCGGTCAGCAACTCGTAGGGCACCCGGAAGCCCGCCGAGATCGTGTGCAGGCTCGCGCGCTTGTATTCGCCGTAGCCGCCGGTGGCCGAGGGCTGGTTGAACCGGATGTCCTTGCCGCCGCGGGCATAGGCGATCAGCCCCGGCTCGAACTGCTCGACCCGGTTGCCATCGGCATCGACCACGGCGGGCGCGATGCCCTGCTGCGCCTCGTCGTCGCCGAAGACGATGGCGGTGACGCAGGCCTCGGTCTTCTTGCGGACCAGTTCCGCGACCTCATAGTCGTCGAGATCGCGCAAGCTGCGGATCACCGGCGCCCCCCAAGGCACGCCGCGCGCCTGCGTGCGCTGCTTCTCGTAGACATGGGCGATCTCGGTCGCTGGGACCTGGCGCGATCCGAGCCCACCGTTCAGCGTACCCCACGCGTCGCCCGGGTGCTCGGCATGCAGCCAGTAGGCCCGGCGCTTGCCGACCGGGTCGAACTCGATCCCCTGCACCAGTCGCCCCGCCCCGATGGCGCCGGATTTCGTGGCGTCGAGGAAGTCGGCTTCCAGCACCTGCAATTGCAGCGGCACCGGCAGACCGTCCGACGACCGCCGCAACCGGCGGCGCACCAGCACCTCGCCCGCCTCGACCATCTCGCGGCAGATCAGCGTCTGCAGGCCGTAGAAGTCGAGCTGGCCGTCGGCGTCGCACTCCGCCGTCCAGCGCTCGAACAGCGCATCGACCTTCCGGTCCAGCGTGTCGTCGCCGCTGGCGGCGCGCGGCATGATGCCCGCGCCGATGATGTTGTTGACCAGCACCGCGACGGCCTTGGCGGCATGCGGGTTGTTGCGCACCAGATCGCGCATTCGGTCGCGCAGCAGCGCCCCGGCCACGCCGATCTCGGTGTCGGCCGAGGATCCCGGCGCGCGCCAGCCGTCCGTCCGTCGCCCTTTCGCGGCCCCGTCATAGCCGCGCGTCAGGGTCTCGAAGGCCTGACGGGCCAGCACGCGCTTGGCGGCGGCCCGAGGGGCGACGGAGGCAATGGCCCTGTCGAACCAGTTTGCCGACATCAGCGATCCCCGCGGCTGAAGCCCGCCAGCCCGGCCAACGGCAGCGGTCGGCTGACGCCCGCAATGGCGCGCTCGATGGTGCGGATGCGCGCCAGCAGATCCTCGGCCGAGCCGTAGTCGACGGACTTGCCGTCATAGCTGACGCGCGTCGTGCCGCTGGCATAGGCCCGGCGCAGCGCCGAAAGCTCCGTTTCCGTCCAGTCGGTCATGTTCAGAACCATCCTTCGCGCCGCCCGAGCCAGTCGGAGCGGCGCTTGCCCTGCGGGGCCTGTCCCGGCCGGTTGATCTGCCCGGCGGGATCGGTGTCGGTGGGGGCGGCCCCGAGCTGATCCTCGAGGTCGCGCCATTTCTCGTCCGGCCAGCGATCCGCGCCCGCGATCCAGGCGGCGGCGCGGGCATAGACCCGGCAGTCCAGCGCCTCGTTGCGCTCGCGCAGCTTCTGCCATTCGAGCCGGGCGAAGCCGCGCTTGGTGCGCACCGTCACCAGCTGTTCGGCCACGAACTGCTTCAGCCATTCGTTCTCGACCCAGTGTGGCAAGTGCACCGACCCGGGCGGGAATGCCGCACCGTCGGTCATCTCCTCCTCGGTTGGGCGCGCCAGCCGCAGGAAGCGGTAGGTCTCGGCCTTGAAGGTCGAGACCGCCACGGTCCAGAGCCGGGCCCCGCGCCGCAGGCGTTTGCCGCCCTCGGTCGCGTCCACGAAGGTCGGGCCCGAGACCGGACTGGAGCGGTTGAACCCCTCGACGCCCTTGACCGGCGACACCTGCCCAAACCCCTGCGCCCGCGACCAGGAATAGACCGCCGGGGCCTCGTAGCCGGTGTCGATGGCGAGCCGCGCGATGCGCAGATGTGCGCCGCGTTCGTGGGGCCAGGACCGGTCCAGCAGCGCCGTCAGTTCCGACCACGCGTCGTGCCGATCCGGCCCACCCTCGATCACGACGTGATCGACCAGCCAACTTTCCAGACCCCGACCCCAGGCCCAGACGTCGACCTCGATCCGGTCTTTCTGTACGTCGGCCCCAGCGGTCAGAAACAGCCCGCCCGCTGGCACCGTGCCGGATGTCCAGCGCTCGCGCCGGTCGTAGAGCCGCTGCCAGTCCGGGGCTTCGCCGGTCTCGACCCAGGTCTCGCCGAGGATCGTGTTACGGAACGCCTTGATCGCCTCGTCCGACCCCTGAGCCGCGTCCCATGCCCGCACGATCCGCTCCCAGCTCAGCCAGCCGATCGGCGAATAGAGCGCCGAGAGGTGATATCCGACCGTGGTCGGGTCGGCCGCCGTGGCGGTCGCGCGCCATTCGCCGCCCTCCAGCATCGCCGTCTTGTGGTGTTCCGCGATTGCCGCGTCGCAGCCCTCGCAGTGATATTCGGCAGTCTCCGGGCGGCCCTTCTGCCAGCGCAGCCGGTCGAACTTCAGCCACTGCATCGCGCAGCAATGCGGGCACGGCACGAAGAACCGGCGCTGGTCGGAGGCCTCAAACTCCCGTTCGATGCGCGACAGCCCCCGGATGGTGGGCGTCGAGACAAGCAGCACCTTGCGCCGGTGGGCGAAGGTCAGCGAGCGCGCCTCGGCCAGCGTCACCGGATCGCCTTCCTCGTCGGCCGAGGCCGGATAGGCGTCGACCTCGTCGAGGAAGATGTAACGCGCCGGGGTCGAGCGCAGCCCGACCGCCGAGTTCGCGCCCGTCATGATCAGGATGCCGCCCGCGAACTCCTTCGACAGCATGGTGTTGCCCGCGTCGCGGGACCGGGCGGGCTTCACCTGCTCGCGCAGCTCCGGGCTCTCGTCGATCAGCGGGTCGATCCGCTGGCGCGAGTTGCGTTTGGCCAGTTCCACGGTGGGCTGGACCGCCAGCATCGGACCCGGCGCCTGGTGGATCGCGAACCCGATCCAGTTGTTGCCCGCCTCGGTCGCGCCGACCTGCGCGGCCTTCATGAACACGATCCGCTGCGTGGGATCGCCGGGGCTCAGCCGGTCCATGATCTCGCGCATGTAGGGCGTGCGCACCGTGCGGTATCGCCCCGGTTCGGCCGAGGCGCGGCCCGAGAGCATCCGGTGCCGGTCCGCCCATTCCGAAACGGTCAGATCCGGGTCAGGCCGCAGCCCGTTGCCCCAGGCGCGCAGGATCTCGCCCGCGCCGTCGAAGTCCGTCAGGCCATCGCCGCTCTCACCGGAAGTCGGGCCGGACCTCGGCGAGTTCGTCGAGGTGGGCGCGTACATGTCTCTCCAGCACCTTCTGCATCGCGGCTGGCTCCACGGTGATCTGCTGGCCCGTTGCGTCGCTGCGCGAGGCCGATAGCTCGGCCGCCATCAGCGCTGCCGCGCGCGCTGGCCAGTTCACCCACGTGTCCCGTTCCTCCCGCGCCAGCCGGAACACCAGCGCCAGCGCGCGGGCCCGCTCGATCAGCTCCCCCTTCAGCTTCTGCAGACGGATGCGCCGCTCCTGCGCCTTCAGCACCTCGTTCGCGGTCTTGGCCTGCAGGAAGGTCGTGCCACCGCCGACGGCCGGAACCGCCAGCCCCTGTTCGCGCAGCGTGTCGCCGACGGCGGCCACCGCCGCCTCGGGGACAGGCTTCAGCTTTGGCGCAGGCGGCTTTCTCGTCTTGGACGGATCGGTCGTTTCCGCCCGGCGTGCGTCGCTGGCGGCCGCATTGATGCTGCCGTCGGGATAGAGAACCAGCCGCTCAGCCGTCTTCGCCTTCTGGATCGCGCCGCGCGACAGCCCGACATGGGCGGCGTACTGGCGCTCACTCATGCCCTGCATCGACGGCTCCGATTATCATTCAAGATCATGTGCTTATCGAGTTGATAAGCCTCCGCGACGGAGCGAACGTCACCCCAACGAAGCGATGCAACTCAGCCACGGAGCCACCCCAATGACCCGCCGCGCGACCGACAACACGAAAGCCCTCGACGCCTTCATCGCCGCGAAAACCGAGATCGACGCGATGCTGGAGCGGCTCGCCACCCTGAGCGCGGACCATTTCGAGACCCACCCCGACGAGATCAATTGGGGCCATATCGGCACCCTGAACCACTACCGCGCCAAGCTGCGCGAGATCACCGACATGGCCTTCAGCGAAGGCGATCACGCCGAGTAAGATGACCCGCTCCCGGTCCCGCCCGCCGAATGGCGGGCTCGACCTCGTAGAAGGGCCCGCATCCCGCGCGCCCCGATACGGGAGACGACGATGACCAAGCTTTCCGATACCCAAGCCCTGATCCTGAGCGCAGCCGCCCAGCGGCCCGAGCACATCGCCCTGCCGCTGCCCGAGAGCCTGCGCGGAGGTGCCGCCGCCAAAGTGGTCGGCGCGATGCTCGCCAAGGGCTTCCTCGAAGAGGTCGACGCCGACCTGCGCAAGGGCGAGCCCGTCTGGCGCGAGACCGGCGACGGGCACGGCGTCACGCTGGTCGCCACCAACGCTGGCCTCGCGCCGCCATCGGGATCGAGCCCGACGACGCGAACGCCGCGCCTGCGGGCGCGACGGACGCGCCGACCGAGGAGCCCGCGCCGGACACCCCCACCGAGACCGAGGCCGCCCCCAAGGCGCGCACGCCGCGCGAGGGCACGAAACAGGCCACGCTGATCGCCATGCTGCGCGCGCCGGACGGCGCGACCATCGAGGAGATCATGGCCGCGACGGGCTGGCAGTCGCACACGGTGCGCGGCGCGATGGCCGGGGCTCTGAAGAAGAAGCTCGGGCTCGAGGTGACCTCGGAGAAGGTCGAGGATCGGGGGCGCGTGTACAAACTCCCCGCCGCCTGACGCACTGGACCCCGACAAGCTGAAGGCCGCCGTCCCTCCGGGGCGGCGGTCGATCATTTGGCGCTCCGCATCCGGATCGCCTCGAATACCCGCCGCAAGGCGAAGGAACGGGCGATCGACACGATGGTGAAGATGGCGCCCATCTTCAGGTTCTGCGCCAGCGTCGTGTGCAGCCCGAAGACAGGGAAGATCAGGATCTGCGTCACGACCGCGACTCCGTAGCCGACGATCACGTTGGCAACGGACTCGACCAGCGACATGAGGCGGGACTGCTTCATGCGGCGGTCTTGCGCTTTCGCGCAAGTTCGGGGGCGGTGTCTGTTGCCGGGGGATCGGCCGGGGCGTCGGCATCGTCGCCGAGCCGCGCGGTTCTCACCTGCGCGAAGGTCCGGCCATCGCCGTCGAGGATCGCGTCGCGGCCGGTCTCTGCCTGCCAGCGCTCCGCTGCGACATCGACATAGGCCGGGCTGATCTCCATCGCGAAGACGCGGCGGCCATTGGCCTCGCCCGCCATGATTTGCGAGCCGGAGCCCGAGAAGGGCTCGTAGCAGAGCCCGCCGCGGGCGACGTGCTGGCGCATCGGGATGCCGAAGGCGTCGAGCGGTTTCGGCGTCGGGTGGTCCGGGCGCTCGTCCTTGGCGAAGCTGGGCATCTCCCAGGTCGATGGCAGCGTCTGCTCGGCGATCTTCGGCGGCCGGTTCGGACGCCGCCAGCCCATGAAGCAGGGTTCGTGCTTCCAGAGGTAGTGGGACCGGGTCAAGACACCGCGGTCCTTCACCCAGATGATCTGCTGGTGGACGAAGGCTCCGGCCTTTTCCCAGCACGCTTCCAGCATCGCCTGGCGGCGCGAGGCGTGCCAACAGTACCAGGCCGCATCCTCGGTGATCGCCTCGGCTACGGCCGCCGCGATGAAGCCGTCGTAGAGTTCGGCCCCCTGCGAACTGTCGTCCCAGGTCGTGCCGTAGGACGCCGACCAATCCTTGTTGCGGGTCGGATGGTTCGAGCCGTCATAGTCGACGAGGTATGGCGGGTCGGTCGCGAACAGGATCGCCCGCTCGCCGTTCATCAGGCGGCGGACATCATCGTGGCTGGTGCTGTCGCCGCAGAGCAGCCGGTGATCGCCGAGGATCCAGAGATCGCCCGTCCGCGACGCCGGATTGCGCGGGGGTTCGGGGATGGTCACCGGGGGCACGGAGCCCCCGGCGCCACCTTCTTCCCCCTCCCCCTCCGGCACGAAGGCCAGAAGCTTGTCCAGTTCGCCGTCGGAAAAGCCGACCAGCGACAGCTCGAAATCCTCGGCCAGCAGATCGTTCAGTTCCGCCGACAGCAGCGCCTCGTCCCAGGTGCCGAGCTCCGTCAGCTTGTTGTCCGCGATCCGGTAGGCCCGCCGCTGTGCCTCGGTCAGATGGCCCAGCACCATCACCGGCGCCTCAGTCAGCCCCAGCTGCGTGGCGGCCAGCACACGGCCATGGCCCGCGATCAATTCGCCGTCTTCGCCGACGAGGCAGGGCACGGTCCAGCCGAACTCGGCCATGCTGGCGGCGATCTTCGCGACCTGATCCGCGCCATGCGCCTTCGCATTGCGGGCATAGGGCTGAAGCTTGGCCAGCGGCCACATCTCGATCCGATCCGGGGCAAAGCTCAGCGTCATCGGCGGGTCATTCCTCGGATCAGGGTGGATACCCCTGGCTTCCGGACTCCGGGGTCCAGACTGGACTCCATGCGGGGTCCAGTGGCCACCAGGGGTGTCCAGCATCAAGGGTTTGAATTTGAAGTGTTTCAGGCGGGTTCAGGCGGCTCTGGCTTCCGGGTGGCTTCCCAAAAATCCGGCCCTGTCGCTGGCGATGTCCCGCGCTTCGCCCGCCAGCATACGAATATCGCCAGGAAGGAACCGGAAACTGCCGTGGGCTGGACCCCGGCCGGACCCTCGCTGGATACCGGGGTCCAGAAGGCCCCCGTCAACGCAAAGGGGAGAGCGAGCCTTCCAGCGCACTCTCCCCATCTTGCCTTTGGAATAGCACGATCATGTTGCAGATGTCGAAGGAAAAAGTGTTGCAACACATTGGAGTCACTGGGCATTCAGGCGCGCAGCGATCTTGGTCAGCGCCAACTGCCAGCGACGCCATGCGGTCGTGCGGTCGCAGCCAAGCTCGCCGCTGATCTGCTTCCACGGCACGCGGGCGGCGCGCGACCAGACCAGCTTGCGCTCCGCCTCCTCGATCCAGAGCACCCAGTCGAAGGTTTGCTCGAGCCGTGTGATCGCGGCGGCCGAGGGCCAGACCCGCATCGGCTGCGGCTCCATCGCCGCGATCTCGCGGCTGGTGCGCACGATGTCCGGCCAGGTGTTGAAGTAGCCCTGCGCCTTCACCGGCGGCAGCTTGCGCAGGGTGCGGAACGCCTCCTCGAAATGATCGGCGACGCAGTCGGCGGTCCATTCGCGATCAGCCATGGCGCGCCTCCCTGTCGGACGGGCGCGGGCCGTAGAGCTTCTCGCCGAGTTGGCGCACCAGTTCACGCTCGGGCCAGGTGAGGCGGTCGTCATCGGCGGAGACCGCGAGGACGCCCTGTTCCTGCCAACCCTCGCGCTTGACCTGTTCGGGATCCCGGCGCCGGCCGCCGTAGCCGTGGGGATGCCATCTCATGCGACACCTCCGTTCGTCTCGATCGCCCAGAGCAGGATGGCGATGGCGTCGGCCTCGTTGTCGTCGGCCGGGCTGAAGCCGCGGGCGCGGACGGCGGCGACCATGGCGGCCTTGTCGGCGTTGCCCTTGCCCGAGGCGTGGCGCTTGATCGTGCCGACCGGGACGCCCTCGTAGGGCACGCCGCGCAGCTCGGCCCATGCGGTCAGCGTGGCCATGAGCCCACCGTAGATGTGGCTCGCGTCGGTGCCCGCGTGGCGGCGGACCTCTTCGAACCAGATGGCGGCGACGGGCCCCGACAGCCGGTCGATCTCGGTCAACCAGTTGGTGAAGCGCAGGTAGCGCATGCCGCCGCCGTCGAAGCGGCCGGGGCGCAGCGAGACGGTGCCGCTGGTGATCAGGCCGTCATGACCGCGGATCGCCCAGCCGGTCGAGGTGCCGAGATCGAGCGCGAGGATGCAGCGGTTGTGGGGGGTGTCGAGCGGCAGCGATTCAAACCTTGCGCCGTCGCAAATTCGGGATCAGAGTCGGCTGAGCCATGATGGGTCTCCTTTGCCGGTGGCCTGTGGTGGTGGAAGACGACGGCGGACTGGTGCTTGGCGGTACGGGGCCGCCGTCGTCGGATCGGAAAGCACAAGGGAGCGTCACGGCGGCACGCGCGGCTGGCCCGGACGTATGGGAGGAGTGGCCAACCCTGTGGGGTGGCCCTCCCATACGTAGTATGGGGGTTTGACACCTAACTGTTCCGGGGAGAACAAGTGGCTGAAATCATTGGGGAATAAGACTTCAGGAAGTCTTCGGGCATGAGTCAGGGACCTGACTCTTATTTGCCCGTAACCCCTTGATTTCATTGAGTGCACAGTTGGCGCTGTCATATGAGTCAGGCCTCACTCATATGAGTGAGGTCTTCCTCCAGCCCCTCCGGGTAGACCCAGACGGCGGGGTTTTCGACCTGCAGGCAGAGCCCGGATTGGGGGCATTTGAAGTGGCTGGGCAGGACCGGACGGGCGGTCGTGGTGACCTCGCCGGTGTCCGGATCGACATGCTCCTCGGGGGCGCCGAACTGCATGCCTTCCACGCAGAGGTAGCCAAAACGGGACCGGGTGACGGGGAAGCCGAACCCCGAGGGGTCGCGCAGGAACTTCACGAAGCCCTTGGTCGCCAGCACGCTGAGGCGCTCGCGGATCGTGTGCTTGCTGCCCAGACCGCCCCGGTTCTCGAAGGTCTCGGCGAACTGCATGGCGGTGTAGAGGCGCTCGCTCGCGGCCTCATCCAGCAGCATGCCGAGGATGACGTCGTGCTTGCGCAGCCGCTCGGCATCAAGTTTGGCCCCGACCTCCTTGCGCACCAGGCGCTCGTTCAGCGGGTTCAGCTCGACCCACTCGCCCTTCACCTTGTCGATCAGCTTGCCCGGCAGCGCAGGGCCGTTCCGCAATTCGATCTCCAGCCTGCGGACGGTGCTGTCCTCGTCGGGCCGGTGCATGAGCAGCCCCGAGGTGTAGAAGCCGCGCAGCGCGCTTGCGCCGGAGAGCGCGAGGAAGGGATCGTCCTTGACCTGATGCTTGCTGGCCTTGCGGGTGTGGTGGGCGAGGATGACGCCCGCGTCCGGATTGACGGCCTCGCGGAGAAGCTCCACCAGGTCCTTCAGGAAGAACATCATGGCGGTGTTGTCGTTCTCGCCACCGCCCTCGGAACCGCCATCGAAGAGATTTCGGATCGGGTCGATGACGATGATGTCGGGCGGCGCGTCGGAGAATGCGGCCCGGATCGCCTCGGCCACGCGGGCGACGCCCTCCGCGTCGAGCAGCAGCTTCAGCTTCGGGGTGGCGATGAAGGTGTCGCGCGCGGCGGCGATCACGGTGGCGGGCAGCGCGATCTGCTGCATGCGCTCGCGCAGGTAGTGATACTGGATTTCCGCCTGGAGATAGAACACGCGCAGCGGCCGGGGCGGCGTGAAGCCGAGGAACGGCACGCCAGCGGCCATGTGCACGAGCCAGGAGATCAGGAAGTCGCTCTTGCCGACCTTGGGCGCGCCGCCCAGCACCAGGAGCCCGCCCTGGGTCAGCACGCGCGGCCCGATGATGTCCTCGGGCATCGGGCTCGTGTCGTCGAGGAGCGCGCCAAGGCTGAAGGTCGGCAATGGGCTGGCCGGGGCATCGGCGTGGGCTGTGCGCAGGAGCGGCGGACCGTTGCGCTTCATATGCAGCGCCCAGAGCCTTTCGGACTCGGCCATCAGCCGATCGAGCGGCCAGGACGGGCGCAGCATGGCGGCGTTGTAGCCGCAGATCGCCTCCCAGCCCGCGAAGGGATCGAGGCGGCCCTCGTGCACAAGGCGGACGTAATGGCCGATGGCGGCGCTGGCCCCCTGGAACCGGGACCAGTCGTCGACCGCGCCTTCGCGCACTGGCGTGGTGAGCACCGCGTCGATGTCGGGCTTCGCGGTCGGCGCGGCAACGTCGCTGGCGAAGCCCACACCGGGCAGCGGCGGCATCTCGGCGACCTTCTCGGCGAAATCCGCAAGGTCCACCTCGACGTCGCGATGTTCGCGGATCTGCACGAGGCGTTGATGACCGTGCTTGTGATAGACCGTGCCGGGCACCCGGATCGGCTGGTGCGCCGAGCGGAAATGCGTGTCGCCGCCGACCTTCACGGCGATCTCGCCGCGCAGGCGGCAGAGGGTGGCCAGGTCCTCACCCTCGGCCGGTTCGGTCAGTTTCCACCAGACATGGAGCTTTGCGGCGCCCTCTGGCGTGCGCCCGCCGCTTTCGATGATCAGCGTCGGCGTTCCGATGTGGCGGGTGACATGGTCCAGTTTGGCCGGGATGTCGCCCGCGTCGAGATCGACGACTATGGCCTGCATCTGCAGCACGTCAGCGGCGCGGGCCTGGCCCTGTTCCTCGACCGTGCCGGGGATGACATAGACAGCGGCGCCCTCGCGGTTCGCCCATCCGGCGAAGGTTGCGAGTTTCTCGGGCGCGGTGTCGTCGGCCGGGATCCAGATGTTGTGTGGCTTGCCGTCCCGACCCTGACCCTTGTCGACGAAGCCGCGGAGAGGGATCAGCCCCTCGCACCAGCTGAACACGGTGTCGAGGAACACGGCGATCTGCTCGGGGTCGGGGTCACAGCCGAAGGGGTTCTCGGACGGCGGCCCGTCGTTGAAGTCCATCCACGGGTTGAAGTGCAGGATGCCGTCGTCGCTCATGTCGGCAGCCCCCAGCAGCGCTCGGACCACGGGCAGAAGCGGCATTCGAAGAAGTCGGGCGTGGTGGCGACGCGCGGCAGAAGCTCGCCCGCATCGGTCGCCTGAAGGATCCGCACGCCCCGGTCGGACATGCGCTGCGCGAGATCGGCGTCGAACGCGACCTGCTCGTGGTGAAGCTCGGCGGTGTCCTTGTTGATCGCGGTGAAGAGCGCGGGCGCGGCGCTGATGCCGGGCACGCTGGCTTCCATGTAGGCCTGATAGACCGCGATCTGGGCAGCGTAGACCGGCTTGGATTTCGCCACGCCGTCCTTGACGCAGGCGCGCCAGTTCTTCGCGTTCATCGTCTTGCATTCCCAGAGAGCGGGAACGGCCAGCTCGAAGCCTTCCGGCCCCGCGGCGATGATGCCGTCGACATGACCGCGGATGCGCCCGCCAGCGATCGAGAAGCCGAACTGGCCGCCATCTGGCCGGTTGCCCTTGCGCGTGTAGAGGTCGAACCCGGCGCCGCGCAGCCAGGCGACGGCCAGATCCTCGAGCGCGTGGCCGATGGCGAAGATCCGCAGCGACTGGCCCGAGAAGTCCTGGCCGTCGTCCTTCGGCGTCGCCGTGAACTCGAACTGCAGGGCACGCTCGCAGGGATGGCCAAGGCGCGAGCCGCCGAGATAGTCGCGGGGCGGCCGCGTGGCCTGATCGACGGTGAGCGCCCGATCGACCGCGGCGTTGACCCGCTCTGCGAAAGTCGGCCGGTGATTGTAATCGAGGGTCAAAACGGCACCTCCGGCGTCTGCGCCCGGGCGATGTCGGACATGGCCTCGCGGAAGCCCTCGACGGCTTCCTCGATCAGCGCGCGCACCTGCGCCTCGGTCAGATCCGCAAGCGGGGTGGCCCAGCCGATCTCGTCCATCAGCAGCGCCACGCGCTTCACGGTGGCGGTGATCGCGGCGCGCTCTTCCTCGGTCAGGTCAACCTTGGCGAAACGCTCCCGCGCCAAGCGCGCCCAGAAGGACTGGCAGGGCATCGAGCAGAACCAGACCGACGGCCGGGGCCGCCCCGTGCGCGGACGCGCACGTTTCGATGATTTTGGCGGCAAAGCCGCCGGGCGGTGCGGATCGAACCAGCCAAAACCACGGGTGGGTTGCCGGCAGACAGCACAGAGCGTTCCACGTGGGTGCCAGAGCCGCCGCCGGCCCTCGGCGGTGATGGGGGTGGATCTGGGCATGGGTCATGCCGCCCTCCGTTCGGGAGATGCCGCCGTGTCGATCAGCTGGCGGATGGCGCGCTTGTTGAAGCCGAAGGTCATCAGCGCGGAGGCGCGGTAGCGCGTCAGGCCGAAGTCGTGGCGGCACTCGGGCGGCAGGTACTGCAGCTGCTTTTCCGTGGGCGGCTGGCGCAGCCAGGAGCGGGTCTTGAAGGCGCTCTCGTCGGTCTCGTGCGTGTTCAGCCAATCGTCTGCCTGCGCGAGGCAGACGGTCCGTTCGCCCACGCCCAGCAGATGCGGGCGTTCGCCCTTCGCCCCGCCGATGGCGTACCAGACCCCGTCCAGCCAGAAGATGCCGCCCCAGGCTGCGAAGCCCGTGGCCATCAGCGCGTCGTCCGTGCCGTAGAGGTCGACCCAGGCGAAGCTGGACCGCTTCAGCAGGTCGATCTCGGTCATCATGAAGCCCGACAGCGGCGCGGCGGCCCCGCTTTCGCCCGCATCCAGATCCTCGTGCGGGAACGCCTCACCGCAGAGCGGGCATTCGGTGGCGGCCAGCGGGATCTCCGCCTCGCAGGCCGGACAGGTCTTGGTCGGCGCCTCGCCGGTCTCGGTCTTGCCGTCGAGATCGACATCCTGTTCCAGCGTGCCGTGGATCAGGCTCGACGTCCCGAAATCCAGCACGACGCAGTCGGTCTTGACGATGCCGGGGTGTTCCTCGGGATCGACGGTGCGCAGCCCGCGCCCGACCATCTGGATCATGGTGGACTTGTAGGAGCTGGGGCGCAGCAGCACGACGCAGGAGGTGGGCGGATGATCCCAGCCCTCGGTCAGCACGGCCACGTTGACCACGACGCGGATGCTGCCCGCCGCATAGTCGGCGAGGATCGCCTTCCGCGTCTCGGCCGCCAGATCGCCGTGGATCAGCGCGGCGGAAACGCCCGCCGTCCTGAAGGCGTCGGTGACGTGTTCGGCGTGCGCGACGGTGGAGCAAAACACCACGGTCTGCCGGTCGCCTGCCTTCTCCTTCCAGTGCCGGATCACCTCGTCGGTGACGGGGGCGCGGTCCATGATGCCCGCCACCTCCGCCATGTCGAAATCCGACATGGTTTTGCGGACCGAGCGCAACTCGTCCTGCACGCCCACATCGATGACGAAGGTGCGCGGCGGCACCAGGTGGCCCGAGGCGATCAGCTCGCCCAGCCGCACCTGATCTGCGACATTGTCGAAGACCTCGCGCAGCCCTTTCCGGTCACCCCGGTTCGGCGTCGCCGTGACCCCGAAGATGCGTGCGTCGGGATTGGCCTCGCGCACACGGTCGATGATGCGGCGATAGCTGTCGGCGACCGCATGGTGCGCCTCGTCCACGACCAGCAGGTCGAGGCGCGGCATGTCCGCGAGGTTCGAGGCCCGCGCCAGCGTCGGCACCATGGCGAAGGCGACCTGGCCGCCCCAAGATTTTTCGGTGGCGTCGATCACCGATGTGGCGACGCCCGGCACCACCCGCTGGAACTTGGCGCGGTTCTGCGCCGTCAGCTCGTCGCGATGCGCCAGCACGCAGGCCTTGGCCCCGTCGCCGATCATCTCGCCGGTGACCGCCGAGAGCATTATGGTCTTGCCCGCGCCGGTGGGCGCCACGCCCAGCGTGTTGCCGCGGGAGGCGAGCGCAGCCACGCTGCGCTCGACGAAGGTCTTCTGGCGGGGGCGCAGGCGCATGGCCGGTCTCCCCTTACTGCGCCCAGCTCGGCCGACCGGCGTTGCCGGGGGCGGACGCGGGCTGGCTGGGCTGGGTGGCCGTGGTGGGCTGCTGCGGGGCGTGGCCCTGCGCCGGGGCGGCGGTGAACTGAGGCGCGACCGTGCCCATCAGCGCGGCGTAGTCGCGGTGATCGGGCGTGACCGCGGCGCGGATCTCGTTCTTGTCCTCGCCGTTGGTGCCGATGTCGATGCGGGCGATGAACTCGACGCCGTCGAGATCGCCGAAGCCGTTGATGCGGCGGCGCGCCTGCGCTTCGGGCGAGTTGTCCTTGTCCGACACGCCGCGCGCCGAGTTGAGGATGCCGCGGATCAGGCCGCGCCCCATGTTCGCCCAGTCCGGGCCCTTCGGGCTGTAGAGGCCGATCAGCGACCAGACCTTGCGCCGGGCATAGGGCCCCTCGAGCACCGTGTATTCGGCGTCGAGATAGACGGCGCCGGTGGCGGCGCGGCGCGCCCAGCCGCCGGTCCAGCCCTGCGAGGGGTCGTCGAAGCCGCCCGGGCGGAGCGTCAGGCGCACCTTGGCGAGCGTGCCTTTCGGGATGACGTTGGTGTTGGATTGGGCGGAGTTGAAGTCGTTCCAGGATCCAGACATGACTGGGGTCTCCTCGTTCAGGTGTTTTCGGAAGGGGTGGGGGCGTCGGGGGTCGCAGCGGTCGCGGCCGGGGGCGGGCTGCGATAGGCCAGCCGCTCGGAGGCGGGCTTCACGGGCCCGCGGATCTTGGCCATCAGGCGGCCGAGATGCGGCTCCTCGATCAAGTCGAGGCGACCGGAGCGGTCCTTCGCGGGGAAGTTCCACTGATTGATCGTCTGACAGATGAAGGCACGATAAGGCGTGCCGGCGTCGTCCTTGATCTCGGCCATCGTCAGGACCTCATCGACGATGCCCGGCAACTCGAGGCCGGTCTTCGAGCCGTCGATCTGCGGCTGGAAGATGCGCCTGTTGAAGTCGTCGAGCTTCTCGTCGAGGATCCCGACGAACCAGACGTTCTTCGCCCGCGTGTGCTGGAGATGCGTGAGCCACGCGATCATCTCGCGGCCGTGCATGCCATAGGCGCCTCGGACATCGGGCTTGCCGGTCTTGTCCGAGAAAGCCTCTGGCTGACCCTTGCACCATTGGAAGCAGAGCCGTCCGGCCACAGTGATCGAGTCGATGAAGACAGTGTGGTAGCGGTCGAGCGTCGCCGGATCGCCGAAGCGCTCGCACACTGCCGCGAAATGGGCGTCGCTGTAGACCTGGTCGTCCCGCAGCGCCGGATTGGGCCCGCCGATGAAGACCGCGAAATCGCGGCATTCGGCCCATGTGCGCGGCCGGACGCTGTCGCCGGACCATCCCTCGATGGCGAGGTCGCCCGCCTCCAGGTCGATGAACAATGTAGTGGCGGAGTCGAGCGTCCAGAGAAGCGAGGTCTTGCCGATTCCGGACTTGCCGAAGATCGTGCCCTTGATGCCGCGCGGCTCGGCGAGCCGCTGATCGGCGGAGATGATCGGGAGAGCCATTACTTGCCTCCCTTCGCCGCGATCAGGGCGTCAATCGCGATGTCGGCTCCTAGCGCGCCGGCCTTGCGGGCCTCGTCGTGGAGGGTGCGCACTGCGTCGATCTCGCGGTAGAGCGCCGATGCCCGCTCGTTCAGGCCGATGAGGGCGAAGGCCAATTCGTCGATCGAGGCCGCCCCGACCGGCTTGACGGTCTCGTCGCGACGCTCGCCAAGGGCCGGCACCCGGATGGTCTCGGGCAGCTTGTCCAGCCCGTAATGCTGCTCGCGGAGCAACGCGAGCTTCTTCGTGATGCTCATGACGTCACCTCAGTGTTCAGGGAAAGACGGAAGCTGGGCTTGCCGGTGCGGACGGTGCGCGCGTCCTCGAAGGCGGAGCGGATGTGGCTCGGCCAGGCCGCGAACTTGCGCTCGGGCACCTTGATGGCGACGTCGACGTATTCGGTCGGGTCGTCGCCCTCGGCCCGGATGCGCTCAACGAGAGCGGCGAGCTTGTGCTGGTCCCAGTCGACGCGCTTCGGCAGATCAGCGATCACGGTGACCGCGCCGTCGTCGAAGCGGACCGTGCCGGAGTCCTTGCCGGCGGCCTGGCGCGTCGTGTGGGCACGATCGCCGTACTTGAGCGCGACGGCCCCATCGAGCCAGTCGCAGATGGTCTTGGCGCAGCGCAGGGCGTCGGCGGCCTCGTCCTGCAGGAGGGCGAGCTGCTCTGCGGGCAGAGCGGCGATGTCGCCGACAGCCATGCGCCGGAGCTCATCGAGGGAGATGCGGTTGTAGATCATCATCACCGCCCCCTCACGCCGCAGGCTTTGCGGGGCTATCGGCGGTGCTCGCGCGGATCTGCTCGCGCTCGTACTCCTCGACGTCTTCGAGGCGGTACACGACGCGACCACCGAGCTTGACGAAGCGCGGGCCTTCGCCCGTCCAGCGCCAGCGCTCAAGCGTGCGGTGAGAAATGTTCCAGCGCGCAGCCAGGTCGATCTGGTTGAGATGTTTCGTAGCCATCTGTGTCTCCTTGGGTTTTGGTCGAAAACCTGCGGAGAGGATGGCTGCTGGGCGGGTAGGAGCCGGGAAGGAGCCAGGTAGGGCTCAAGGTAGGAGTCGTTGAATCTGCGTCAGAAACAAAAAAAGCCGCCCCATCGGGCGGCCTGTCGTTGAAGAAATTCAGGACATCAGAGAAACAACCAACAGCGGCCATTCTCCTCGCGGATGAAATCGCGCCATTCGGGTCTCCCGGAGAAAGCCTTCGCCAGCGTGTTGACGCTCGTACTGTATCCGGCGGTCTCCAGAACCTCAGCGGTCAGAAGTTCCGGATGGCCCGATTTCCAGGCGCCATACAGTTGCCGGATGATTGCGCGCTGCTTCGATCCAGAGAACGCATGCCGTGTTCCGCGAACCGTAAGTGACGCGCCGTCGGCGGCCATGGTGATCAGGTCGTCGCTCAACTGGGAGCCCGCCGCAATTCGGGCGGCCAAGAGGTCGGGAACGACAGTAAGACCGTTGTGGTCGGCGACATCTCGGACGTCGATCAGCGTATGACCGAGGTGCACGTCAGTCGGCAGGCGATTTCGAGGTGTAAGGCTCAGGACAACTCGCAAGCCGGGTGCCGGGCGCTTCCGGGCGGCATCGATGAAAGTTCTCCATATGGCTGGATCGCCGAGCCGACGGCCAATCCATACAGCTGTGCGTTTGCTGCGTCCTGGCAGGCGCGCGTCGCCGACCTCCCAAAGAAGGTCAGGCACGAGTTCGACAGAAGCGGTTCGCGGCGACAAATCCAGCCGCTCCACCAACTGGCCGATCAGCTTGCTGAAGTTGACGCGGAACATCGCCAACTGATCACCGGGGACGCTCACCCACCCCGCTGTCGGGCTGAAATACCCATATGCCCGATGTTCGGATGACCAGATCAGATTGACGGGCTCATCCTCGTGGTCGACGAGTGAAACGGCTGCCCGTGAGTGATCTTTAGGCTGAATTATCCCAGCCGCCTTCAGCGCCGGCGCGACCCGCCCATAGTAGCCGTCGAGGACCGAGCCGCTAATGACCGCATCCGGCGTCTCGATCACAGACAGCAACAGGTCTGCCGCCTTCCGATCAATCGACGACGGCACCGTCAGCCCCGGAAAGAATGCCCCAGCGGCGCAGGTACTTCTCGCCGATCAGCTGCTCCTCCTCGGTCTGTTCCTTGAGATTGCAGCCATGCGGCATGGTGATCGTCAGCGGCAGCGTCCGGCCCCGCTTCGCGTCGCCTTTGGGTTGGAACTTGATGGTCAGCTTCGCCTGCGTCGCCACCCATCCGCCAGCCAGTGGATCATTGGACCCGAACCGCTCTGCCGACATGCTCCAGATGGTGCGATCGGCCTTCCGCAGGCATTCGAGCGTGACGCGTTCGGCGTTATTGTCGATTGGCATCAGGCGCAGCTGCTTGACTTCAACGGACTCGATGCCGTCTTCCGGGTCCGTCGGGAAGCTGAAGGGGTGCAGCAGGACGGCGAGATCATAGGTGCGGAACGGCACCTTTTCACTCTGGAACTCGATGCCGAGCAAATCCCGCGCCATGACGCGCACCATCTCTTCGCGACTCTCGCGATCGTTGGCCACGACTTCGATGACGCCGGTCGCCGGTTCATAGGTCATGGCCGCCTCGAATACCGGGCGGCGGGCGCGGCGGACCAGCGCACCGCCATCATCGAACGCCAGGAAGTCGTCCAGCAGGCCCTCGCGGTAAATCGCGATCTGAACCAGTTCGCAATCCTCGCCATCGAAGGTCGGCCGGTAGCGCCCGAAGATGTCGATGTGGATGTTGTTCGAAGCGAACCGCTCGCGGAGTGACGCCTTGAAAGCTTCCAGGGAGGCCTCATCGCGACGCAGGTCAAGGTTCGGCTCACCGATGAACCCGTCCCAGCTCCGGCCACGGCGGCGCTCGTCGGTGTAGCGGACTTCCTCGGCATGGCGGAACCGAACCGGTTCGTTCAGGAACATCCACAGCGCCCGCGCGTGCCCATTGGCGAGATCGTCGAGAACCGTGCGGTCATCGACTACGCTGTAAAGCGCGGTTTGCCCGGCATCGTCAGCGAGGGCGCCAACACGCTCGGCATCATTGACGATGCGCGCTCGGGCTTCGTCGTCCATTTCGTCGACGGCGCGGAGCGTGATGCGGACCACCTCGGGCTCCGGCCCCTGCCAATCGACTTCGGTCGGAAGCTCGATGCCGGTATGGTGGAAATAGGCCTGCAGCGACGAAGCAGGCATGTTGCGGATGAAAGTCGTCACTGAGGCCATGATCGGTTCTCCTTAGCCCTTGATGGTGCGCGGGTCGTTCCCGTGCGAATCGGACTGGCCGATCCGGCCGTCCCGGTTGTGGATCTTGAATTCCGTCCCGGCGTTGCGGCTCATCTCTCGCCCCCGGTCGATCGCCTCCCGCTTGGTGTCGAAATGCCCGCTGGCGCGACCGGCGCCGCCGCGGCGAACGTCCCAGCCGCCACCAGAGCTGGGAACTACGTGGTGGGTCCCTGACCCTTTTTCCTTAGCCATGACGGCCTCCTGTCTCGTAGAAGCGCTAATGTTAGTTCGTTCTTGCGAACTTCTGCGAAAGATAGGAGTTGCGTGTATCGCGTGTCAAGGACTAGATGTAACGCGATAACGAACTCGCCGAAAAACAGGAGGACACCCGTGCCAACACCCTTGGGAGAGCGCGTCAGAGAGCTCAGACTGAAGCGAGGTCTGACGCTGGAGGCGCTGGCCGAGCGGGTCGGTTCAAGCAAGAGCTACATGTGGGAAATCGAGAATAAGGACGTCGCGCGCCCCTCGGCGGAGAAGCTGCAGCAGATCGCCCTGGCTCTGGAAACGACCGCCGACTACCTGCTCGCCACAGAAGCCGTCACCGAGGCCGATGCGGCCGACACGGCATTTTTCCGCAAGTACCAGCAGATGAAGCCCAAGAGCAAAGAGCGGCTTCGAGAGATGCTGAAGATCCTGGACGATGAGGATTGATGACGGACAAGGCGCGAAAAACGCCTCGGCGGGCTGCCAACGACCTGACGGTTCTCCTCCGCACTGTGCTGGGGGAGGACCGATTCCCGGTGGACGTCGAAGCGCTGGCGCTTGAGGTCTCGCGCAACCATGAAGATCCGATCACGGCCGTCAAAGGCGTCGATATCGACGGCTTCGAGGGCATGCTTCGCGCCCGGCGCAAAAAGCCTGGCTGGCAGATTCTATACAACACGCAGCCACGCTATCGGGGACGCGAGCGTTTCACGCTGGCCCACGAATTCGGGCATTACCTGCTGCATCGGCGCCCGCTAACCGCCAGTCATTATCGTGATGGCGAGTTGTCCGAGGATTACGATTTCGAGTGCCTTCCGCTCCAGTCCAACGACTGGAAAGACGCAGAGAGGGAGCGCGAGGAAGAGGCCGACACCTTCGCTTCCTTCCTGTTGATGCCGATCGACGACTACCGCAACCAGATCGGCGGCCAGGAAATGACGCGCGATCTCCTCGGCCACGTCACGGATCGATATGGCGTCTCACTGCTTGCCGCCACGCGCAAGTGGATCGAGTTCACCAACACCCGGGCGGCCATGGTGGTGGCGCGTGATGGTTTCGCTCTTTGGGGCCGGGCCAGTACGAGCGCTTACAAAAGCGGCGTGTTCATCCGTTCCGGCATGCCGATCCCGGATGGTTCTGTGATGGCGATGGGCGCTGCATCACAACACCGCAGCTCCCAGCGGCCCACCGCTCTTCCCAACGGCATCTGGACGTTCAGTCGGGGATCGGAGCCCGTCCGTGAACTCGCCTTTTTTTCTGACCGCCTCGGCATTTCTGTTTCGCTCCTCCAGTTCGATGGACTCGGTGGAGCGGACATCGAAGAGGATGAGCCGTGGGACAGCTATGACCAGTTTCTTGCTGGCGTCAGCCAATCACGGTGGCCGCAAAGGTGATCGTAGTCGATGATATCGAGAAGAAGGCGTCGTCTTCGCATCATGCATGTCGAAGGCGAGTGCGTACTGGAAAACTAACGCACCGCCGAGGATATCAGGATCGTCGGCCGGATCCGCTGGTTCGGACGGGAGACCAGATGTGATCGCGTTCCGGGAAATCGACGATGCCGATCCGGCACTCTTGCATTCGCCGATGCTACGCGCCGTGGAAAAGACATTCTCCTACGTCGCCGAGCACGGAGGGATCGAGTTGACCCCGTCCAAAGCCTTCAAGCGCAGTTTCGTCCATTGGGCCGCAGCCCAGTTCGAATGGCCCGGATACTCGGAGGTCGACCTCTTCGCCGTCAACAAGGTGCTCAACGAGATCGACTTCGGCCCGCTGATGGATCTGCATGACCTGATGATCGCATTGAAAATCGGGCGGCACTACAAGGGGGAGTTCAAGCTGACCAAGGCTGGCCGGTCGCTTGTCGGTCATCCGGGCCGGCTTTTCGGCATCATCACGCCATTCTATCTATTCGAGGTCGATCACCTGCGGTTTTCACGGCGCGAAGCAAGACCGCTGGGTAACTGGGATATCTTCTGCAACGTGCTCAACGTCGAGGCAGAGGACGGCGCAACAGGCGGAGAGATCCGGCGCGCCCTCTATGGAGAGCCAGATGACAACCGTCTCTTCGATGAAGCGCTGAGCAGCCTTTATGTTCAGGTGCTGCGGCCTCTCTGCTGGATGGGGCTTCTGCATGAAAATCGTTCTGATGGGTTGTCTCGCACCGAGCGCAGCGTGTTCACGAAGACGCCTCTCTGGCGGGCGGCATTGCGTCTGGCCACCGACGACAAGGTACGGCCAAGGACGCGTCACTGATAAAACTGCGCTCCACTTCTAATGATTCCGCAGCAACGCGATAAGTCATTGAATCTGATTGCGTATCATCGTTTTGTGACTACCGTTTCGCCAGTCATCCTCTGTTGCGAACGGTCTCATGCAAGACACCCGATCCGGTCCGAACCCGCTATTTCCCGCCCGTCTGTCGGCGGAAGAACGCCTTGATGAACTCGCGCAGATTCTTGCCGCAGGGCTCAGGCGTGTTCTGCCGGAACAGTCCAGTTCTTTATCTGCGCCTGGCGAAGACAGTTCATTCGACATTCTCGCCCTCAAACGCCGTGTTGGTCGTCGCAAACCGAGCAACCGAGTTGGAGGGCAATGATGCCAGGAACAAAGAGAAAGACTGACGCCGCGCCATGGCAACCGGGCGACCGCGATACGGCGGACGCGAGCGCGGTCACGCAGCTTGCAGCGCTGAAGCGAATGACAGTAATCGAGTTGAAGGCGAAGTGGGAAAGCCTCTTCGGCATGCCCGCACCGAACAACAGCCGCAGCTACCTCGAGCTGAGGCTCGGCTACCGGATCCAGGAACTGACCCTCGGCGGGCTCTCGCGCGAGACGCGGCGTACGCTGGACCTGCTGGCGGACGAAATCGAGGGCCGGGTCGGGCGCAAGACGATCATCGCGGATCCCCGCAACCCGGTGGTCGGCACCCGCCTCGTGCGTGAATGGGACGGGGTGGAGCACACCGTCACAGTGATGAAGGACAGCTTCGACTGGCAGGGGCGCAAGTTCAAGTCGCTGTCGGCGGTGGCGCGGGCGATCACCGGCACGCAGTGGAACGGCTACCGCTTCTTCGGCCTCCGCGAGGCGCGGAGGGACGACCGATGAGCCGTCATCAGGAAGCCGTCGCTATCATGCCGCGCCGCCAGCGCTGCGCCATCTATACCCGCAAGTCGAGCGAGGAAGGGCTCGACATGGAGTTCAACAGCCTCGACGCCCAGCGCGAGGCTTGCGAGGCCTTCGTGACGAGCCAGAAGGCGGAAGGCTGGGCCACCATTCGCGAACGCTACGACGATGGTGGCTTCTCCGGTGGCACGCTGGAGCGCCCCGGCCTGAAGCGCATCATTCAGGACGTCGAGGCCGGTCTGATCGATGTGATCGTGGTCTACAAGATCGACCGGCTGTCGCGCTCGCTGATGGACTTCGCCAGGCTGGTCGAGATCTTCGACCGCAATCAGGTGACGTTCGTGTCGGTCACGCAGTCGTTCAACACCACGACGTCGATGGGCCGTCTGACGCTGAACATCCTCCTGAGCTTCGCGCAGTTCGAGCGAGAGGTGATTGGGGAGCGCATCCGCGACAAGGTGGCGGCCTCGCGCAAGCGCGGCATGTGGATGGGCGGTTACGTCCCGCTGGGATACGACGTGCGCGATCGCAAGCTGGTGATCAATCAGGCTGAAGCCGCGACGGTCAGGATGATCTTCGAGCGGTTCGTGCAGCTGGGTTCCGCGACTACGCTGGCGAAAGCGCTGGCGGCCGAAGGCGTGCTGAACAAGCGCGGCAAGCTTATCGACAAGGGCTTCCTCTACAAGCTGATCAATAACCGGGTCTACCTTGGCGAAGCGGTCCATAAGGGCACCGCCTATCCCGGTGAACACGAAGCCATCATCAACCGTGACCTGTGGGACAAGGTGCACAGCATCCTGCAGGAAAGCCCGCGGCTGCGGGCGAAGAACACGCGCCGCCAGACCCCGGCGCTGCTGAAAGGGATCATCTTCACCGAGACCGGCGCCGCGATGACGCCGACGGCGACAAAGAAGGGCAGCCGCCTTTATCGCTACTACGCCTCGATGGACCTGATCCGCAATCGTCCGACCGGTGATGCCTCCGGTCCGCTGCGCTTGCCGGCGGGCATGGTCGAGGACGCCGTGGTCGGTGAAATCCGCCGCATGATCCGCGCGCCCGAGATCGCGGCTCGAACGATTGAGGCCCTTCGCGAAGTGAACTCGGCCGTCGATGAGAAGGCGGTTGTCCAGGCCTTCGGCGAGTTCGACCAGATCTGGGCGGCGCTCTATCCGGCGGAGCAGACCCGCATCGTCCAGCTTCTGGTCGAGCGGGTGACCGTCGGCGAAGACGGCATCGCCGTCGATCTGCGCCATGAGGGGCTGGGCTCGGTCCTGCGGGACATGATGGCCGCCCGCCAGACGGAGGCCTGTGCATGACCGACTCGACGAAGACCATCCGGGTCGTCATCCCCCTGACGATCCGCAAACGCAATGGGCGGCCGAAGATCTTCCCGCCCGACGAGGTGACGATCCGGGACGGCCGGTCGCAAGACCCTCATGTGCTGCGCGCCATCGCCCGCGCCTGGAACTGGCGGCGGCAGTTGGAATCCGGCGCCGCTTCCACCATTCAGGATATCGCCGCGGCCGAGAAGGTCTCCGACCGGTTCGTCAGCCGAATGATGCGGCTCGCCTATCTGTCGCCGGAGGTGCTCGAACACCTCGTCATCAGGCGCGTACCGCCGGCGCTCTCGCTGAACGACCTCGTTGCGGTAGCCAATCGGCCGTGGGCGGAGCAGATGAATGCCGCGTTTGGTTCATAATGAGATTAGGACCTCTCGCCGCCAACGCCCATTCAAGCCAGAGGGTGCTAAGCTGGAGCATCCGTCTGGCCAACAGCTGCGAACTCAAATTTCAGGTTCTCGGCAGTCAGCCGTCAAGCCGCGCGAAATCCAGATCGTCGGTGAATGCCTCCAGTGGCTCGTTCGCCTCCTCGCAGAACGTTATGATGTCTCTCCATAAGGGCCAGCCGCTCTTGAGGTCCAGGATGCGTACCGCAGGCTTGGGACCCATGTCGGTGTCAATCTGGTCAATGTCGCCAAGACCGTAGGCATCAAGTTGGTTCGCGCGCTCGGCAATAGCGCGCTCACCAAGATTGAATGCGCCTTTGAGGTCGCTGATAAGGATCAGGGTTCCGGCCATACCGGTTTGAACAGCCCGACTACTGTCCATCTTTGCCGCCCGCTTCATGACGGCGCCAAGAAATCTGCGAAGCTCAATTGGTACGTTTTTCAGTCGGGCGACATAGACGTTAAGTTCTTCAGCGGCCTCATGGAGTTCGGTAGCCCCGTTGTTCCAGCCGAGCACCTTGTCCAGGCGCTTGAGATTCCGGACCTCAGTCGGGGCGTCGAGCTCAGTCCAGTCGGTCAACGTTTCGAGGATGGCGCGGTCGGGACGCGAGAAACGGCGCTCGTGATCGTCCTTCATCTGCTTGAGCCTCTCGACCGGATAGGCTGTCACGTCATTCGTCTTCTGGTGGTGCGGATAGCACATGAGCATGAGGTTCGAGGCAGCCCGCCGGTCCTCATTAGTCATGGTTGAGTTGAAACGTTCGCCATCCTCCTCGGCTGCCTCAATGTGACAGACCTGACCTATGAATGTACCTTCTGCGTCCATCATCAGCTGCCCGCAGCCCGGGAATGCGCATAGATTGCCCGATTTCAGGAAGAGCTCCCGCAGGGTTTCACCTTTGGGTGCAAGTCGTTTTGCTTTCTCGGGCATCGTGGGTCTTTCAGAGTTAGGTCGGAACAGGTTGGAGCAAGGTGATGATATTCTAATCGTATCCACTTGACGGCAAGCTCCCATGATCCTCTCCGACCTTCGTCGCTTTACGCCTGGAAACGACTACCTTGCGTTCTCTCGTTCGCGACGCCAATCGGAAGAATTCCCGCTGAATGCAATCTTGAGAGAACTGCGAAAGCCGCTGAAAACGCTGGTCTTTACGAAGCCGAACCGGGCCGAACGAGGTTCGCTCGCTCAGAGACGGATGGCCGTTCAGAGACGGATATTAGACCCGGCGCCAGTCTCGGAGGTTCGGGCGTGTCGGCTAAACGCCTTTGAGACAAAAATAAAAAGGCCCCCAACGGGAGCCTCATCTCGGGTTCGCTACAGGATAATGGCGGAGAGGGGGGGATTCGAACCCCCGATACGCTATTAACGTATGCCGCATTTCGAGTGCGGTGCATTCGACCACTCTGCCACCTCTCCGCGAGGCGTTCCTGTCGGAAACGTTCGGCTTTGCCTGCAACTGCTCTGGATCGATCGATCCGGGGCGAAAGCAGGCAACTCCATGGTCGCTGTTCCCATCGCTGGGCACACGCAGGCTCCTTAACAACAGGAGCGGCCAGATGACAAGCGGTCAAACGCCTTGCCGCGAAAATTCGACCGAGTGGTCCGGCTTTCGTCGACGAACCTCACCCCGCGAGTGCTCGCTGGGCTACCGTGTTCAGCTCTCGATCATGTTTCCTCAAGTCGGAGAGCGCGGGAAACGTATTCCGCGACTCGGTTCTCTCAAAACCACCACGTGCAATTGCTCAGGTTGTTTGAAAGGGCAAAACGGTTTCAGCCGGAATACTGGCCCTCACCTACCCGTTCGGTGAAATTCGGTTGCCCTAAGGGCTTTCTCGTCTCAAACCTGTTTCCTTCACTCCTGCTTTGCCCGTAACATTACTGAACTGCCATATCGTATGGCCCAGGGAGGTGATGAATGAGCGATGTGAAGTCCGATATCGAAATTGCGCGCGCGGCCAAGAAGAGGCCGATCCAGGAAATCGGAGAGAAGCTCGCAATTCCCGGAGAGCATCTCCTTCCATACGGCCACGACAAGGCGAAGGTCACGGCGGATTTCATCAAGAGCCTGGAAGGCCGGCCAGACGGCCACCTGATCCTCGTCACCGCCGTCAATCCGACGCCTGCGGGCGAAGGCAAGACGACGACGACGGTCGGCCTGGGTGACGGCCTCAACGCCATCGGCAAGAAGGCAACGATCTGCATCCGCGAAGCCTCGCTTGGCCCGAACTTCGGCATCAAGGGGGGCGCCGCGGGAGGCGGGCTTGCCCAGATCGTGCCCATGGAGGACATGAACCTCCACTTCACGGGCGACATTCACGCCATCGGTACCGCGCACAATCTCCTGTCGGCGATGATCGACAACCACATCTATTACGACAATGAACAGGGCATCGATTCGCGCCGCGTGACATGGCCGCGCGTGATGGACATGAACGATCGTTCCCTGCGTCACATCGCAATTTCGCTCGGCGGAGTCAGCAACGGGTTCGCGCGAGAGGATCGCTTCGACATCACGGTTGCCTCGGAAGTGATGGCGATCCTCTGCCTCGCCACCGATCTCGCCGACCTGCAGGAGCGGCTCGGCAACATCATCATCGGCCAGCGCCGCGATAAAACACCTGTGACCGTGAAGGATATCAAGGCCGAAGGCGCGATGGCGGTTCTCCTCAAGGATGCCATCCAGCCCAATCTCGTGCAGACGCTGGAGAACAACCCGGCCTTCGTCCATGGCGGCCCCTTCGCCAACATCGCCCATGGCTGCAATTCGGTGATCGCGACGAAGACCGCGCTGAAGCTGTCCGATTACGTGGTCACCGAAGCCGGCTTCGGGGCCGATCTCGGCGCGGAGAAGTTCCTCAACATCAAGTGCCGCAAGGCGGGACTCAGCCCGAAGGCGGTGGTGCTGGTCGCGACGGTGCGCGCACTCAAGATGAACGGAGGTGTGGCGAAGGACGATCTCGGCACAGAGAACGTCGAAGCCGTGAGAAACGGCTGCGCCAATCTTGGCCGGCATATCGAGAATCTCAAGAAGTTCGGCGTTCCGGTGATCGTCGCGATCAACCACTTCATCAAGGACACGGAGGCCGAGCTGCAGGCGGTCGTCGACTTTGCCAAGCAAACTGGCGCCGAGGATGCGATTATCGCCAAGCACTGGGCGGAAGGCTCAAAGGGTGTGACCGAACTCGCGACGAAGGTCGCCGAGGTCTGCGAGAGCGGGAAATCCGATTACAAGCCGCTCTATCCGGACGAGATGGGTCTCGTGGAAAAGATCGAGACCGTTGCCAAAGAGGTCTACCGTGCGGACGGGATCGACGTCGACGACAAGACCCTCGCTCAGCTGAAGGACTGGGAGGATCAAGGCTACGGCAATCTGCCGGTCTGTATGGCAAAGACCCAGTATTCCTTCTCGACCGATCCCTCAAAGCGGGGCGCGCCGACCGGATTCAAGATTCCGATCCGCGAAGTGCGGCTGTCGGCTGGCGCCGGTTTCGTGGTGGTAATCTGCGGTGCGGTGATGACCATGCCGGGCCTGCCAAGGACGCCGGCGGCCGAATCGATCCGGCTCAACGATCAGGGCCAGATCGAAGGTCTGTTCTGAGGTCTGGGATGCGGTTCGTTTCGTTCGGACCGCCCCGCGCCTTCAAGCGTTGATGGCATAGCCAGAAGACATAAAACGCCCGAAGTCCAGACGGACCCGGGCGTTTTTCATTCAACCGATATCAAGTGCAGACGCTCCTGCACGCCGCAAAACGAAGCCTCCGGCTTCTCACGCAACTCGATCGATTGCGCGAACGGACCCACGCAGAAGCGTTGGAAGTCGGATCAGTTCACCGGGGTCAGTGGCTGCTCGCCCGAGATATAGGCCTTGATGTTGTCCCGCTGAAGCTTGCCCATGGCGGCCCGGGTCTCCACGGTCGCGGACGCCTGATGCGGCTGAAGAATGACGTTCTCCATGTCGTAGAAGCGCTTGTCCGCATGGGGCTCGTTGCGGAAGACGTCAAGGCAGGCGCCGCCGAGACGGCCATCCTGAAGGGCTTCGATCATCGCTTCTTCGTCGATCGTCGAACCGCGGGAGATGTTGACGAGAATACCTTTTGGTCCCAGCGCTTCGATCAGCTCCTTCGACACGAAACCTTCAGTGTCCGGCCCGCCGACCAGCGCGATGACCGCGAAATCGACCGCGCTCATCAAACCGAGAGCGTCCTCATGAAAGACCCAGCCGTTCGGCACGTCTTTGGGCTTCCGCGACCAGTAGTGGATTTCCATCTTGAAGGCCGCGAACCGGTCGGCGATCTCGCGTCCGATTCGCCCGAGACCGACAACGCCGACCTTCTGGCCGCTCATCTTGCGCTGAAGGGGAAACGGCACCTTCCTGTCCCAGGCGCCCGAGCGCACATGGCGATCGGCCTGCGGAACGGATCGCAGCTGGGCGAGAAGCATCGCAACCGTGAGATCGGCCACTTCGTCCGACAGGACATCAGGCGTGTTGGTGACCTTGATATTGCGTGCCGATGCCGCTTCGACATCGATCGCATCGTAACCAACGCCGTAATTGGCGATCAATCCAAGGTTCGGGAACTTGTCCATCAGATCGCCGCCGAAGGCGTGATGACCGAGATAAGCCACCGCACGGATTTCGTTACGCGCCGCCTCGTCCAGTTCGGCGCCTTCCTTCATCGAAGGCAGGAAAGTCCAGCCCTCGTCTTCGATCGCTGAATTGCTGATCGCGTCATATCGGCCGACTGCCAACACATTGCTCATGAGTACCCCTACCCTCTTGCCATGATATTCCGGAGCCGCAAGGAAGTGCGCGGCGCTCCCGGCAGACATGACGCGGAGAACTCGGATGTAAACAGTGAAGCCCGCCGATGGGCTGCAAGTGGATCAGGATATAGGACGAAAAGAGCCCGGTTCAGGCATCTGCCCTTTGTTCGGCAAGCGACTTCAGATCGGCAGCCTTCAGTTCCACGGACTCGCCGCAGCCGCAGGCCGATGTCTGGTTAGGATTGTTGAAGACAAAACCGGAGCGCAGGACGGTCTCTTCGTAGTCCATCTCGGTGCCGAGCAGAAAGAGTACGGCTTCCGGCGCGATATACACGCGCGCGCCGTCCTTTTCGATGATGTCTTCGTTGTCGCGATGCTCCTTGGCGAGTTCGACGGTGTATTCCATACCCGCACAGCCACCCTTCTTGACGCCGACCCGTACGCCCAAGGCGTCAGCGTCCGCGTTCTTGAGGATCGCCTGGACGCGGCTTGCCGCAGCGTCGGTCATGGAAAGTACCTGGAAACGGCCCATGGCTTCGGTCCTTTCTCCGGCTGATCGGCCGGACAATCTCGCATCGCGTCTTTGGTCTGACGGTCAGAACCAGCCGACAGCGACCTGCGCCTCTTCGCTCATCCGCTCGGGCGTCCACGGCGGATCGAAGACAATCTCCACCTTCACCTGACCGACACCATCGACGGAAGCGACAGCATTCTCCACCCATATGGGCATTTCACCGGCCACAGGACAACCGGGCGCGGTCAGCGTCATCTCGATATCGATATCGCGACTGTCGTCGATATCGACTTTGTAGATCAGCCCGAGCTCGTAGATGTCGGCCGGGATTTCGGGGTCATAGACCGTCTTCAGCGCGCCGATGATATCGTCGGTAAGCCGCGTGAGCTCCTCCGGCGGGATCGCCGATTTGGTGGCAGCCTCGCCCTGCGCCATCGCGACATTGGCGGCTGCGGTGTTGTCTTCGGTGGCTTGCGGCCTGGTCTCGTTCTCTTCGGTCATCAAAGCTCCTCAGGCGAAGAACCGGCGCGCCTTTTCGAGCGCCTCGGCCAATTTATCCACTTCCGCCATGGTATTGTACATCCCGAAGGATGCACGGCATGTGGACGTGGTGCCGAACCGGTTCAAGAGCGGCTGGGCGCAATGGGTGCCGGCACGCACAGCAATTCCTTCGCGATCGATTACCATGGAAATATCGTGGGCATGAATTCCTTCGATGTCGAAGGAGACGATGGCCCCTTTGCCCGGCGCCTCACCGTAAATGCGCAGCGAATTGATCTGCTTGAGACGCTGATGAGCGTAGGCGCCAATTTCGGCCTCGTGCAAGGCGATCGCCTCGCGGCCGATCCCGTCCATGTAGCTGAGAGCAGCGCCGAGACCGATCGCCTGGACGATGGGCGGCGTGCCTGCCTCGAAGCGATGGGGCGGTGCGTTGTAGGAGACGCCGGTCTCGCTCACCTCGACGATCATCTCGCCGCCGCCGTTGAAGGGCTGCATGCGCTCAAGCATATCGCGCTTGCCGTAGAGAACGCCGATGCCCGACGGCCCATAAACCTTGTGGCCGGTAAAGGCATACCAGTCGCAGCCGATATCGGCGACGTCGACGGGCAGATGCACCGCACCCTGGCTGCCATCGACGAGGACGGGGATGCCCTTCGAGTGGGCGAGTTCTGTCACCGCCTTCACGTCGACGACGGTGCCGAGGACGTTCGACATGTGGGTCGTGGCGACCAATTTGGTGCGCGGCGTGATCGCCTTCTCGAAGGCCTCGACGGGGATCGAGCCGTCGTCCTCGACAGGCACGAAAACGAGCTTGGCGCCCTTCCGCTCCCGCAGGAAATGCCAAGGTACAATATTGGAGTGGTGCTCAGCCTGAGTGATGACGATTTCGTCGCCCTCACCGATCTCCTGCATGGCCCAGCCATAGGCGACGAGATTGATCGCCTCGGTCGCTGAACGCGTGAAGACGATTTCGTCGCTCGATTGCGCGTTCAGAAAGCTCCGCACGGCCTCGCGCGAAGCCTCATAGGCATCCGTCGCGGCGTTCGACAGAAAATGCAGGCCGCGATGGACGTTAGCGTATTCGTTCTCGTAGGCGTAAGTGATCCGATCGATCACCTGCCGCGGCTTCTGGGCCGAGGCCCCGTTATCGAGATAGACAAGCGGCTTGCCGTAGACCTCTTTCGCCAGAATCGGGAAGTCCCGGCGCACAGCCTCGACGTCGTAACGCTTTACGTCGCGGGTTCTCACGTCTGGGATCGTCTCAGTGGTCATGGAATGAACTCCAATGGCATGCCGCCCGACATCTGGTCGGACATGGGCGCTTCGGCTCATCTTCCGTCGAAGCGTCAAACATCAGACGGGCCGGACTCTCGCCGGCCTCGTCTTGTCATAAAGGTCTGGCCGAGGATCAGACTGCTAGCTGATATTGGCCTCGAGCCATTTCTCGATGCGCGTGTTCAGAGCCTCTTCGATCTCCTCGACCTCCAGCTCCTCGACGACTTCGGCGACGAAGGCCTGGATCAGGAGCGCACGGGCCTGATCGCCGGGGATGCCGCGCGACATCAGGTAGAACAGGTGATCGGCATCGATCTCTCCTGCCGTAGCACCGTGGCCGCACTGCACGTCGTCGGCGAAGATTTCCAGCTCGGGCTTGGCCGAGAAATCGCCCTCGTCCGACAGAAGGAGCGAATTGCAGGCCATCTTCGCATCGGTCTTCTGCGCACCCCGCGCGACCTTGATGATGCCCTGAAAAACGCCGTGACCACCGGTGACGACATTGCGGAAGGTCTCAGTGGCCGTGGTGTGGGCAACCGTGTGGTTCAGCGTCGTCGTCACGTCGACATGCTGTCCGGCATGCAAAAGGTTGACGCCCTTGATCTGAACGTCCGCACCTTCGCCTACGACATCGGTGTGGACTTCGTAGCGCACGAGCCCGCCGCCGGCATTCAGGACGAAAAGCCTGAACACCGCATCGGCTTCGAGAAGGACCGACAGCTGGCCGAGATGGCTTGCCTCGAGACCCTTTTCCTGATCGACGATCCAGAGCACGTTCGCGCCTGCACCAACATGAAGCGTGTTCACACCGGTAGAGGGTGCGCCGTTCGATCCGCCATCGAGCCGCTCGACGATGGTCGCCTCGGCCTTGTCGCCGATCGAAACGGACGTGAACGCATGGCTCTTCAAGCCGGTCGCTGGACGAAGCTCCAGAGCTTGGTCGAGATTGGCACCGGCCGCGATCTCGATCTTGTTCGACGCGGCACCGAAGGCAGCGTTTAATGCGCGAACTGTATCGATCGACCGATCGAGCCGGTTCGGCGTCTCCTGCCAGTCGGCTTGGCCTTCGAAAGCACCGACCGTTACGCCGCTAGGCAGGTGGGCAGTTTCAGGCGCATCGAGATCGATGACGGATGAACCGTGGAGGAAGGGCTCCAGGATCGTCTCGCCGCTCTCGCGCAGCGCTTCGACGGCATCATCGGAGCCGAGCCGCTTACCCATCAGCTGACGCAGATCGGTATAGTGCCAGGCCTCGACCTTGCGGGTCGGCAAGCCTTCGCGTCGCAGTACCTCGATCGCAGGACGGCGAGCGTTTTCGTTCTCGCCCTGGGCTTCCGCGAGCTGGATCAGCCGCGTTTCCGCGGGCGTGCGGGGTCGAAGTTCGGTAACGCTCATGATTACGCGGCCTCTTCGATGATCTGGCTGTAGCCTTCCTTTTCGAGCTGCAAAGCGAGATCCTTGTCGCCGGTCTTCACGATGCGGCCCTTCGACAGGACATGCACGGTGTCCGGCACGATATAGTCGAGAAGACGCTGATAGTGCGTGATGACGAGGAAGGAGCGCTCCGGCGAACGCAGCGCGTTGACGCCGTCGGCAACGATCTTCAGCGCATCGATGTCGAGGCCGGAATCGGTCTCGTCCATGACGCAGAGCTTGGGCTCTAGCAGTGCCATCTGGAGAATTTCGGCGCGCTTCTTCTCACCGCCCGAAAAGCCCACGTTCAGCGGACGCTTCAGCATGTCCGGATTGATCTTCAGATCGCCCGCGGAAGCCTTTACCCGGCGCATGAATTCCGGCGTGGTTAGCTCTCCCTCACCGCGCGCCTTTCGCTGGGCGTTGAGCGCGGTCTTGAGAAAGGTCATCGTCGCGACACCCGGGATTTCCAGCGGATACTGGAAGGCGAGGAAGACGCCGGAGGCGGCGCGCTCGGCCGGGTCCATCTCGAGGATCGACTCGCCATTGTAGAGAATGTCGCCGTCGGTGACCTCATAGTCCTCGCGGCCGGCGAGAATGTAGGAAAGCGTCGACTTACCGGAGCCGTTTGGCCCCATAATGGCAGCGACTTCGCCGTCCTGTACGGTCAGGTCGACGCCACGAAGGATTTCGGTTCCCTCGTCGGCGACGCGGGCGTGAAGGTTCTTGATTTCGAGCATGTTGTTCCGTCCAGTGTCGTTCATCAGGCGCAAATTGCGCAATTCTTCATGTTGAGGTCATCGTCGTCGAGCCGGCTCGCCAACGGTTACAAGCCAAGGCTAGCGCGGGCGACCGGGAGAAGCGTGGCCGCGGCACCCCCGACGAGCGCGCCAACCGCGAGCCGCAGCACCGTTCCGCCAAGGCGAGGCGCGACGGCGCCGAGGATCCCGCAGATGGCCGCATACCAGACGATGACGGTTCCGTCGGTCATCAGTCGCGACACTCCAGCCGATCCCGCGAAGACGTGACGAAGCAAAGCCGTCCACAGCGCCGCGTGATCCGGAGCGCTACAGTCCGTGTGGCCGAGATCACCCCACGCTTCCTTCCAGCGAAATCCCAATCAGCTTCTGGGCTTCGACCGCGAATTCCATCGGCAGCTGCTGGATGACGTCCTTGACGAAGCCGTTGACGATCAGGGCGACAGCCTCTTCCTCAGGAATGCCGCGCTGCATGCAATAGAAGAGCTGGTCGTCGGAGATCTTCGAAGTGGTCGCCTCGTGCTCGAACTGCGCGGTGGCATTCTTCGATTCGATATAGGGCACGGTGTGAGCACCGCATTCCTCACCGATCAGCAGCGAATCGCACTGGGTGAAATTGCGGGCGTTCTTCGCCTTGCGGTGGGCCGAAACCTGACCGCGATAGGTGTTGTTCGAATGGCCCGCGGAAATACCCTTCGAGATGATGCGGCTCGACGTGTTCTTGCCGAGATGGATCAT
This sequence comes from Fulvimarina thalattae, assembly GCF_040239565.1. Lineage (NCBI taxonomy): Bacteria > Pseudomonadati > Pseudomonadota > Alphaproteobacteria > Hyphomicrobiales > Aurantimonadaceae > Fulvimarina > Fulvimarina thalattae. The sequence goes on from NZ_JBEHWS010000004.1 coordinate 51,160, forward strand.
CTTCGTGCCGGAATCGATCTGCTGGCGACCGTTCGAAACAGCGATGGAATAAAACTCGCCGCGCGTGTTGTCGCCACGCAGGATGCAGGACGGGTATTTCCACGTAATCGCCGAGCCGGTCTCGACCTGTGTCCACGAGATACGCGAATTGTCGCCCCGGCAATCGCCACGCTTGGTGACGAAGTTGTAGATGCCGCCCTTGCCGTCCTTGTCGCCCGGATACCAGTTCTGGACCGTGGAATACTTGATCTCGGCATCGCCGAGGGCGACCAGTTCAACGACCGCAGCGTGGAGCTGGTTCTCATCGCGCTGGGGCGCTGTGCAGCCTTCCAGATATGAGACGTAGGCACCTTCGTCGGCGATGATGAGCGTGCGCTCGAACTGCCCCGTGTTCCGCTCATTGATGCGGAAATAGGTGGAGAGCTCCATCGGACAGCGAACGCCCTTCGGCACGTAGACGAACGAGCCGTCGGTGAAGACGGCCGAGTTCATCGTGGCAAAGTAGTTGTCCGAGATCGGCACGACCGAGCCAAGATATTTCTGGACGAGTTCGGGATGCTCGCGGATTGCCTCGGAGATCGGCATGAAGATCACGCCGGCCTTCTCAAGTTCCTTCTTGAAGGTCGTCGCGACGGAGACCGAATCGAACACGGCATCGACAGCCACGCGCGACTGGCCGTTCTGGCCGGCCGGCGGTGTGCCGGAATCGTCGTCGAACTCGCTCGGTTCATCCATCTTGCGGACACCGGCGAGTATTTCCTGCTCCTTCAGCGGAATGCCGAGCTTCTCATAGGTCTTCAGAATCTCCGGATCGACCTCGTCGAGAGAGTTAGGGCCGGACATCGACTTCGGAGCCGCATAATAGTGGATGTCCTGGAAGTCGATCGGAGGATAATCGAGCCGCGCCCAGTCAGGCGTCTCCATTGTCTTCCAGCGCTCGAACGCCTTCAGGCGCCAGTCGAGCATCCATTGCGGCTCGTTCTTCTTGGCAGAGATCAGCTTGATGATCTCCTCGTTGAACCCCTTGGGCGCAACGTCCATCTCGATCAGAGTCTCGAACCCGTATTTGTACTGGTCCACGTCGATCTTGCGGACACTGTCGATCGTTTCCTGAACGGCCGGCATATTCTTCTCCATACTCTCCGGGGTCAAAGCCCGGGGACGGTCATGTCTGGCGCATACCGAAAAACACATGTCCGGTACACCGATTAAGATAGGAACGATCCGGCCCGGAATTGAGGGGCCCGCCGCTCCGTTCGAAATATCCTCAACCGCGACGTCAAGCCGCGTGGTTCATGCTCCGCGGCTTTGGTGCGGCTTTCGTCGCGAGCCGAACATATTCGTTGACGAAGCGCATCAGGTCTTCCTCGTTCGTCTGGCGGCCGAAGCTGACGCGGACAGCGCCATCGGCGGGATCAACGTCCAGGCCCGCCTCTGCCATCGCCGCCACCACATGGCTTTTGCCGACCTTGCCCGACGAACAGGCAGATCCAGCCGAGACGGCAAGGCCGGCAAGATCCAGCCCGATCTGGGCCGTCTCGCTCTTGAGGCCGGGCGTCAGGAAGGCGCTCGTGTTCGGCAACCGGTGTGCGTTCCGTCCAAGCACGGTAGTTTCCGGCGAGCGCTCCGTGGCTGCATTCTCCATCATATCGCGCAGCCGACCCATCCGACCATCGTCGTTGCGAAGTTCGAACTTGGCGGCACGAACCGCGGCGCCGAACCCTGCAATCTCGGCCACCGGCTCGGTACCCGAGCGGCGCCCCTTTTCCTGGCCCCCGCCCCGGATCAGCGGAAACGGCCGTGTCGAAGTCGACTTGAGCACGATCGCGCCGACACCTTTTGGTCCGCCGAGCTTGTGGCTCGACAGGATGAGCGCATCCGCAGGACAGGTGTCGAAATCGAGCGGCAAACGGCCCGCATACTGACTGGCATCGACGGCAAGGCGGATATCCCGGCCTTCGAGCTTGTCGGCAAGCCAGGCGATGTCCTGAATGACGCCGCTTTCGGAATTCGCGAGCCCGATGGCAAGAACGGCAGGCACTCCGTCGACGGCTTCTAGCCAGGCGGAAAGCGAATCAGTTCGGATTACCCCGTCGCGATCGACATCGATCAGAGTGATACTCTCCGCATCGAACCGGCCGCCCTCTATGAAAGCCGAATGGTCGGTCCGCAGCACGGCGAGCGCTTCATGCACCTGCCGCTTGCCCTCGATCAGCCATTCCGGAGAAAGCGCCATATTCGCCGCTTCGCTGGCACCGCTGGTAAAGGTGACTTCGCCTGGATTACAACCGACAAGATCGGCAACGGCACGACGGGCATCTTCGACGAGCGCACGCGCGGCGCGTCCTTCCGCATGGACGGAGGACGGATTGGCGCTGCCGAGCGCTGCGACCAACGCCTCGCGCGCCTCCGGGCGGAGTGGCGCCGAGGCGTTGTGGTCGAGATAGATGCGGTTCGCCGCGCCGGCCATGGGCTCCCTATCGTCCATCGCATCGGCCATATGTCTGTCCGCTGCGCAAATTCCTTGAAAAACCGATCCCTAACAGACTAGATAAGCCGAAGCCATTCATCAGTTTGGAATTGTTCTAAACTAGAACCTATGAAGCCCCACTCGGCGCGTCAAGACACGCGCCCGTTTACAGGGGCTGCGACACGATCTCGGAACGGAGACGAATGCCCGAAGTCATTTTCACGGGACCCGCCGGGCGCCTTGAAGGCCGCTATCAGCCGGCGAAGGAAAAGAACGCGCCCATCGCGATCGTCCTGCACCCCCATCCGCGTTTCGGTGGGACGATGAACAACCAGATCGTCTATCAGCTGTTCTACATGTTCGTGGAGCGTGGGTTTACGACGCTGCGCTTCAACTTCCGCGGCATCGGGCGGAGCCAGGGCGAGTTCGACCACGGCTCCGGTGAACTTTCGGACGCTGCCTCCGCGCTGGACTGGATCCAGAGCATCCATCCCGATTCGAAGGAAACTTGGGTCGCCGGCTATTCCTTCGGTGCCTGGATCGGCATGCAGCTTCTGATGCGCCGTCCAGAGATCGAGGGTTTCTTCTCGATCGCGCCGCAGCCGAACACCTACGATTTCTCGTTCCTTGCCCCCTGCCCGTCGTCCGGGCTCATCATCCACGGCGACCGGGACCGCGTGGCCCCGCCGAAGGATGTTCAGGTACTCGTCGACAAGCTGAAGACCCAGAAGGGTATCGTCATCACGCAGAAGACGATGGAAGGGGCGAACCACTTTTTTCAGGACCAGACGGACGCCCTCATCACCAACTGTTCGGAATATCTAGACCAGCGACTCGCGGGCGAATTGTCGGACCCCAAGCTGAAGCGGCTCCGCTAATCTTCGGGCCGGTCATCCGGCCTTGATACAATTCCGCCGCTCACAGCTTCCCGACATCCTGTCGTCGTCGGGAAGGTGAGCGGAAGGCCTCTCAGCGAACGTACCGCCAGATAAGCCCAGGCTTCGGCCTCCATTGCGTCACCGTCGAATCCGCAATCCTCGGCAAGGACGACATCCGCCTCGTCACCGACAGCTTCGGCCAGATCCGACATGATAAATGGATGGCGGCGGCCTCCTCCTGCAATGATCCAAAGCTTCGGCGGCTCGGGCAGATGGTCGCGTGAAAGGGCGATCGCCTCCGCCGTCACGTGGCAGAGGGTTCTGGCAACGTCTGAGAGTTCGCCGTCTTCGGTTCGGGGAACCGGAAAATCGAACCGATCCAGCGACTTCGGCGTCTTTCTTACGAAGAAATCTGAAGAGAGATAGCGTAACGCGAGATCGTCGATGACGCCCCCTTCGCTCGCGATCCGGCCGTTCTGATCGAACGGTATGCCGGCTTCCCGCTGGAGCCACTGGTCGATCAACGCATTGCCCGGTCCGCAGTCGAAAGCGATCGGATCGTCATCGCCATCGATATAGGTGATGTTCGAAATCCCACCGATATTCACGAAGGCGACGGGCCGCGCGTCGAATTCCGGCGGCAGATTGGCCGCGAGCGCGCGGTGATAGGCCGGCACCAGCGGGGCGCCCTGCCCGCCTGCCTTCATGTCCTCTGCGCGCATATCCCAAATGACAGTCATCCCGAGGGAGGCCGAAAGCTTTGTACCGTCGCCGATCTGCACGGTGAGAGCCTTTTCGGGCCGGTGGAGGACTGTCTGTCCGTGGAATCCGACGAGATCGATCTCCGAGATATCGATGCCGATTTCAGAGGCAAAACGGCGCACGACTTCGGCGTGACGTGCTGTCAGCGCGGTCTCGATACCCGACAATCCATCCGGTCGATCGGTGCGGTCCGCAAGCGTCTTGCCGATCTCCAGCGCCTCTTCCAGGCGAAGGCGCATGGCATGTTCGTATTCGTAGGTTCGTGCGGGACCGCGTTTCAAACGATTCTCGCCGTCCGTCTCTATCAGCGCGACGTCGATCCCATCGAGCGATGTCCCGCTCATCAGGCCGATCGCGCTGTATTCATCTTTGTCGTCAGACGTCAAAATCCTCTCCGCCACTGGAATTCAGCCGCAGGGCTGATAAACGAGCCTTCAACAACCGGCGCATCCATTGCAAGGGCCGGACAGCAATCCAAGGCATGACGATATGAGCGGATTTCGGTCAGATTTTCTCCATACGCTGAGCGAGCGCGGCTTCATCCACCAGACGTCGGACGACACAAGGCTCGACGACCTGTTCCGGACGGAGACCGTGACTGGTTATATCGGGTTCGATCCGACGGCGAAGAGCCTCCATGTCGGCTCGCTCATGCAGATCATGATGCTGCACTGGATGCAGAAGACCGGCCACAAGCCGATCGCGCTGATGGGCGGCGGGACAGGCATGATCGGCGATCCGTCCTTCAAGGACGAGGCGCGCAAGCTGCAAACCACCGAGATGATCGAGGAAAACCTCGCCGGTATCCGCCGCGGCTTCGAGAATTACCTGACCATGGGCGATGGGCCGACCGACGCGGTGATGGCCAACAATGCCGACTGGTTGCTCGACATCAACTATGTCGAATTCCTCCGCGATGTAGGCCGGCACTTCTCGGTCAATCGGATGCTGTCCTTCGATTCGGTGAAGCTGCGGCTCGACCGGGAGCAGTCGCTCTCCTTCCTCGAATTCAACTACATGATCCTGCAGGCCTACGACTTTGTCGAACTCAACAAACGATATGGCTGCCGGCTGCAGATGGGCGGTTCGGATCAGTGGGGCAACATCGTCAACGGCATCGATCTCGGCCGCCGAATGGAGGGAGCCGAACTCTTCGCGCTCACATCGCCGCTCCTGACGACGTCCTCGGGTGCCAAGATGGGCAAGACCGCCGACGGCGCAGTCTGGCTGAACCCGGACATGAAGAGCCCCTACGACTTCTGGCAGTACTGGCGAAACACCGAGGACGCCGATGTCGAACGCTTCTTCAAGCTCTACACGGTGCTATCCATGGACGAGATCGCGCGGCTCGCAGCCTTAAGCGGCTCGGAGATCAACGACGCAAAGAAGCGTCTGGCGACCGAAATCACCGCGATGCTGCACGGCCGGGAGGCGGCGGATGCTGCCGCCGAGACCGCGCGCCAGACCTTCGAGGAAGGCATCGCGTCCGAAAGCTTGCCCTCGATCGGCGTGCCGAGCGCCGAACTCGAAGCGGGCACTGGCCTCCTCAGCGTTCTCGTCTCAGCAGGGCTTGCGGGCTCGAACGGTGAGGCGCGCCGGCACGTAAAGGGCGGCGCGGTGAAAGTAAACGACGACGCCGTCACCGACGAGCGCATGCAGCTCGATACGAGCATGACGCGCGACGGGGCCATCAAGCTTTCCGTCGGCCGCAAGAAGCATGTGCTGGTGAAGCCGATTTAGATGCGAGCTGCGGAAACAATCTGAAACCCACACAACGAAGGACGCAATCCATGTCGCTTTCCGAAGGTGCCGCCCTCCCCGATTTTGCCCTGCCGGACGAGACAGGCACGACGGTCTCGCTTGCCGATCTGAAGGGCAAGCCCTTCGTGATCTACTTCTATCCGAAGGGCGACACCTCCGGCTGCACCAACGAAGCAATCGCATTTTCCGGGCTCAAATCCGAGTTCGATAAGCTCGGTGTTCCTGTGCTCGGCGTCTCCCCGGACCCGGTGAAAAAGCACGTCAAGTTCAAGGAAAAGCACGATCTGAGCGTGCGGCTTCTCGCGGATGAGGAGAAGACGTTCCTCGAAGCCTGCGGCGTCTGGGTCGAGAAATCCATGTATGGCAAGAAATATATGGGCGTCGAGCGCACGACCGTGCTCGCCGATGCCGAAGGCAAGATCGTCAAGCTCTGGCCGAAGGTGAAGGTGCCCGGCCATGCCGAGGCTGTTCTGGAAGCTGCCAAGGCGCACGCTTCGGCCTGATGGCGGACCAAAGCGAAGATCATCATCCCGGAACTCTGAGGCGGGCGGCGATCGAGGCCCTTGCCGCGACCGACCTTGGCGAGAAGGTGCGGGCGACCAATCTTGCCTGCCGGCTCTGGTTTGGGCGGCGGATCGGCCTCCATGCGCCGGACGACCCGAAGCTGCCAACGCGGCCGGGCCGGCCTGAGAAGCCAGACCTCGTCCATCCCCGCTTCGTGAAGCGTCGCTCGGTACATAGTGAGGAAGGGCGGATCACACTGATCCACGCTCTCGCCCATATCGAGCTCAACGCCATCGACCTCGCTCTCGATATCGTGGCGCGCTTTGCCGACCAGCCAGTGCCCCGCACCTTCTTCGACGGCTGGATGACGGTCGCACTGGAGGAGGCCAAGCATTTCGGCCTGCTGTCCCGCCGTCTGGAAGAGCTCGGCTCCCATTATGGCGCAATGCCCGCCCATGACGGGCTCTGGCAAGCCGTCGAGGCGACGGCGCACGACCTCGCGGCCCGACTCGCCATCGTCCCACTGATTCTTGAAGCACGCGGTCTCGACGTAACGCCGTCGATGATCACCAAGCTGAACGAAGTGAACGATCGAGAGACCGCCGCCATCCTCGAAATCATCTATCGCGACGAGAAGAAGCACGTCGCGATCGGTGCGAAGTGGTTCCGCTTTCTCTGCGCGCGTCAGCGGATCGATCCGGCACGGCGCTTTCAGGAACTCGTGCGCGAGTGCTTCCGCGGCGAGGTCAAAGCGCCCTTCAACGATCGGGCCCGTGCCGAGGCAGGGCTGACGCCCACATTCTACCGCTCGCTCTCGCCCCTTTCGCGATGAAACCGCGAAAAAGAAGCCTTCTGCTTATCTTTCGAACGTTCATGGCAAGCGGTTGATTCCCAACGCTACAAATCTCCAAACCCCTGCGGATGCTACGCCTTGGGTTCGGTTCGATCGTTGCGCGATGCCCAGAATGAAAGCTTTCGTTAACGTTAATCGCGTCTTATGCGCCATGGCGGAATAGCATCTCTCCTGACTTCGAGACGCCCGCCCCGAGCAGAGCATGGGAGCGCTTTTCGCAGATGGATGCGTCGCCACGACAAAGGGCAGGTTTCGGACGCAGGAAGCAGCCGATCACCTTCGTCATGGCGCGTGGCGAAGAGGTTCGGCATGTAACGCTTGACCATCGCCATCTCCTGCGTGGCAGCGTCATCAGCGGCCTCGCCGCCATGCTTCTCGGCGGTATGGCCTATTATGGCCTCCAGGACTCTGCGCACTCATCGGTGCCGACAGAAAGCGCTCTCCGCCAGTCTTACGAATCGCGCCTCGCCAATCTGCGCACCAAACTGGACGAAGCGACCAGCCGCCAGTTCGTCGCCCAGAAGATGGTCGAGTCGAAGGTCGATGTTCTTTTAAGCCAGCAGGAGATGATCGCCGAGCGATACGAGCGACTCGAACCGATTTTCGAACGAGCCCGCGAGAACGGCATCCTGCCGGATTTCGCGAACTACAGCACGCCTGTTCCGACCCCGCGTCCTTCGTTCGAGGAAGGCGAGTTCGCGAGCGACACGTCGGATATTTCCGGCATTCGCCGGGCTTCGGCAGAGGCAACCGATCCAGCCAACATGCCATTGAATCTTCGCGGAGACAGTGACGGCGCAACGGACGAACCCGATCTGCTAGATCCTTTCAAGACGGCCTCGCTCCGCCAGTCGACATCCGACCATTCCCAGGATGCACTTTCCGGCTTCGGCCGGGCGATCGACTATGCGGAAATCCAGCAAATCGCGAATATGAAGGTGTTGACGAGCGAAGCGATCGAGCGATCGACGCAAATCGCATCGGTTCTCTCTTCGGTCGGTATCGAGCCCGAAGAGCACATCGATCTTGCCCTCGGCGGACCCTATGAGCCCGTACCGGAGAACGCCGGCTTCGACACCCATTATGCCGAATTGGAAAACGCGCTTGACCGCCTCGAAGGACTACGCGGCGTATCCGAAAGGCTTCCCTTCGCTGCGCCGATGGCAAAGAACCTCATGTCTTCGCGGTTCGGCATCCGCTCTGATCCGTTCCTCAAGCGCCGCGCGCTCCATGCTGGCATCGACTATGCCGCACGCTCGGGTACCCCGATCCGCGCGACGGCAGCCGGCACCGTCGTTCGCGCAGGCCGCGCCGGTGGTTACGGAAACCTCGTCGAAATCGACCATGGAAACGGTATCAAGACCCGGTTCGGGCATATGTCGCGGATAGATGTGAAGGTGGGCGACCAAATCGAGCCAGGCACACAGCTCGGCGCGGTCGGCTCGACCGGGCGCAGCACAGGCCCTCATCTTCATTACGAGGTTCGTCGTAATGGACAGGCGATCGACCCGATGCGCTTTATCCGCGCAGGTCGGCAAATCGAAGATTTGAGCTGAATAGAACGGGAGCGGCGAGAGGCCATCGAAAGCCCCTCGCCTGCCCGTCTTTATTGCACGTCCTCGACTTCGGCCTTCTTGCCCTCGACGCGGTGCGCGAGAGCGGCTTCCATGAACTCGTCCAGTTCGCCATCAAGCACATCCTGAGGCGACGTGCTTTCAATGCCCGTGCGCAAGTCCTTCACCAGCTGATAAGGCTGGAGGACGTAAGAGCGGATCTGGTGGCCCCAGCCAATATCGGTCTTGGACGCAGCCTCCGCATTCGCTTCGGCTTCGCGCTTTTCGAGTTCGGCCTCGTAGAGACGCGCTTTCAGCATGTTCCAAGCCGTTGCGCGGTTCTTGTGCTGCGAACGCTCCTGCTGACAGGCAACGACGATGCCGGTCGCGATATGCGTGATACGAACGGCCGAATCCGTCGTGTTGACGTGCTGGCCGCCGGCACCGGACGCGCGGTAGGTGTCGATCCGAACATCCGACTCGTTGACCTCGATAGCGATCGAGTCATCGACGACCGGATAAACCCATACCGAGGCAAAGGACGTATGCCGCCGCGCCTGACTGTCGTATGGCGAGATACGGACGAGGCGATGTACGCCCGACTCCGTCTTCGCCCAGCCATAGGCGTTGTGGCCCTTGATCAGAAGCGTCGTGGACTTGATGCCAGCCTCTTCGCCGCCCTGCTCTTCCAGAACTTCCACCTTGAACTTGGCGCGCTCCGCCCAGCGGATATACATGCGCTGAAGCATCGAGGCCCAGTCCTGGCTTTCCGTGCCGCCGGCGCCGGAATGGACTTCCATATAGGTGTCGTTGGAGTCCGCCTCGCCCGAAAGCAGCGTCTCGATCTGGCGCTTGGCCGCGTCGGTCTGAAGCGTCTTGAGCGTCGCCTCGGCTTCGGAGACGATCTCGCTGTCGCCCTCCTCCTCGCCCATGGCGATGAGTTCGACATTCTCCTCGACCGCGCTTTCTAGATCGCGGATCGCGGCGATGTTGGTCTCCAGATGCTGACGCTCGCGCATCAGAGCCTGGGCCTCGGCCGGATCGTCCCAGATCGAAGGATCTTCGGCTTTGTTGTTCAGATGGTCGAGGCGTCTGAGAGCTTGATCCCAGTCAAAGATGCCTCCTCAGCAGCCCGATGGTCTGCTTGGTCTCGTCGACGATGTGTTCGATTTCGGCGCGCACGGCGCTGTCCTCCGTAAGCTCTGTCATGTTGCGGGCTGCGAGAACCGAAAGGCTCATCTGCATCCCGCCTGCCTTGCAAGGAAAAGGGCGGTCGCAAGCGCCGCCCCTTGTCCGAATGCTCGATATAGCGAGGCGAAAACGCCTTGGCTAGGCTTAGAAGAGGCCGCCCGCGCCTTGGCTGATCGCCTGCCGTGTCTGCTCCGAGACGACACCCCGGCGCACGTCCGATGCGATCGCATCCATGCCAATCACGCTATAGCTGTCGGCTGGACCCGTTCCGGGCTTGAAGGCTTCCATAATGGTTCCGTCGCCACCGCCCGACGACCGCATGCCGTTCGAGCGGTTGACGGCGATGACCTCCATGCCTTCGGGCACCTTGAACTCGACCGGCGGCTTGCCCTTCATCGCATCTTCCATGAAATCGATGAAGACCGGCGCGGCGAGGCCGCCGCCTGTCGCACCACGGCCCATCGGGCGCGGCTGGTCGTAGCCGAGATAGACGCCGACCACGAGGTCGGGCGTGAAGCCGACGAACCACACGTCCTTCTCCTCGTTGGTGGTGCCGGTCTTGCCAGCCACCGGGAAGCCGAGCGCCTTGACCTTGGTCGCGGTACCGCGCTGGACGACGCCTTCCATCATCGATGTGATCTGGTAGGCGGTCATTGGATCGAGCACCTGATCACGCTCGTCGACGAGCTCGGGCTCGCCCTGGCCGCTGTAGCTCGCGACATTGCACTCGGCACAGAAGCGTTGATCGTGCTTGAAAATCGTGCGGCCATAGCGGTCCTGCACACGGTCGATCAGCGTCGGCTCGATTGCGCGGCCGCCATTGGCGAGCACCGAATAAGCGCCGACCATGCGCAGTACAGTCGTCTCACCAGCCCCGAGTGCCATCGGCAGGTAGGGTGCGAGCTTATCGTAGATACCGAAGCGCTCGGCATATTCCGCGACCAACTTCATACCCATGTCCCGCGCAAGGCGGACCGTCATCAGGTTACGGCTCTTCTCGATGCCGAGACGGAGCGTCGACGGACCAGCCGAACCGCCACCGTAGTTCGACGGTGTCCAGAAGCCGCCATTCCCGTCAGGCATCGAGATCGGCGCATCGAGGATGACCGAAGCAGGCGTGTAGCCGTTGTCGAGCGCCGTCGCGTAGACGAAGGGTTTGAACGAGGAGCCCGGCTGGCGATAGGCCTGCGAGGCGCGGTTGAACTCGGACTCACCGTAAGAGAAGCCGCCGACCATGGCGCGGACGCGGCCGGTCTCCGGCTCCATGGCAACGAGGCCGCCCTGAATCTCTGGCGGCTGGCGCAGCTTCCAGCCTTCACCCTCCGCGAGCTTCTCCACATAGACGATGTCGCCGCGATTGAGGACCTCGGAAACGGAGCCGACCGAACCCTTGCGCTCCTCCATATTGAGACGCATGGCCCAGCTCATATTGGATTTCGTGAGCGTTGCGACATCGCGTTCGGAGCCGAGCTTGCCGCCGGCATCGCGGGCCGGCTGGAGACCGATGCTCGCACTCTCGCTGTCGGTCGAAAGAACGATAGCGAGCCGCCATTGAGGCACGTCCGAGAACGCCTCGATCTCGCCCACGGCCTCGCCCCAATCGCTGCCGATCTCGACATTCGAAACCGGACCGCGGAAGCCACGGGCCTCGTCGAAATTCACGAGCGCGGTTTGCAGCGCGTCACGGGCAAAGCTCTGCATTTCTGGATCGAGCGTCGTGCGAACCGAAAGACCGCCTTCATAAAGGGCGTTGATACCGTAGCGATCAACGATCTCGCGGCGAACGTCCTCGGTGAAGTACTCGGCGGTTGCCAGATAGGTGCCGGTCGGACGCGGATTGACGCCCAGAGGCTCCTTCTTCGCGACATTCGCCTCCTCGGTGGTGACGAAGCCGTTGTTGTCCATCTGGGCGATCACCCAGTTGCGGCGCGCAATCGCACGTTCCGGGTTGCGGAACGGATTGTAGTTTTCCGGCGCCTTCGGAAGGGCCGCGAGATAGGCTGCTTCCTCAACAGTGAGCTCGTTCACCGCCTTGTCGAAATAGGCCAGAGCCGCCGCAGCGATGCCGTAAGACCCCATGCCAAGGTAGATTTCGTTGAGATAGAGTTCGAGGATCTTTTCCTTCGAATAGGCCTGTTCGATACGCATCGAGAGGATCGCTTCCTTGACCTTACGGTCGAAGGTGCGCTCGTTCGTCAGGAGGAAGTTCTTCGCGACCTGTTGGGTGATCGTGGAAGCACCCTGCATGCGCCCGCCCTGTGCGATCACGCTGACGGCACGGACGATACCTTCGATGTCGACGCCCGGATGGGAGTAGAAATTCTTGTCCTCGGCTGCGAGAAACGCGTTCTTTACACGTGCCGGGATTGCTTGAATCGGCAGGAATAGCCTGCGTTCACGGGCATATTCGGCCATCAGCTGTCCGTCGGAGGCGTGGACGCGGGTGGTCACAGGCGGCTTGTAGTCGGCCAGAACTTGGTAATCCGGGAGATCTTCACCGATCTTTTCCACGTACCAGGCAAGGCCGCCCGCCACGATGAGGAAGAAAACGGAGCCAATCCCAAAGAAATAGCCGATCAGTCTGATCATCGGTGATTCATCCACTCTCCGGCGCCTGAGCGTTCCCGGATACCCCTGATTCTTACCCCGTGGTGCGAAACGATCCCACTCGCTTCGCCCCTCGCCCCGAGGCACTCGAAGACCGAAACATATGATCGCGCACTGAAACGCTGCGCCGTGTTCCGACCCTGACGTCCATTCTGCGCCTCGATCTCACGGTCTCATCGACCTTGGAACGCGGTGCAGATATGGTTCCCCTAGAAACGAGTCACATTTCCGTGCAGCTTCACGTTTTGCTAGTAAAATGCGGCAGAGCGATGATGTCTCTCCGATTTCTTACGAATTGCTCGCCTGCTCGACTACCCGGGCAAATGCCCAACAGAGCAGTCACCCGCCATTTCCGATTCCATAAAAGGTCGTAATCGCCTCCGCGATCGTGGTCATCGCTTCCTTACGCCATTTCTCATCGGCCAGCAGTTTCGCGTCCTGGACGTTGGACATGAAGCCAAGCTCGATCAGCACTGAGGGCACATCGGGCGCCTTAAGGACAATGAAAGCAGCGGAGCGCTTCGGGTTCTTGATAAAGCGAATATTGGATTGCCGCATCTTGGCAAGCAGTGAGGACGCGAAATGCTCCGAATAGCTGACCGTCTCGCGCCGTGTCAGATCGGCGAGGATATCAAAGACTTCAGGCGCTTCCTCGGCATACTCCTCACCTCCGAAACGGTCTGCCGCGTTCTCGTTTGCGGCAATCTCCAGCGAAAGGCTATCTGAGGCCTTCTCTGAGAGCGTGTAGATAGTCGCCCCACGCAGATCCTTGTAGCGGATGCTATCGGCGTGCAATGAGATGAAAAGGTTCGCCTTCTCGCGCCGCGCGATCTCGGTACGTTCGACGAGGCCAAGAAACTCGTCCTTCTCGCGAGTGAGCACCACACGGACACTCGGATTTTTTTCAAGTACGTCGCGCAGGACCTTGGCGGCGGCGAGATTGATGTCCTTTTCCATGACCCCGCTCTTGGCGATAGCACCGTCGTCGTCGCCGCCATGGCCGGGATCGATTACGATCGTAAATCCGGTCGTCCGATTGATCGCCTTGTCGGAAATGTCGTCGTGGGTGACGATGGATTTGTCGGTCTGCGCAGAAAGGCGTGCCTCGCCGGCAACGACCGTCGCGCCATTGGTTTTTGAAAAGACGATTTCGTAGGATGGACGAGACTCGTTCTCGTCCAAGCGCCGCAGCCGCGCTTCGACACCCGACTTCGGCCGGAAGATGTAACGATAGCGATCTGGACCAGTCGCTCCGTGCCTGACGCTTTCGATCAGACCGCGCTCGTCGTTCAGAACAGGGTCGACCGCCGGCAGCGCGTCGGTAAGATCCAGAGCGATCCGATCCGGCGAGCGCAGGATGAACAACCGCGCATCGGGTGCAGCGGTGAAATCGAAAACTGCGCTCTGCCTGTCGTTCTGCTCGGCCTTGATTTCGACGCGCGTGACGATCGCTGTTTCGGCAGCGGCGGCGCGAAGCAGGGATGCAAACGCGACCAGAATCGTCAAACAGGCGCAAGCGCCGATTCGCAGCATGATAGGGGGCCTTCTGGCGGGATGTCTTCGTTCAGGAGCGGCTGATGCATAGATCACGGATAGGTGACGATTATGGCAGCCGACCCTCGCGCCAGAATGAAGGAGCGAACTTGCCGCAACACATATCAAAAAACTTCGGCGGTAGGTTCTGCCTGCCAGTTAGCGATATTCGCGCAAGCCAGACGGCTTGTTTCTTGGCGCACCAAAGCCTAAGAGGGGTAAGAAGTCCCGCCAAGCCGGCCTCCTGGAGCCGGCAACCGATCATTCGACGAGGAAAGACCGGTGAATTGGCGAGGAGCGTGGCGGCTCCGTGCTGAATTGCATTCAAAGCCACCGGCCGCTCTTCGGACTTTCAGAATTTGCGCTGTGCGCGATGCGAGTATCAAGCGTCGCCCTGCGATCAGTACAGCCCCGGGCCTTGCGCGCCGCGGGCAGAGAAACATCATCGACCCTTTGAAAGAAGCGGTCATCCTTATTTTTTGCGGGGTTCCGTCGTGACGATGACAATCCGGCCAACGCAGCGGACAAGGAGTGCGGCCCTACCGGTCGCGCAGCCCGCGCGACTGCAGCCGGCCACGTCGACGAAGGTGTGCTCCGCCGCCCGGTTAACTATCCGATTCTACTCATCATCGTTCAGAAGATCAGCCAATCGTAGAAGCCGGGCCTTGGAGAGATTCCATGGCCAACAAAATGCTTATCGACGCCTCCCATCCAGAGGAGACGCGCGTCGTCGTCGTACGCGGTAATCGCGTCGAAGAGTTCGATTTCGAATCCGAGCACAAGAAGCAGCTCAAGGGAAACATCTACCTCGCCAAGGTGACGCGCGTGGAGCCTTCGCTCCAGGCCGCCTTCATCGAGTATGGTGGCGGACGCCACGGTTTTCTCGCCTTCAGCGAAATCCATCCGGATTATTATCAGATCCCCAAGGCCGACCGCGAAGCGCTTCTCGCCGAAGAGATGGCGCGCGGGCAGGCTGATGATGAGGCAGAAGAAGAAGAACGCGAGGCCAAGCGCAAGTCCCGCTCGAAGGCATCGCGCCGCGAGGACAAGTCAGACGACAGCGTTTCGGAGCGTGTCGAGGGTGAAGAGTCGGACGAGGACGACGAGGGCGATGGCCTGTCCTCCGACGATGCACCGAAGGCGGAGAGCGTCGACGCTTCGGAGACGACGTCATCAGACGACGCTTCCGATGACGAAGAAGACCGTTCCGAAGATGCGCGCGAAACCGCATCCAGCGCCGACGAAGACGATGACTCGGACGATGACGGTGAAGAGGATTCATCTGACGACGACGAAGATGAGGATTCCGACGACCACGAAAATGGCGACGACGAGCCGTCTTCCGATGGCGAAGGCCGCCCGTCGAAGCGCGGCGCCCGGCGCAAGCGAGGCCGACGCTCCAACACGCGCGGCCGCTCGCGCCGCGACGACGACAAAGACGGCGACAGTGACGACGAAGATAGCGACGAAGTCGACGAAATCGGCTCCGAAGACGCTATGGAGGAAGTTCCCGTTCGGCAGGCCCGGCCGCGCAAGCACTACAAGATTCAGGAGGTCATCAAGCGCCGCCAGATTCTGCTGGTCCAGGTCGTCAAGGAAGAGCGCGGCAACAAGGGCGCGGCTCTCACAACCTATCTCTCGCTCGCAGGCCGCTATTCGGTGCTGATGCCGAACACGGCGCGTGGTGGCGGCATCTCGCGCAAGATCACCAATCAGGCCGATCGCAAGCGGCTGCGTGACGTCGTCAAGGAACTCGATGTCCCGCGCGGCATGGGAATCATCCTGCGCACGGCCGGTGCCAACCGCACCAAGGCCGAGGTCAAGCGCGACTACGAATATCTGATGCGGCTCTGGGAATCGGTCCGGACATTGACGCTCCAGTCGATCGCGCCGTCTCTGGTTTACGAGGAAGGCAGCCTGATCAAGCGGTCGATCCGCGACCTCTTCAACAAGGATATCGACCAGATTCTCGTCTCCGGCGAGGCTGGCTACCGCGAAGCAAAAGACTTCATGCGGATGCTGATGCCGAGCCAGGCGAAAGCCGTTCAGCCTTATCGCGACGCGACGCCGATCTTTACGCGCCAGGGCATCGAATCCCAGCTCGACAAGATGCTGCAGCCGCATGTGACGCTGAAATCCGGCGGTTACATCATCATCAACCAGACCGAAGCGCTGGTGGCGATCGACGTGAACTCCGGGCGCTCGACCCGTGAAATGTCGATCGAGAACACCGCCTACCAGACCAATCTGGAGGCCGCTGAGGAAATCGCCCGGCAATTGCGCCTGCGCGACCTCGCGGGCCTCATCGTGGTCGACTTCATCGACATGGACGAGAAGCGGAACAACCGCGCCGTCGAAAAGAAGATGAAGGACTGCCTGAAGAACGACCGGGCGCGCATCCAGGTCGGCAAGATCTCGCATTTCGGCCTGATGGAGATGAGCCGCCAGCGCATCCGCGCCAGCGTTCTGGAATCGACCATGCGACCCTGCCCGGTCTGCGAAGGCGGCGGCATGGTTCGGGCGACCTCTTCGCTGGCGCTCCACGCGATCCGCCACATCGAGGACTATCTCCAGAAGAACAAGGGCCGCGACCTCATCGTCAAGGTTCCGACCGAGACAGCGCTCTTCATCCTGAACGAGAAGCGTCACCATATCGACGAGCTCGAGCAGAACCACGATCTGAGGATATTCATCGAGGCTGATCCATCTGTCGGCCACAACGATCTGTCGATCGAACAGGGCGGTGTCGCCAGCCGTCCGATCGCTCGCGATTTCGTCAGCCCGATCTCGGTCGCCGCCGAGGACGAGGTGGATGAAGACGTCGACTTGGACGAGGAGACAAGCGAGGACGAGGCCGGCACCGCCGAAGCACGCGACGACAACCGGGAGACGGACGAAAACAGCGAGGGCCGTTCCAAGGGTCGAGGCCGTCGCAGGCGCCGGCGGCGCGGTGGTTCCGATAACGGCGACAGCGACAATAGCGGTGACGAGCAGCAGGCGTCCGACTCCTCGGATAGTTCGGACTCGTCAGACGATGCGGACGGTTCCGACGACGAGAACCAGGACGGCGACAGCAATTCCGGCCGTCGTCGCAGACGGCGGGGTCGCCGGGGCGGTCGCCGTCATCGCGACGGCAACGAAAAGCAGGCCGAAAGCCAGAGCGAAGACGATCAGAGCGACAGCCAGGACTCAGGCGACGCCAGCGATGCGGAAGACAGGAAGTCCGATAGAGGCCGCCGAAAGCAGTCGAACTGGGCTTCGAAGCAGGACGACGAATCCAACGACGTCGAAAAGAGTTCTGGCGACACCGACGAGGCCTCGGTCGAGCAGCCGAGCGCTGCCGCAGATCAAGCCAGTGCCGGCGAAGCTTCAGCACCGTCGCTGGACGAGGCTGCGCCCTCGACGGCCGATGAGCGTTTCGACGATCCTGTCGCGACCCTGATCGGGGAAGCAGCCGAAGCGGGAAGCGATGAAAAGGCGTCCGCCGACGCTTCGAACGACGATACATCAAGTCCCGCAGATACCGATGACGACAACGCGCCATCCAACGACAATGAGCGCGCGACTGTCGAGGCTTCCGACGCCAATGGTGCCGGCGAATCCGAGGAACAACCGGCTGAACCGCCGCTCACGGAGCCGGTCGTGACATCCGGTGAAAATGCTCCGGAGCAAAAGCAGGAAGAGCCCAAGCCCCGCCGCACGGGCTGGTGGAGTCGCGGTTTCTTCTGAGCGCCATATGTATGAAAAATAAGAACGAAGGGGCCAGTTCGATCGGCCCCTTTTTCATTCCTTCAGCCTCTCGTCCGACCGTCAGCCTTTCGTGACGAAATCGGCGATCCTGTCCAGTGCCTGGCCGATGTCATCCTCCGCACCCGCATAGGATAGCCTTACGAAGCCATCGCCGCGCCTGAGATCGAAATCGGTGCCGGGCGTGACGGCGACGTGGCCTTCCTTCAGGAGCGCTTTCGCGAAAGCCGTCGCTGAAGAGAAGCCCTCAGGGATCTGCGCGTAGGCGTAGAAGGCGCCGTCGATCGGCGCGATCGCGCGAAAGCCGATTTGCGGCAGCCTTTCCATCATGGTCAGCCGATTGCGACTATAGCTCTCGCGAACGCGGTCGAGCTCCTCGCCAGCGCCCAGCGCCCCGAGTGCGGCTGTCTGTGAGAGGTCGGAAGCAGATATGTAGAGATTTTGTCCCAACCGCTCGGCCGCGTCCGTGAGGCTTGGCGGCAGGATCATCCAGCCGATACGCCAACCGGTCATGCAGTAATATTTCGAGAACGAGTTGACGACGATGGCCTCGTCGAGATCCTGAAGAGCGGATCGTTCCTCCTGACCGAAGCTCAGCCGATGATAGATCTCGTCGGAAATGAGCCACACGCCGGCCTTGCGACAGAATTCGGCGATTCGTTTCATCTCTTCGGGCGGCGTCATGGTCCCAGTTGGGTTCGCCGGACTGGCGATGAGGACGCCCTGAAAAGGCTCGGCAGCGAAACGACCTTCGAGATGATCGCGCGTCAGGATATAGTCGTCTTCCGGGCCGACCTCGATCTCGACCGGCGTGATGCCGAGAGCCCGCATGATGTTGCGATAGGCGGGATAGCCAGGCGCCGCGATCGCAATCCTGTCGCCGGCCTCGAACGCCGCGAGAAACGCGATGTTGAAGCCACCTGATGCTCCCGAGGTTACCATCACCCGCGCTGGATCGACGGCGACGCCGTATGCATCGCGATAGTGCTCGGCGAGCGCCGACCGCAGATCTGATCGGCCCATCGCATCGGTGTAGCCGACAGAGCCTCGTGCGATCATTGCCGTCGCGGCTTCGCGGGCCGGTCGCGGCGCGGGTGATGCAGGCTGTCCGACCGCAAGCGAAAGAACATCGGCACCGGAAGCCTTGAGCCTATTGGCTTCCGCGAGAAACCTCATCGCATGAAAAGGCTCGACTCCCGAGCGTTCCGAGGGTTCCCATCCGCGATCGTTCATAAGCTCGTTTTCCTCTTGATCAATCATGATTGCAGTCAGCCATGCCTTTGCACAATGACCGACGATCTCAAACCTCTCATCCAAGCGGCGAGAACTCGTGCAACCGGTCGCGAAATTCACGGTGATGTCCTATTATTGCTTCAAAATTCGCGCCAGATCGTAACTTCGTGCACGTCAGCCATTTATCCGACCAAGGGACCCGCTTCATGCGTTCGCTCAAGACTATCGCCATAGCAGCAACCTTCTTGGGCAGCGCCTTGTCTGCGCCCGCGTTGGCGCAGGACAGCTTCGATGCGACGAAGAAGCAGGACATCGAGAAGATCGTCCGCGACTATCTCATCGCCAATCCTGAAGTCCTCGTTGAAGCAATGAACGCGCTGCAGGAAAAGCAGGATGCCGAACAGAAAACCGCCCAGGCAGAAACGATCAGCCAGGCGCGCGAGCAGCTGGTAACGGCACCCGAGGGTATGGTGCTTGGTAATCCCGACGGCGACGTTACGATCACCGAGTTCTTCGACTATAATTGCGGCTATTGCCGTCAGGCTCTCGCCGATATGACCGCCCTCCTTGAAGAGGACGGCAATGTCCGCTTCGTCCTGAAGGAGTTTCCGATCCTCGGCATGGGTTCGCTCGAGGCCTCACGGGTATCGATGGCCTTCCGCGATCTCGCACCCGAGAAATATCGCGAATTTCACGAAACTCTTCTTTCCAAGCGTGCGACCGCCGACAAGGCCTCCGCGCTTCAGGTCGCCGAAGACTTGGGCGTCGATACCGCTAAGATCGAAGAGATCATCGCCGCCTCAACCAACATGAAGGCGCTTCAGGACATTCAGGTTCTCGCCAACGATCTGCGAATCAACGGCACTCCGTCCTATGTCATCGGCGACGAGGTGCTTCAGGCCCGTGTCGGGGTCGAGGGACTGAAAAGCGCGGTCGCGGCCATGCGCGAATGCGGCAAGGCCGATTGCGGCGCGAGCTGAGGCGCCTGCCACTAGGGCGGTTTGCACACGGACGTCGCTCGAAAAGCGTCACGCATGCGAGAATTATGAAGCGATATGCATCCCGAACGCATGACGGGACGTTGATATTCTTGTCGCGAACGTGCAAGCAACCGCTCGACCAGAGCATTGTTGACGAGAATGAAGTTCGTCGCAGGCTTGCATATCGTAAGACCACCGAAAGACGGGGCGACAGGATAGGATACTATGAGCGATAAGAGCTTGGATCCCGAGATTGTTCGTGAGTTGGCCGCGATCCTCAAGGAGAGCGATCTCACGGAGATCGAGGTCGAACGGGACTCGTTGCGTATCCGCCTGACCCGCCAGATCGAGGCCGCTCCCGTCTATTATCAGCAGCCGCAGATGGCGTCTCATGCGCCAGCCCCGCAGCAGCAACCGGCTCCCGCAGCAGCCCAGCCTCAGGCAGCGCCCGCAAAATCCGGACCGGCCGAGGGCACCGTCACATCGCCGATGGTCGGAACTGTCTATCACGCCGCTTCGCCGGGCTCGAAACCGTTCGTAGAGGTGGGTCAAGCGGTGAAGGAAGGCGAGACGGTCTGCATCATCGAGGCGATGAAGACCATGAACAACATCCCCTCCCCCCGCTCCGGCACGGTCCGCGAAATCCTGGTGGACAACGCCCAGCCGGTGGAATTCGGTGAACCGCTCTTCGTGATCGACTGAGAGGCTTAAAGACGATGGTCTCCAAGGTCCTCATCGCCAATCGCGGCGAGATCGCACTTCGTGTTCTGCGCGCCTGCAAGGAACTCGGGATCTCGACCGTGGCCGTGCACTCGACGGCGGACAATGCCGCCATGCATGTGCGGCTGGCCGACGAAAGTGTCTGCGTCGGGCCGCCGCCGGCGCGTGACAGTTATCTCAACATTCCGCAGATCGTAGCGGCCTGCGAGATCACTGGCGCCGATGCGGTCCACCCAGGTTATGGCTTCCTGTCAGAGAATGCGCGTTTCGCGGACATTCTCGAAGCCCATCAGCTGACTTTCATCGGCCCGACGGCCGATCACATCCGCACCATGGGTGACAAGATCGAGGCCAAGCGGACAGCCGAGCGTCTCGGCATTCCGGTCGTTCCCGGTTCTCCCGGTGCGGTGACCGAGGACGACGAGGCGATGAAGATCGCCAAGGAAATCGGCTTCCCGGTCATCGTCAAAGCGTCGGCCGGCGGCGGCGGACGTGGCATGAAGATCGCCCGCACCGAAAAGGATCTTTCGAACGCGCTCGCAACCGCCCGTTCCGAGGCCGGCGCCGCCTTCGGCGATGACGCAGTTTACATCGAGAAATATCTCGAAAAGCCGCGCCATATCGAGGTTCAGGTTTTCGGTGACGGTAAAGGCAATGCCATTCATCTCGGCGAGCGCGATTGTTCACTCCAGCGCCGGAATCAGAAGGTATGGGAGGAGGCAAATTCGCCTGCCCTGTCGCCGGAGCAGCGTGAGCGAATCGGCACCATCTGCGCGGAGGCCATGAAAGGCCTCAAATATCGCGGCGCCGGCACGATCGAGTTTCTCTACGAGAACGACGAGTTCTATTTCATCGAAATGAACACTCGTCTTCAGGTCGAGCATCCGGTGACGGAAGCGGTGACCGGCCTCGATCTCGTGCATGAGCAGATTCGCGTCGCCAACGGGGACGGGCTTTCTCTGACGCAGGACGAAGTGAAGTTCTTCGGCCACGCCATCGAGTGCCGCATCAACGCGGAAGACCCGCGCACCTTCGTGCCTTCGCCTGGTGAGATCACGCATTATCATGCTCCAGGCGGGCTCGGCGTGCGCATCGATTCGGCGGTCTATCGCGGCTATCGAATTCCGCCTTTCTACGACAGCCTCGTCGGCAAGCTGATCGTCCACGGCCGGACGCGCGAGGAATGCATGATGCGGCTGAAACGAGCCCTCGACGAGTTCGTGCTCGACGGGATCAACACCACGCTTCCCCTGTTCCGTGATCTCGTGGCAAACGAGAGCGTCAGGCGCGGCGAATACGATATTCACTGGCTCGAACACTTCCTCGAAGGCGAGGCTGGCTGACGCGCAATGGCGAAGAGTGGCGGACAAGATTATCGGATCACTCCCGCCATTCTGCTGAAAGCCTATGCCTGCGGCATCTTTCCCATGGCTGAGTCAGCCGAAGACCCAAACATCTTTTGGGTCGACCCGGTGGAGCGCGGCATCTTGCCGCTCGGTTCCGTGCATATTCCTCGCAGCCTGAAAAAGACGATCCGCAAACAGATCTTCGAGGTTCGCTTCGATACGGCTTTCACCGCGATCCTCGACGGATGCGCCGAGCCGACCCCGGAGCGGACCGAAACCTGGATCAATCGCACGGTCCGCGATCTCTACATTTCACTCTATCGAGAAGGCTTCGCGCATTCGGTGGAGACCTGGAAAGACGGCGAACTTGTTGGCGGTCTCTACGGTGTCTCGCTGGGCGGCGCATTCTTCGGCGAAAGCATGTTTTCGCGAACAACCGACGCCTCGAAGGTCGCCCTCGCCTTTTTGTGTGAACGGCTGATCCGGGGCGGTTACTCGCTGCTGGACACTCAGTTCCTGACCGATCATCTGCAGCGATTTGGCGCTATCGAAATTCCCCGCGAAGATTACCAGGCACTTCTGTCGACGGCGGTCGAGGCGGATGCGACCTTCTATTCGGACGGCGCCGGCACGTCCGACTCGGTCTTACAGCTCTTCAGCCACACATCGTAGACCGGGTGCTCGATCGCGTTGAGGCCGGGCGATGCGGCAAACATCCAGCCTGAAAATATGCGCCGGATTTCGCGGTCGAGGGTGATTTCGTCGACCTCGACAAAGGCGTCCGTCTGGGTGGCCTCGCCCTCGGCACTGGTCTTGCAGACGCGTGGCGTTACCTGAAGAGCGCCGAATTGCACTGTTTCGTCGATGAAGACGTCGAATTCAGTCAGACGGCCGGTAATCTTGTCCAGGCCGGAAAAGACGGCGACGGGGTTTTCGATCCGCTGCTGAGCGTCAGCCGTCGTGGCCGTGAACCAGACCGGCAGGAAGGCGAGCACGGAAAACGCCGTCGCGCGGCCCATGGAGCGGAATTCGGAAAAAGTCGCCAATATTCTCAAACTCATCACCGGTCGGTTCCGAAGCGCGGTGTCGATAATTCACTAGGCCGCGCGGCGGCTAAGCAGGCGAGTTGCACCGTCCCTTGAAAGCCGCGAATAGTCAGGCAATCCGGCAGAAAATCGGCAGCGAGCGTCAGGGCGTCCAGGCGTCGTATTCGCCAGTCACACGCGGGCGATCCTTTTCGGGGCGTAGCAGAGAGCCGGACGGACGATAGGCTTCATGCGTTCCGGTGTGGTTCTTCTCGTGCGACTTTTCCCAATGGCGGGGATTGTACGTCTCTTCCGATGGCGGCGTATCGACCCTGTGATGCATCCAGCCATGCCATCCGGTGGGAATGGCGGACGCCTCGACCGGGCCATTGTAGATCACCCAGCGGCGCGTACCATCGCTATTGGTGTAATAGATGTTGCCGTACTGGTCCTCGCCAACCTTCTTGCCGGTTCGCCAGGTGTAGAACCGCGTATTCAGGGTCTGCCCATTCCACCAGGTGAAGATTTGCAGAAGCCATTCTTTCATCGCGCGTTTGCCCACATGCTCGGCCTAAACTCACCGCCCTTATGCGGCTGCATTGAATAGATGTCCAGCCAATCCCGGCGCCGCGAAAATGAGTATCACGATTGATCGGCTTGCGACTTCGGTTCCTTATGCTCCCTTTGATCGATCAGGCTGATCAGGAAAAGCGCAAGTCCGAGTGCGAGCACCGTCGCCGCAAGGCCCATGAGGAAAGTCCCGGACGTGCTTTCGACTTCGAGCAGAATCAACTTTCGAA
The DNA here is from genome assembly GCF_040239565.1 of Fulvimarina thalattae. Classification (NCBI taxonomy): domain Bacteria; kingdom Pseudomonadati; phylum Pseudomonadota; class Alphaproteobacteria; order Hyphomicrobiales; family Aurantimonadaceae; genus Fulvimarina; species Fulvimarina thalattae. The sequence goes on from NZ_JBEHWS010000004.1 coordinate 75,123, forward strand.
CGACGGCGAGAACGCCGATGACGATGACGGTGCGAACCTGGGCAAGCCGATGGTCGCCGGTCGCCATCTGCTGGATCGAATGGGCAAGCTCCAGCGCAATGACGACGGCAAGCACCCGATCGAACAGCATCTGAAATGCGTTGTATTCGAGAGGATCGCCCGCCCCGGTAAAGATCGTGATCAGCGAGCGGGCAAAGCTGAACACGGCAAGAACCACGACAACGGCCATGCCGAGCAGAAGCAGATAGGCGATGCCGCGTTCGAACACGTGATAGATCTTCAAGGCCATTGTCGACGGCTCCCGATCCCGCTCAACGCGGTCTTGTTACCGCGTCTCACACGACAAAGGTGTCGCGCAGCGCCGTGTTGTCCAATCCGCGGTGCGGGTCCTGATCATCGCGAGTCCACCACGTGGCGTCAAAGCGATTGGTCGGTATCAGCCGAGCAGCCGCTCGAAGACAGCGACTTCGACGCCATCACTGGACGCACCACGGGCAATCGCCGTACCGGTCGGCCTGAAGCCGTGTTTCTCGTAGAACGCGACCGCACTCACATTTGCGGGCTCGACCTCGCAACGAATCCTGCGCCCGTCCGGAAAGGCGCCCATGAGTTCCAGCAGCATCTCCGACCCAAGGCCTTCCCGCTGTTCATCCGGCAGGACATAGAGCTGATGCAGCACGACAAGCGTGCGATCGGCATCCGAGGATGCGGCAAATCCCATACCTCCAAGCTTCTCGCCATTGTCGCCGACGATAAACTCCGATGAAGGACGACCGAGCCGCGGCTTGAGCGCTGCGACGGAATGCCAGGCCTCGCTTATTTCGGTGACGCGCGCCGAGCCGTAGATGGGATCATATGTCGCGTGCCAAGTTTCCGCGAGAAGCCGGCTCACCGCCGGCAGATCGCGCTCCATGGCTGTGCGGATGAAGAACATTACCTATTCGACGCCAAGCTTTTCCTTGACCAGCACGTTTACGGCCTGCGGATTGGCCTTGCCGCCGGTCGCCTTCATCACCTGACCGACGAACCAGCCAGCCATCGAAGGTTTCGCCTTGGCCTGCTCGACTTTCTCAGGGTTCGCGGCGATTACATCGTCGACCGCCTTCTCGATCGCACCGGTGTCGGTCACCTGCTTCATGCCGCGGTCTTCGACGATCTGCTTCGGGTCTCCGCCCTCGTTCCAGACGATCTCGAAGAGATCCTTGGCGATCTTGCCGGAAATCGTACCCTCGCGGATGAGATCGAGAATCGCACCCAGCTGATCGGCCGACACCGGCGTTTCCTCAATGCCCTTGCCGTCCTTGTTGAGCGCGCCGAGGAGATCGTTGATCACCCAGTTCGCCGCCTGCTTGGCGTCGCGTCCCTTGGCGACCTCCTCGTAGAAATCGGCGATCGCCTTTTCCGAGACGAGAATCGAGGCATCGTAGGTCGAAAGGCCGCCTTCCTCGATGAACCGGTTCTTCTTGTCGTCAGGAAGCTCGGGCAGCTCTGAGAGCAGCGCGTCGATATAGGCCTGATCGAATTCCAGCGGCAGAAGGTCCGGATCTGGGAAGTAGCGATAGTCGTGCGCATCTTCCTTGTTGCGCATGGCGCGGGTCTCGCCCTTCGTCGGGTCGAAGAGACGCGTTTCCTGCTCCACCATGCCGCCGTCCTCGATCAGCGCAATCTGACGCCGCGCCTCTGATTCGATCGACTGACCGACGAAGCGGATCGAGTTAACGTTCTTGATCTCGCAGCGCGTGCCGAAGGCGCCGCCCGGACGGCGGACAGAAACGTTCACATCGGCGCGCATGGAGCCCTCGTCCATGTTGCCGTTGCAGGTGCCGAGATAGCGCAGGATCGTGCGAAGTTTGGTGAGATAGGCCTTGGCCTCGTCTGCCGAGCGCATGTCTGGCTTGGAGACGATTTCCATCAACGCGACGCCCGAACGGTTGAGATCGACGAAGCTCATGGATGGATGCTGGTCGTGCATCGACTTGCCGGCATCCTGTTCGAGATGCAGGCGCTCGATGCCAACCTCGATATCCTCGAACTCGCCCTGCTTGTTCGGTCCGACCGAAACCGTCACCGTGCCCTCGCCGACGATCGGATCCTTGAACTGGCTGATCTGATAGCCCTGCGGCAGATCGGGATAGAAATAGTTCTTGCGGTCAAACACCGAGCGCTTGTTGATCTGCGCCTTGAGGCCGAGGCCCGTCCGCACGGCCTGACGCACGCATTCCTCGTTGATGACCGGCAGCATTCCGGGCATCGCCGCATCGACGAGGCTGACATGAGAGTTGGCCTCGGCGCCGAAATCCGTCGAAGCGCCGGAGAAGAGCTTGGCATCGGACAGCACCTGGGCGTGCACCTCCATGCCAATGATGATCTCCCAATCCCCGGTCGCCCCGGAAATGAAGCTCTTCGGGTTAGGTTCACGGGTGTCGACGATGGTCATGGCTCGGTCCGCAGGCTGGATGTGATCTCTGGTTTGCTTTGGCTATATCTAAGAGAGATAGTGTTCAAGCCGAAGCCCTCTGAGCCGGTCTTTTGCCAGCCGCCGAGAAGCGTCCCGCGACCGAACCGATGTAGCCGCAGGAGTGCTTGGAAGAAGATCGAACAGACGCCCGAATGGGATGCCGGCGCCCGGCCCTTCTTCCAGACGGTCGATGCATTCTTCGACTGGATCGAATTTCGCGAGGAACGATATGAGCTGGTCGACGGGGTGCCGGTCATGGTGCCTTACGTGAAACGGCCCCATGCTCGGATCGTCAGCAACATCGACCGCCTGTTCCACCAGGCATTTTATCCTGATCGCTACATGGTCACGCTGGGCGATTTCGCCATCCAGACCGGGACGCTCCATCCGCTATGCCGACGTTCTCGTCGAGGAGGCAAGTTCAAATAGCGAAGGCCGAACGACGAAAGTCCCCCGCCTCATCGTAGAGGTCCTCTCGAAGACGACAACGCCAAACGATTTCGGCCCTAAGCGTCTCGAATATCTTGGTCTGGATCCCCTACGTGTCTTACCTGGTCGTCGACCAACAGAAGGCGTGCGTATGGGCTTGGATCCGGGAAGAAGACGCGTGGCCGGAGCATTGCCGCATCATCACGGAAGGCAGCGTCTCGATTTGCGAATTCAAAATCGAGCTTGCGATGAGCAAGATCTACAGGAACGTTCTCGAAACACGATGATGATTGCAGGACCTCATGAGGTCTCTCGATCAGAGAGCGCTCTGCAGGTCTCTTACCGCCCCATAAACAGCGCGGCCGTTTCAAAATCAGCCTTGCGTCGCCGGCTGACGAGCTGTGCTTCCTCGTCTTCACCCCAGCGCTCGGCATTCCAGTCTTCGTCGAGCCGTGACAGAGCCCAGGCTTCATCGACTCCGAGACGGCCTTCGTGAAGCGCGAGTGCCAGGAGTCCCGAGCCGGAAATCGTCGTCACCTGCTGAAGACCGGCGATCAGCCATGGATCTTCGAGCGGTGCCACACGTGTTGCGAATGCTTCAAGCGATTCGGTCGGCTGTTCGACATGCATCACACCCTCAGTGAGCACGAAACGCACGCCGAGCAGTTCCGACGCCCACGCCACGATCGGATCCCAACGTTCGCGCTGGCGCTCGACAAGTCTGTCAGGATGGCCGGCACGATAAAAAAGCAGATCTGTTTCCACGTAGCGCGGAACTTCATCGAGAACCGGTCTCGGATGGAGTGCGACGGCATCGACCACGGTGTTGGCGAGCCGGGTTGCCGGCATCGTGCCCGGATCGACACGTTCACCCTGTTCAGCCCATTCGTCCTTGATGGCGCTCGCGATCGCATCGTTCGGCAAGACCAGCGGCTTCTTTGCCGGCGTCTTTACGGGCCGGCCATCCAGCAGCACCTGATATCCGCCCCCGACGGGACCTAGATCTGCCTCGGTGTAAAACCGCTTGGGCAAATCGCGGCGCATGGCATTCGGGTTTTCGAACAGGCGTTGCAGGATATCGGGATCGTTCGACATGGAGGTAAGGAAAGGCCTTCAGATTCGAGTGGATATCGCCGGTAGCTATGCTCTCGCGGGCTCACACGCCAGCCAGAGATCGAGAGCCGAGGCCAGATCGGGCACGGTCTCGGTCACCTGATGTGACCCGCTACGCACAAGATGATCCGGCGTGTGCGATCCCCACGATACGCCGATCGCAGTGCTGCCGGCGGCGCGAGCCATTTCCATGTCGAAACTCGTATCGCCGACAACGACTGCATGAAGTGGATCGAGGCCGAGTTCGGCGCAAGATTCTAGAACCATTGCCGGATGCGGCTTGGAGGGGCAGTCGTCGGCCGTGCGAACAACCGAGAAAGCTTCAGTCAGGCCGTGTGAGGCGGTCAAAGCCGCTACGCCACGCCGCGATTTGCCTGTCACCATACCAACTAGGACGTACTCGCGTGACGCTAGGTCGCGAACGAGATCGGCCATGCCATCGAAGAGATGGTCGGCGAAGTGTGGACGAGTGCGTTCGAGCCGGTATTCGTTGCGATAGGCATCGGCCAGACGCTCCACCTCGAAGCGTGTCAGGCTGGGGCGAAGGGCAGCGATCGCCGTATCGAGCGACAGACCAATGATCGAGCGCGTTGCCTCTCGCGCTGGCGGCTCAAGCCCATGCGCAATGAAGCAGCGCTCCATGATGTCGCAGATCAGACCAGCCGAATCGGCGATCGTCCCATCGCAGTCGAACAGAACGGCTTTGATGATGGTCACGGGCAGATCAGTCTTCGAGTTCGGCTTCGTTGAAGCCGAAGAGGTTGAAAGTCTGGCGCATGTGCTGCGGGAGCGGCGCGATCTGGTCGATCGTCCCGCCGGAGGGATGCGGGATCACAATTCGCCTGGCGTGAAGGTGCAGGCGCTTCTGCACGCCGCCCGGAAACTCCCAGTTCGTATCGTGCTCGAAGTATTTCGGGTCGCCTAGAATCGGATGGCCGATCTCAGCCGCATGGACGCGCAGCTGATGGGTGCGGCCGGTGTAGGGTTCGAGTTCCAGCCAGGCGAAGTTCTGTGCCAGATGGTCGACCACCCGGTAATTGGAGAGCGCGTGATCGGCGCCCTCTTCCCCATGCTTGGCGATTCGCATGCGATCACCGTCTGGGGTCTGCTCTTTCTTGAGATAGGTCGAGATTCGGCCTTCCTTCTTGCCCGGAACGCCCTTCACCACCGCCCAGTAGAGCTTCTTCGTATCGCGCTCGCGGAACGCTTTGGTCAGCGCTGTCGCCGCGCCGCGTGTTCGGGCAACTACGAGGATGCCCGAGGTATCGCGATCCAGACGATGGACCAGCCGGGGCTTCTCGCCCTTCTTGTTGCGCCAGGCTTCCAGCATGTCGTCGACATGGCGGGCAATGCCCGAACCTCCCTGGACGGCAAGCCCCGCCGGCTTGTTGAAGACGATCACCTTCTCGTCTTCGTAGATCACCATTTGAGACAGGACGTCGCCGTCCTGCTGGCCCTTCATGGTATTTGCGGTCAGCGGCTTGTTCGAGGCGATCTTGGAGTCCGTCGCGAGCGGTGGAACGCGGACCATCTGCCCCGGCTCGACCCGCGTATCAGATTTTGCGCGGCCACCGTCTATGCGGATCTGGCCAGATCGCAGCAGCTTCTGCAACTGGCCGAAGCCAAGGCTGGGATAATGCAGCTTGAACCAGCGATCGAGGCGCAGGCCTGCCTCGTCATCGTCCACTCGCCGTTGTTCGACTGCCGCCATGATCCGGACGCTCCGTCCATTCGATTGAGGTAATCTGCGACTGCCTATCAGGAGCAGCGTCGCACTGTCGTGATTCTTCTAGCCGCGCCACCAGGAAGGAGCAACGCGATAGGCCAGAGAGTTGCTCAGGTGAAGAGCTTCCCCGCCGAAAGACCTGCAAACAGCCCGGCCACGCCGAGCAGTACCGAACCGGCCACGTAGACAAAGGCAAGGCCCGTCGCTCCCCGATCGATCATGTTCACCGTATCGAGCGAGAAAGACGAGAAGGTCGTGAAGCCGCCGAGGAAACCGGTCGCGAGAAAGAGACGCCAGTGCTGGCTCATCCCAAATTTTCGGGCCAGCACTTCCACGAGGACACCCATCAGAAACGATCCGAAGACGTTGACGAAAGCCGTGCCCCACGGGAACCCGGTTCCGAGAAGGCGCATGGCCGCAAGGCCCGAAAGATGGCGCGCACCTGCGCCCAAGCCGCCCCCAGCCATCACGATCAGAAGGTTGGTCATAGATTTGCGGTAGCCTTTATGCGCTGCCTAGAAAAGAGTTCGGCCCCGGATGCGAGAAGCATCCGGGGCCGATTTTGCATCAAGCAAGCTAATGCTTACTCGGCCGCTTGATAGGCTTCCTGGTTCTGCAAGAACGGCTTCTTGCGTTCCGCGATCAGACCCTTGCAGACCGAGAAGGTCAGAATCAGGAGCAGGATCACGAACGGGAAGCCTGTCGCGATCGCAGCGGCCTGAAGCGCTGCCAACCCACCGCCGAGCAGAAGCGCAATGGCGATGAGACCTTCGAAGGTCGCCCAGAAGACGCGCTGCGCCGTCGGGGCATCGAGCTTGCCACCCGCCGTGATCGTGTCGATGACCAGCGAACCGGAGTCCGACGAGGTCACGAAGAACACGATGACGAGGATGATGCCGATGAAGGACGTTATCGAAGTGAGCGGGAGCTGATTCAGCATCTCGAAGAGCTTCACCGGCAGTTCGGCATCGACGATACCGGTATATCCGCCAATCGTCTCCGTGAGCGCGGTTCCACCGAACACCGTCATCCAGACGATCGATACGACGGTCGGAACGATCAGAACGCAGGTGACGAATTCGCGAACCGTACGACCACGGGAGACGCGGGCGATGAACATGCCGACGAATGGCGACCAGCTCATCCACCATGCCCAGTAGAACGTCGTCCAGCCCTGGCGGAAATTGTCGTCATCTCGGCCGAACGGCATCGACAGCGGAACGATCTCCTTCGCATAAGCAACGGCATTGCCGAAGAAGCCCTGGATCAGTTCCATCGTCGGACCGACAAAGAAGACGAACAGGAGAAGCACGAGCGCCAGCACCATATTGATCTCAGAGAGACGCTTCACGCCGCCGTCGAGGCCCGCGACCACTGAAATCAATGCAACGCCGGTGATAATCGCGATCAGAATTATGTTGGTAAGGGTGCTATCGGGAATACCGAACAGGAAGTTCAACCCTGAAGACGCCTGCTCTGCACCATAACCGAGAGATGTCGCGAGACCGAAAATCGTCGCGAAGACCGCGAGCGTATCGATAAGGTGCCCAGGCCAGCCCCAGACCCGGTCGCCGAGGAGCGGGTAGAACGCCGACCGCATCGTCAGCGGAAGGCCCCAGTTGTAGGAGAAGAAGGCGAGCGAAAGCGCGACGATCGCATAGATCGCCCATGGATGAAGAGCCCAGTGATAGAGCGTTGCGGCCATACCAAGCCGGCGCGCTTCGAGGGTCTCGTCGGCGGCCGCTCCCAGCGGAGCCCAGTCGGTGCGAACCCCGTTTTCCATCGTGACGCCGCCGATCGACGACGAGTAGTGGCTGATTGGCTCCGACACGCCGTAGAACACAAGTCCGATGCCCATGCCGGCAGCGAAAAGCATCGCGAACCAGCCAAAATAGCCGTAATCGGGCCGTGCATCCTTGCCACCGAGCCGGACACCGCCGAGAGGCGTGACGATGAGCGCGAGGCAGAACAGGACGAAGATGTTGCCGGCGATAATAAACAGCCAGTCGAATGTCGACGTGAGCAACGGGCGAAGCCAACCGAAGAATCCGCCCGCAGCATCCGGGAAGATCAACGTGAAAGCCACGAAGAGAATGATGATACCGGCCGATATGGGAAAGACCGGATTGTGAATGTCGAGCCCGAATTTCTGAACGTTGTCTTGTCCGACTTCGTAATTCGTGACCGACTGTTCGGGGATCATGTCCTGATCCGCTGACATCGCGGTTCTCCTTGTCTGTGGAAATTAAGCGCTGATCGGAACGACCGCGCCAGCTTTCCAGCACGGCAAGGTCGTTGGTGTCTTTTTGGAAAAGTTCCGCCAGGTCGATCGGTCGACGGGCGCGAACTAATCGTTTCAAGCGACACTAAAACACGGTTTGCCGCAATTCAACGGCCCAAATCACGAATCCTTCATCTTTCCCGCAGCGCAGAAAAATCGCTTGTCATGCCGATGATTTAGCTGGAACCACGCTGCTTTCGAAGCTCAGAAAGACGTGTCAGACGCTCGCCGATCCGCTGCTCAACGCCATAATTCGTGGGGCGGTAGAACATCTCCCGCCTCATTTCATCAGGGAAGTAATCTTGCCCGGAAAAGGCGTCCGGTTCGTCGTGATCATAGCGGTATCCGGCGCCGTATCCCTCTTCTTTCATGAGCTTGGTTGGCGCGTTGAGGATATGAGCGGGTGGTAGCAGCGAACCGTTCGCCTTCGCGGAGCGCATCGCCTGTTTATAGGCGTTGTAGACCGCGTTCGATTTCGGCGCAGCGGCGAGATAGACGGTCGCTTCCGCCAGCGCGAGTTCGCCCTCAGGCGAACCGAGATAATCGTAGGCATCCTTCGCAGCGAGCGTCACGCGCAGGGCGTTGGGATCAGCGAGACCAATATCTTCGGAAGCCATACGAACGAGTCGGCGTCCGAGATAAAGCGGGTCTTCTCCGGCGTCGAGCATGCGACAGAGCCAGTAGAGCGCGGCGTCCGGGTCCGAGCCCCGCACGGACTTATGCAGGGCGGAGATAAGATTGTAATGACCGTCCTGACTCTTGTCGTAGACCGGAGCGCGACGTTGGACGATCGCTTGAAGGGCAGCCGAATCGAAGATCTCGCCCTCACTTGCCGCCCGCCAGACTTCTTCGGCAAGACTCAGAACCGCTCTGCCATCTCCATCGGCGAGTCGCAGAAGAATCTGTCTCGCCTCTTCCTCGAGAGGAAGCGCCCTGCCCTCTATCGCTTCGGCCCGTTCGAGCAGCGAGCCCAGGCTATCCGAATCATGCGGTTTGAAGGTGAGGACCCTCGCTCGTGACAGCAGCGCAGCGTTGAGCTCGAAGGACGGATTTTCGGTCGTCGCGCCGACCAGCACAACTGTCCCGTCCTCCATGACGGGCAGGAAACTGTCCTGCTGAGCGCGGTTGAACCGATGGATTTCATCGACGAAAAGAAGCGTCGGTCGGCCGTTCGAGCGCCGCATACGCGCCGCTTCGAAAACTTTCTTCAAGTCTGCGACACCGGAAAAGATCGCGGATATCTGCTCGAAAGCATAATCGCTGTCGTTGGCAAGGAGCCGTGCGACCGTTGTCTTGCCTGTGCCCGGCGGCCCCCAGAAGATCATGGAGCCAAGATTTCCCGCTGCGAGCATTCGGGAAAGGATACCGCCCTCACCCGTTAGATGTTCCTGGCCGACGACGTCACTCAACGTTTCGGGGCGTAGTCGATCGGCGAGCGGCCGCTGGCTTTGTCGAGACCCGCTCCTGCCGCTCGGGTTGTCTTCGCGTCGCGATGCTTTCTCAGGCTCGGCTTCCCCGAACAGATCCGCCATCTCAGCGCACACGCCGGACGAGCCGGCGCCCGCCGCGCTCGATCTCGAAATCGTAGCCGCCCCAATCCTCGGAGAGAATGTCCTCGATCGACGAGGTGGTATCCACCTCGTTGCCATTGACGGTAATGACCAGATCGCGTGGCCGCAGTCCGAAGCGTGCCGCGAGTGAGCCGCGGGCTACTTCGGCGATGACGACGCCGTTGGTTTCGAGCGGCAAATCGAGTTCCTCGGCAACCTTTGGCGACATATTCCAGACCGTAGCACCGGCAAAAGGATTGCGTCCTTCGAGCAGGCGTTCATCGCGGGGTGGGTTTTCCGGCGCGCCGGCGAGAGCAAGGGTCAGTGTCTCGCGCTCCTCACCGCGGAGCACCGTAAGTGTCGTCGTCGCGCCGATACCGGCCGTCGCAAGGCGGTAGCCAAGTGCGTCGGGGTTGGCGATCGCGACCGAGCCGACTTCCAGAACGATGTCGCCCTCTTCGAGTCCGGCCTCTTCAGCCGGCGAATCCGCCAGAACCGAGTGCACGATTGCGCCCGTTGGACGCCCCAGGCCCACCGCCGCGGCGATATCAGGTGTCACAGGTCCGAAGGATGCTCCGACATAGGGTCGGTTGAACTCGCCTCCCGCCTTGGCGGCCCGAACAAAACTGCCAACGAGGTTGGAGGGAATGGCAAAGCCGATTCCGTTCGAGCCACCCGATTTGGAGAAAATCGCGGTATTCACGCCGATCAGTCGGCCGCGCATGTCGATCAGCGCGCCCCCGGAATTGCCCGGATTGATCGCGGCGTCGGTCTGAATGAAGACACCCGGGTCGCCGGGCGAGAGGTGGGTCCGCGCGAGGGCCGATACGATGCCGTTGGTCACTGTCTGGCCGATGCCGAACGGATTGCCGATCGCCAGCACGAGGTCTCCGATCTCGAGCCCATCGGAGTCGGCGAGCTCTACCGTCGGGAATTCTTCGTCCGGCTCCTCGATTTTTAGAACCGCGAGATCGACCTTCTCGTCCTTGAGAAGAACGGTCGTTTCGAACTCCCGGCCGTCGGCAAAGGCGATGCGAACTTCGTCCGCGTCGATGATTACGTGATTGTTGGTGACGACAAGCCCGCTCGGATCGACGATAACTCCCGATCCCAACGAACTTTCCATGCGGGGCTCCCGCCGCGATGGCGCGCCGAAGAATTGGCCGAAGAACGGATCGCCGGCAAAAGGCGAAAGGCGTTCTGGGACAGCCCGCGCGGCATAGACGTTGACGACAGCCGGCGCGCTCTTTCGCACAAGCGGTGCAAAGGACAGCGTGATTTCCGACTGGCTTTCCGGCACGCGGCGCGACGGATCGGTGATCTGAGCTTCGGCGGGCGCCGTTTGCGGCGGGTCGCCCTGTTCCGCCGTCTCGGTTTCGGTCTCACCGCCGAAAAGCCCGCGAAGCGACCATCCTTCCGCATGTGCCAAAGAAGACGCGACTACGAAGGCAAATGCCAATGTTGTAATGAGGAACGCGAAGCGCTTGATCGAAGCCATCCAGCCCATGTCCATATGCGCCGCACTAAAATCTTATGGCGGCCCGACTTCTGCCGACCGTAGCAGCGGTGAGCGGAGGAATAGCCGCTCTCGGCAGACTGGTTCAAGAGTCGGAATGGCAATCAGGAAAATGCCTGTCTGGCTTTCGCAACCTCAGCTCTTTGGCTGTCGTGAATGAACAGCCAGTCGAGTTCCACGCGCTTGAAGAATTGCGCGCGTGATGAAGCGTCGAGAAGCCCGTTCTTTCAGTCACCAAACGCGAAAAAGGGGCCATTTAGACCCCTTTTCGAAAATTCTCGCCGCTTTGATATCAGGCGTTAGTTCGTGGCAGCCGTCTCGGTTGCAACGGTGTTGGTAACAGGTGCCGGCAGGTCGGCAGTGGCATAGCTCGCCGTAAGAACCGCGAAAGCACCGGTTGCAGCTAAAAGCGTTATGGCTGTGCGACGCACTGGAAACCGTACCTGTTCTTGAGACATTTCGGCATTTTGCATGCGGTTTGTTTATTCCCCGTAAATTTTGCCACATTCACGTGGCGCGGCCCTTCCGTTTGATGTGGTAAGTCGCAACCGATCAAATGGTTGCATCTCAAATCACAAACATTCTCGAAGAACCGCACCGCTCCTCTGCCATTAGAAGACGTCGGCGAATAGCGCTTTTCACACACACCAGCCGCGCACATTGCGCCTGATGGCGAGAAACGGATTCATCCTGCGCCGATTACCGCTTGGCTGTAGCTACAACACAACGAAGATTGTCCAGATTTCGCCACAATCAGTAAAAAATCGCAATACGAGCGCTGATATTAACCTTTATGTAACGAATTTTTGATTTCGGCCCGCATGCGAAGAGGCGGAATTAGCGCTGCTTCCATAGACCATGTCGAACCGCCAGTTTTTAAGACGACCTTTCAGACAGTCGTCATCACCGAAGACTTCTGAAACATTCAGGCTGAGAGTCTCGTAGAGCATATCGACCGGAGCTTCGGGTGGGACGAATGCGGCCAATGCGAGCCCCTCCCACCCATCTGACCGCATTGCCTATACGTGCCACTGGATCCTCTGAGCAATATGCCCGAACTCTTTCCGGTTCCCGCCGGCTACCGCATTCTTCACACGGCGGAGATTGCTTCTGTTGTCGCGCCCGTCAGCGATCTCGCTCGGCGCCTCGGTGGCAAACCAGTGGACTGGCGAGCGACGGAAGTCAGCGACGGCAATATGAACGCCGTCTACCGGCTCGAAGGACGGACCGGCTCGATCATCGTCAAGCAGGCGCTTCCCTATATCCGCGTCATCGGCGAAAGCTGGCCTTTTCCGGTCTCCCGGATCACTTTCGAGACCGAGGCCCTCGCACTTCATCTTCGAATTGCGCCGCAATTCGTGCCGGCCATTCTGCACACCGATGAATCCCTCGGCCTCCTCGTCATGGAGGACCTACGGCATCATAAGGTGGCACGCCACGCCTTCGTAGACGGGCGGACATTTCCGCATTTTCCGCGCCATCTGGGCGAATTTCTCGCCCGTTCCCTTTATTTCACCTCAGATTTCCATCTTTTGACACCTGAAAAAAAGACGCTTGCGGCGAAATTTGCGGGCAACGCGCATCTTTGTCAGACGACCGAGGACGTCATCTTCACCGGTCCGTACGGAGAGCGGGAACTCAATCGCGTAACGCCGGGAAACGAAGCGATCGCAGCGAAACTGCGTACCGACCCTGATCTGAGGCGCGCTGCCAGCGAGATGAAGCTGGCCTTTCGAACGAAGTCCGAAGCACTCATCCACGGCGACCTCCACACCGGCTCGATCATGGTCACCGAGACCGATACGAGGGTCATTGATGCGGAATGGGCGTTTCACGGCCCCATGGGCTTTGATCTCGGCGCCCTGATCGGCAATCTCTTCCTGGCGGCGATCAGCCAACCGGGGCACGCGACGCCGGATGATGATCGCAGCAAGTTTGCCGAATGGGCGCTCCAGGCCGCCGCGGACGTCTGGGAACACTTTTCCAACAGCTTCCATCGTCTCGCCGAGGAAGAGGACACTCAATTCTTTCCAGCCGATATTCTGACGACCTCTGATCGGCGAGTCGTGATTGCCGGACACCTCAACTCCGTCCTTGCCGATGCGATCGGATTCGCTGGCGCCAAGATGATCCGGCGGATCATCGGCATTTCCCATGTCGAGGATTTTGAGACTATCGCGGATGTTCCGGCTCGTGCCCGGCTCGAACGCCACGCGCTTCGCACGGCCCGGCGCCTGCTCATTGAACGACGCGAACTGATGTCGATCACCCAGGCCATCGCGATCCTTCGCGAAGAAGCCGAGGAGTAAGCGAAAAGCCGGGCCTAACGGCGAAGATTGCGCCGTTGCGCCGAATGTGTTTGCGGTCTCGGCAAACTCCGAAATACTGATCCCCGATGGCCAAACAGAAGACCACATTCATCTGCCAATCCTGCGGCGCTGCCTATGCGCGCTGGCAGGGCAAATGCGAAGCCTGCGGCGAGTGGAATACGATCGTCGAGGAATCCTCCGCAGGCGGCGTTGCGGGCGGCCCCCAGCGCTCGCGGCGCCGGGGTACGCCTTCCAAGCTTCTGCCGCTCGCAGGCGAGAAGGAAGAAGCGCCGCGCATCACATCGGGCATTGCCGAACTCGACCGTGCGACGGGTGGTGGGATCGTACGAGGCTCCGCGATTCTGATCGGCGGCGATCCTGGAATCGGAAAATCGACGCTTTTGATGCAGGCCTCGGCCGCACTCGCACGCCATGGCGCCAGCGTCGTTTATGTGTCCGGCGAGGAAGCAGTAGCGCAAGTTCGGCTGCGCGCCGAACGGCTCGATGCCTCCGACACCAGCGTCCAGCTGTTGGCCGAGACCAATGTCGAAGACATTCTGGCGACATTGGCGGCGAGCGGGCGGCCCGATCTCGTTATCATCGATTCGATCCAGACCCTTTGGAGCGATCTCACCGAGTCGGCACCGGGTACGGTCAATCAGGTGCGCACCGGCGCACAATCGCTCATCCGCTTCGCCAAGGCCTCGGGGGCGGCTGTCATTCTCGTGGGACACGTAACGAAGGAAGGGCAGATCGCCGGTCCGCGCGTCGTCGAGCACATGGTCGACGCAGTCCTCTATTTCGAGGGAGAAGGCGGGCATCACTATCGCATCCTTCGAACCGTAAAGAATCGCTTTGGTCCGACCGACGAAATCGGCGTCTTCGAGATGGGCGACAAGGGCTTGCGGGAGGTCCCGAACCCGTCGGAACTCTTCCTCGGCGAGCGCAGCAACAAGGCGCCTGGCGCAGCTGTTTTCGCCGGAATGGAGGGCACACGTCCGGTGCTTGTGGAAATCCAGGCACTGGTTGCCCCATCATCGCTCGGAACGCCGCGCCGCGCAGTTCTCGGATGGGACGCCCCTCGCCTTGCGATGGTGCTCGCGGTACTCGAAGCGAGATGCGGGGTCCGCCTGGGGCAACACGACGTCTATCTGAACGTCGCAGGCGGGTTTCGCATATCCGAGCCTGCCGCTGACCTCGCAGTCGCAGCCGCTCTCGTCTCCTCGCTTTCCGGGGTCACGCTTCCGGCAGCGGCCGTCTATTTTGGCGAGGTGAGCCTTTCGGGTGCGACGCGTCCCGTTGCCCATTCAGGCCAACGGTTACGCGAAGCCGAAAAACTGGGGTTTTCCAGCGCGACGATCCCGGCCAACATCCCCGATCTTGCTCGCGGCGCCATGCAATTGAGCGAGATCGAAACCCTTGCCGAACTCGTCGCGACGATCGCGTCCGGTTCCGGCGCAGATGACAGCGGGTGACGTTGCCCTGCCCCGTTGCCGTCTTGATCTTGACGCAAGGAAGGTGTGAAAGGCCTGAGCGGCTCGGAGTATGATCTTTATCTGGTCCCCGGGCGGCCTGAAGAGCCTCGTACGCCAACGAATACGGACCCGAAAACTGCGATGTCCCTGACTATTCTCGACGCGATCCTCGTCGCGATCATGCTCGTCTCGGCGCTTCTTGCAATGGTGAGAGGCTTTTCCCGCGAGGTTCTGTCCATCGTCGCATGGGTCGCGGCAGCTGTGCTCGCATTTTTTTTCTACGAGCCCGTTATACCGTTCGTCAGCGAGTATGTGAACTCGAACACGGTGGCGATGGCGATTTCGGCAGCAATCGTCTTCTTCGTCTCGCTGATCGTGGTTTCCTTCATTACACTGAAGATCGCCGATTTCATTATCGACAGCCGCGTTGGCGCCTTCGACCGGGTGTTGGGGTTTGTTTTCGGCGCCGCCCGGGGCCTTCTCCTCGTCGTTGTCGCCATGCTGTTCTTTAACTGGCTGACGCCGGAAAATCAGCCGCAATGGGTGGCGAACGCCGCCTCCAAGCCGATGCTGGATGATCTCGGTCAGAACCTTATCGCAGCGCTTCCCGACGATCCCGAACAGACGATCATGCAGCGAATCGGCAGCATGAACGGCGAAGAGGAGCCGGCAGCCGATGCGGGCGGTGCAGAAAGCGTCGAAGGCGTCATCGAAGAAAACGCAGAGTAACCGGACTGTCAGTTGCATGGCAGAGCCGGTCTGGCGTATGGCAATGCGTGAGCGATGAATAGCGAATTCTAACCGGTCGCGCATTTGTCTATCTATTGGCCAATGACCGGCTCCTCCGACGCTGGCAGGCAATGAGAAACGCCATGGACGAAACGCCTTTCGGCGACGACACGCTGCATGAAGAATGCGGCGTTTTCGGCATTTACAATCGGACGGACGCGGCGGCTCTCGTCACCCTCGGCCTGCACGCCTTGCAGCATCGTGGGCAGGAAGCGGCGGGCATCGTCGCTTACGACGGCACCCAGTTCCACGTCGAGCGCCATCCCGGTCTGATCGGCGACGCCTTTACCAAGCAGGCCGTTCTCGAACGACTCCCTGGTGATTCAGCGATTGGCCATACGCGCTATGCGACCACCGGTGGCGGTGGGCTACGCAACGTGCAGCCCTTCTTTGCCGAACTTGCTGCTGGCGGCTTCGCCGTCGCTCACAACGGCAACATCACCAATGCCCTCACTGTCCAGCGCGAATTGCAGCGGCGCGGTTCGATCTTCTCGTCGACCTCAGATACCGAGACGATCCTTCATCTGATCGCAACCTCCGGCGCGCGGCTTTTCCGGGACAAACTGATCGACGCGCTTTCGCGTCTCGAAGGCGCGTTCTCTCTGGTTGGGCTTTCCTCGAAGAAACTGGTGGGGGTGCGCGATCCGCTGGGCATCCGCCCTCTTGTTCTCGGCGACCTCGAAGGCTCGCCAATCCTCACCTCGGAAACCTGCGCGCTCGACATCATCGGCGCCGACTTCGTGCGCGACATCGAGCCGGGCGAGATGGTCATCATCACCGATGACGGCATCGAGTCACTCTTCCCCTTTCAGAGGCGCAAAAGCCGCTTCTGCATCTTCGAATACGTCTATTTCGCGCGGCCGGATTCCAATGTGGAAGGCCGAAACGTCTATACGATCCGCAAGAATATCGGCGCGGAGCTCGCCCGCGAGAGCCATGTGGACGTCGATCTCGTGGTGCCCGTGCCAGACTCCGGCGTACCGGCTGCGATCGGCTACGCCCAGCAGGCCAATCTCGCCTTCGAACTCGGCATAATCCGCAATCATTATGTCGGCCGCACCTTCATTCAGCCGAGCGACGCGATCCGCCACATGGGCGTGAAGCTGAAGCACAATGCGAACCGCGCGATGATCGAGGGCAAGCGCATCGTTCTCGTGGACGACTCGATCGTGCGCGGCACGACGAGCCAGAAGATCGTGCAGATGATGCGCGACGCCGGCGCTTCGGAAGTGCACATGCGCATCGCATCGCCGCCGACGACCGGCGCCTGCTTCTACGGCGTTGACACGCCGGAAACCGGTAAGCTGCTCGCCTCGCGCATGACGGTCGAGCAGATGGCAGAGTTCATCAAGGTCGACAGCCTGGCCTTCATTTCGATTGAAGGCCTTTACCGGGCCTGCGATGAACCTCAGCGCGACCGTCACCAGCCGCAATATTGCGACGCCTGCTTCACCGGCGATTATCCGACGGCGCTGACGGACCTGGACGCGTCAGAAAACGTGCGCCAGCTCTCGCTGCTCGGCGGCTTCGGCTAACCAACCTCGAAGGACGGCATGACGGGACGACTGGACGGACGGATTGCGCTTGTCACCGGCGCATCGCGCGGTATCGGCTGCGAACTCGCCGAACTCATCGCGGCGGAAGGTGCGCATGTCTATTGCGTGGCGCGCACCGTCGGCGGACTCGAAGAGCTCGATGATCGGATCAAGGCGGCCGGGGGAACCGCGACCCTCGTCCCGTTGGACCTTTTGGATTTCGAGGGGATTGATCGGCTCGGTGCCGCAATCTACGAGCGTCACGGCAAGCTCGATGTTTTCGTCGCCAACGCAGGTATGCTCGGCGTTCTCTCGCCGATCGGCCATATCGAGACGAAGGTGTTCGAAAAGACGATGGCGACGAACGTCACCTCGGTGTGGCGTCAGATCCGATCCTTCGATCCGCTGCTGCGCAAATCAGATGCCGGGCGCGCGATACTGATGTCGTCGGGTGCGGCCCATTCCGCGAAGGCCTACTGGTCGCTTTATGCCGCAACGAAAGCTGCGGTCGAAGCTCTGGGGAAATCTTGGGCGAACGAGACCCGCAAAACGTCCCTTTGCGTCAATTCCGTCAATCCCGGCGCGACGAGAACTCAGATGCGGGCGCAGGCAATGCCGGGAGAAGATCCGGAAACCTTGCCGTCGGCACGAGAAGTCGCGTCGAAGATCCTGCCTCTCGCCTTCGCTGACATGTCCGAAACAGGTCGACTCTACGACGTCCGGGAGGAGCGCTTTTTGGACTATCACGACCCGGACTAAAGCCTTAAGCCTCGCCGTATATGGCGTTTCAGGCCGCCATAGACCGTCCTTGAAGGCGGGAAGAGCGCCGGACCGAGGCCAAGGCCTTCACGAAACAATCCGCGAAGAGATCGAGATCGAGAGGCGCGTATTCAACCAGTGCCTTTTCGATCATGCGACGGTCCAGGCCTTCCTTCAAAAGCGCTTCGATCGCCTGGAGGATAACGGCTTCGTCGTCCATTCTCGGAAGATCGCGTTCGAACATCTCATGGCCTTTGCGGAAAACGTGTCGGGACTGCATCGCCACTGGATTATCGTGCCGGTTGGTTGACTGAAGGTTAATTTCCGACACTCAGGGCTTCTGCCAAGTGTACGCAGCGCACACGATGCGCTTTTCCACATCAGATCGGAACTCGTTTCGGCAGCTTCCGCTCGGGGATAATGCGTCTGGAAATGATTTTGCTTTTATCGGCAACTGCGCTTCATGATGGCTGAAACGGCGAAAAGGCCGATCATGAAAGGGAGAGCCGAGACAATGCCGATTTATCAGCTGGATGGGGACAAGCCCGAAATTTCAGATGAGACGCCCCATTTCATCGCGCCCGGAGCGCATGTCATCGGTCGGGTCCGGCTGGGGAAAAATGTCGGGGTCTGGTTCAATGCCGTCATCCGGGGCGACAATGAATGGATGGAGATCGGTGACGACACCAACATCCAGGACAATGCCACGCTTCACAGCGACATGGGCTTTCCGCTGAAGATCGGGAAAGGCTGCACGATCGGCCACAATGCGATCGTCCATGGCTGCACGCTGGGCGACAATGTCCTGATCGGCATGGGCGCGACGATCCTCAACGGTGCCAAGATCGGCGACAATTCGATCGTCGGCGCCAACGCTCTGGTGACCGAGGGAAAGACCTTTCCGCCGAATTCCCTGATTGTCGGCTCGCCGGCCAAGGCCGTCCGCGAACTCGACGACACGGCCGCCGCTAAACTGAAGGAGTCGGCGCAGCACTACGTGCGCAACGCAAGACGCTTTTCAGATGGCCTGACCGAGATCGTCGGCTGAGCGCAAAACCGGTCTCAATACCTTCATCACGGGACATCCATCATTATGACGGGCCTCTTCGACGGGCGCATCCGTGCCCTCGCATCCGTATCGCCGTTCACCGGCCCCGAAACGCTCGAACGTCGCCATGGCCGGCCGTTCACGGCTCGGCTCGGGGCCAATGAGAGCGTTTTCGGCCCCTCGCCCAAGGCGATCGAGGCCATGGCGCGGGTTGCGGCGGAAAGCTGGATGTACGGCGACCCGGAGCAGTTCGAATTGCGCGAAGCGCTTGCTGCACAGCACGGGCTTGCGGTCGAGAACATTATCTGCGGCGTCGGCATCGACGGCCTGTTGCGCGATCTCATCACGGCAGCCTGCTCGCCGGGGAGCACTGTGCTGACCAGCCTCGGCGCCTACCCGACTTTCGGTTATTTCGCGACAGCCGCCGGCGCGGTGATCGAGACCGTGCCCTATACGAGCGATTTTTGCCAGAACTGGGAGGCTCTTGCGGAGCGCGCCCGCGAGCTCCACCCAAAGATTCTCTATCTCACCAATCCGGACAATCCGACCGGAAGCTGGCACGATGCAGCCGCGCTCGAATCTCTGCTTGCTGTCGTTCCGGAGGATACGATCGTCGCGCTCGACGAAGCCTATTGCGACTTCGCGCCCGAAGAGGCGACCACCCGAGATGATCTCATTCGACCGAACCTTCTGCGCTTCCGAACTTTCTCGAAAGCTTACGGAATGGCGGGGGTTCGCGTCGGCTACGTGTTCGGCGATCCATATGCCATCTCACAATTCGATAAGGTTCGCGACCATTTCTCCGTCAGCCGTATGGCCTTGGCCGGCGCGCAAGCTGCTCTTTCGGATAGAGATCACCTGAACTGGACTGTGGATGAGGTCGCAAAGAGCCGCATCCAGCTCGCTCTTGTGGCGGAAAAGCAAGGCTTTTCCGCCCTGCCCTCGGCGACGAATTTCGTTGCGATCGATCTTGGGCAGGGGCGCGAATACTGCCGCAAGGTCGCCAAAGAGATTGAGAGGCAGGGCGTCTTCATCCGCCGCCCTGGCGCGGAATTCCTGAACCGGACCCTCCGTGTCAGCGCCGGAACGCCGTCCGATATCGAACGCTTCGACGAAGCACTTCGGAGTGCGATCGAAAAAGTGGACACTTGAGGAGGCGTACGGGCGATCTGCGGCTTGGTACTCAACTGTGACCACCGCTCCTTCCTCTCGCGAGAAAATGTCGCTCTCCACGGCACCGTCTTCTTGAGAGCAATTTTCGGGATGATGAAGCTTTAAGGGACATCTCATGAATTTCGAAGCGGCATCGATCATGTCACATTCCAGAAAACACCAACCTTATTTCCTGGTCCTGAGTGCCGCGCTGGCTCTCGGCACATTCTCCGTCGGGCCGGCATCTGCACAGTCCGGCATCGTCGGCTCCTGGACCACATCCGATGGCGAGATCATCGCGGTCAAGCCGTGCGGCGGAGCTCTCTGCGCCACCGTTGCCAGCGGCCAGTACCAAGGCGCGGCCGTCGCCCGTGTTTCCGGCTCTGGCCCTGAATTCGAGGGCCGCGTCCATGACCCGCGGAACGGAAAGAGCTATCCTGGCTCTCTCACGCTCGATGGTGGTCGGGTGGCGCTCAAGGGCTGTATCATGGAAGTCTTCTGCAAGACTGTCCAATACTGGCAGCGCGCAGGCTGAGAATCGCTTTCCGGCGCAATCCGTTCGCTAATTCTGTTTGCTTTCCAAGAGTTTCGGGCCCTATCATTCGGCAATAGTCAAGCCGGCATTCTTTCATGACCGGCCCAATGACTGATGGGGAGGAGACCATTATGAAAACGATTGCGACAGCGCTTGCCGCCACAATAATGCTCGGCGCCGGCCTGAGCGGTGCACACGCCCAGTCCGAGCCTCTGGTCGGCCAGTGGCGCGCCGAAACCGGAAACGTCGTCAGGGTCTCGCCCTGCGGAGGTGGTTATTGCGCAACGATCGTCACCGGCCAGCACAAGGGCAAACTGATCGGCCAACTATCCGGGTCGGGTGGACGCTATACCGGGACCGTGACGGACCCGAATTCCGGAAAGACCTACAACGGATCGGCGACGGTGAGCGGTGCTTCGCTCAAGCTGACCGGCTGTGCGCTCAAGATCTTCTGCAAGAGCCAGACCTGGTCGCGCATCTAGGCGGAGATTCGCATCCTCGTCACAAACACGTGTCGGGCAGGAACAGGAGCTGCCCAATTCCCGTCTCTCGAGAGCTGTAATCTGTTTTCAAGAGACGGCACCGCACCTGACACGAGGGAGTGAACACATGAGAAAGCGGACATCCGCACTCGCCGCGAGCGCGCTTCTCGCATTTTCCGGCCTTGCAACGAGCGCCTTCGCCTCGGAACCAATCGTCGGCCAGTGGCGCGCGCCTGGTGGCGGCATCGTCGAAGTGGCGCCCTGCGGCGGCGAATTCTGCGCGACTGTCGTCAGCGGCGAGCACAAGGGCAAGTCGGTCGGTCGGATGTCCGGCGCGGGCGACTCGTATTCCGGCACCGTCACCGATCCACGCGAAGACAAGACCTATGACGGCACGGCTTCCATCGAGGCTGGTGGCAATGCGCTGAAGCTGCAAGGCTGCGCGCTCAAGGTCTTCTGCAAGAGCCAGACCTGGAATCGGGTCTGACCCATAAAGTCTATCCAGCCTCGACTTGCGAGACGTCATCGGCCAAAGCGAGGTCGTCGGTTTCAAGATCGATGACCGCAGCTGCAAGGCCGTAGGAAAATCCAGCGCGCATCATGGCGGCGACATCCCGGTCCCGCCGCTCGGTGCGATTGCGCAGTCTCCACGGTCCAAGTCGGCGGCGTTTCGCATATGAGTGCGCCGCCTCACTTTCCGTCGTTTCGTCTTCTGCCGTAACAGCTTCTATCACGCTTCGTTCGACGCCTTTTTCAGAGAGCTTGGCCTCGACCATCCGGCTCGAAACGCCCTTGCGACGCAGTGATCTCACCTTCGCCTCGGCAAAGCTGACATCATCGAGAAATCCCAGTTCCGCAAAGCGCGCCGTTACGGCATCGATCAGCGGGGCGTGATCCGCTTCGTTTTCATCGCGCAGCATCATCCGCCGACGCACCTTGCGGGTCAGCACACGGCGGAAATTCTCCGTGGAAGTTGCGTACCGCTCCAGATAGTGAGCGCCCGCTCGCATGAGCCATTCCCGCGTCACCGGGCCGGGCTGCTTTTTGGGTCTGTCGGCGATCGGATAGTCCCCTGCATTACAGCGTCGTTCAGTCCTCCTGCGGCTGGCACCGCATAAAGCCGCTTGGATTGGTCGCACATTTCAAAGGCTTGCGAAACGGCGGCTCAATCCTTAACGAACGGACGATTTTCAGCCGCGATACCCTCGATCTCCGCCCTGAATGCGCATCGGAACCTGCGCATGGTGAGGGATCGAAGTCCCTTCCGGGAGGATAACGAAGAATGCAGGCCCTTTTGTCCTTTTCGCAGGGCATCGATCGCGTAACGACCTTCTTCGGTCGGGGCGTCTCCTGGCTCGTCCTCGTCGTGGTTGTCGTGAGCGCAGGCAATGCGATCGTGCGCAAGGCCTTCAACATGTCGTCGAATGCCTGGCTCGAAGTCCAGTGGTATCTCTTCGGCGCGATCTTCATGCTGGCGGCAGCCTGGACACTCCTGCGCAACGAGCACATCCGGGTCGATATCGTTTCGAATTATCTGTCCAAGCGAACCCGCGACTGGATAGATTTTCTCGGACACCTCTTCTTTCTCTTGCCCTTCTCCATCCTGATGGTCTGGCTACTGGTGCCCTATGTCATCGGATCGTTCGAAAGGCAGGAATATTCGCCCAATGCCGGCGGTCTCATCATATGGCCGGCGAAGGCGCTGCTTCTCGCCGGTTTCGTCCTATTGCTCTTCCAGGGCGTTTCCGAACTGATCAAGCGCGGCGCGATCCTGTTTGCAGGAGAGCCGGATAGGACACCGCTCGCAAAGCACCTGCCGCTTGCCGAAGAGATGGAGCAGCTCGCGCCGGACTATCCACCGCCAAGCGCAGACGGGCCTGATCCAAAGACGCGGGCCGCGCGGCGTGAGGAGGATCGGTCATGATCGAATTCATCGCCCACAATCTCGCACCGATCATGTTCGTTTCGCTCGTGATCTTCCTGCTGCTGGGCTATCCGGTGGCATTCTCGCTTGCGGCGAACGGCCTGCTGTTCTTCTTCATCGGCGTCGAGCTCGCGCCGCTCTCGCCTGACATCAATCTCTTCTATCCGCTGCTGGGCGCCCTACCCGACCGCTTTTTCGGCGGCATCATGTCGAACGACACGCTGCTCGCCATTCCCTTCTTCACCTTTATGGGTCTGATCCTCGAACGCTCCGGCATGGCCGAGGACTTGCTGGAGACAATCGGCCAGCTCTTCGGCCCCTTACGCGGCGGGCTTGCCTATGCGGTGATTTTCGTCGGCGCGCTGCTCGCTGCGACGACCGGCGTCGTCGCGGCCTCCGTCATCGCGATGGGCCTCATCTCCCTTCCGATCATGCTGCGCTACGGTTATGACCGGCGTCTCGCGTCAGGCGTCATTGTCGCTTCGGGCACATTGGCCCAGATCGTACCGCCCTCGCTCGTCCTGATCGTCCTCGCCGACCAGCTCGGCCGCTCGGTGGGTGACATGTATTCCGGCGCTCTCGTTCCTGCGCTTGTCCTGTCCGGCCTCTATTTTCTCTACGTGTTCGGAATGACGATGTTTCGGGCGAGTTCCGCGCCGGCCCTGCCACCGGAAGCGCGGACGCTCGGGCGTGGGGTCACCTCGCTGATCGTCGCGCTGATCGTCGCTGCCGCGCTCGCCTACGGTGCCTCTCACTATCTGGAAGATAAGGTTCAGCAGGGCGCGGTGATCTGGGGCGCGGCGATTGGTGTTGTGGTCGTCTATCTCGTCGCAACGATCAATAAGGCCTTCGATCTCAAGATTCTGTCCTATCTGGCGCAGCAGGTCATCATCGTCCTGATCCCGCCGCTGGCGCTGATCTTCCTCGTTCTCGGCACGATCTTTCTCGGCGTCGCGACCCCCACAGAGGGTGGTGCGATGGGTGCGGTCGGTGCGCTGATTCTCGCCTTTGGCAAGCGTCGCCTGACCATAAACCTGATGACCCAGGCGATGGAATCGACGGCCAAACTCTCGGCTTTCGTGCTGTTCATTCTCATCGGCGCGCGGGTCTTCTCCCTGACGTTTTACGGCGTGAACGGCCACATCTGGGTCGAAGAATTGCTGACCTCGGTGCCCGGCGGCGAGACCGGCTTCCTGATCGTGGTCAACATCCTGGTCTTTTTTCTTGCCTTCTTCCTCGACTTCTTCGAGCTCGCCTTCATCATCGTGCCTCTGCTCGCGCCGGCGGCGGAAAATCTCGGCATCGATCTGATCTGGTTCGGGGTACTGCTCGGCATCAACATGCAGACGAGCTTCATGCACCCGCCTTTCGGGTTCGCATTGTTCTATCTCCGCTCGGTTGCGGCCAAGGTGCCCTATCTCGACCGCGTCACCGGAAAAAGCATGCAGCCGGTGACCACCGGCCAGATCTACTGGGGCGCGATCCCGTTCCTATGCATCCAGCTTCTGATGGTGGCGCTGACGATCATCTTCCCGGAGATGGTGATGCGCTACAAGAACGAGCCGGCGCCTGCGGCGGCTTCCGAGGAAAGCATCCAGTTTCCATCCTTCGGGGGCGACGGCGGGCTCGGCCTGCCACCGCTAAATCCGGGATCGGGGTCAGACGGTTCAAACGAAAACAATCCGTTCGGACTCCCGCCGCTAGGAATGCCGAATGCGCCGTCTGACAACACGGCTCCGGCTGTGGAACCCTCTTTTGGCCAGCCGAGCCTCGGCCAACCGCCAAGCGAACTTGGCGGCACTGGCTCCGATGCGCCAAATTCCGGAGAAAGCAGAGTACCTGCTAACGACGCACCGTCGCTCGGCCTGCCGCCGCTCGAACTCGATCGGGAAAGCGGTGGTAACGGCGGCGCCGAACCGGCATTCGGCGATCAGCCTGCACCGGACAACGGAACCGCCGAGGCGGATACCGGCTCTACGACACCCGATCTCTCGCAGCCGCCATCATTCGACTGAGGCGGTGATCTGAACACCATCCCAGGAAAGACGGCGCTTTAATGATCCGTCAGGCGGCGATTTGTGTGTCGGTTCCGCGCGGCAGATCCGTCGACGCGGACATCATCCGCAGGATGCCGACTTCGTAGGCAAGCATCGCCGCTTCGGCTCGGGCTCTGTCGAGCCCCGGCGCTTCCGCATCATCGAGCGTGAAGAGCGTGCCGCCCGACAGGAATGGCGCCTCGTAGGCTGCCCGCATCGAAAGGCCGACCGGCAGACGGCGGGTCGTGCTCTTTTCGATCATCGTCTCGACAGCACGTGCGATCCGGCTGTGGATCGGGGTAATGGAACTCGCAACGAAGGCGCGTTCCCGGCCCGGCCGTCCGATATCCGTCATCTCGTCGAAGAGACGATCCGTCGAAAGAGCGGCAAAGGCGGAGAGCGGCGAGAAGCGGACCGGGATCAACGTGCGGTCGGCCATGCGCTCGGCAAAACGCAAGAGCTCCGGATCGGTCCCACAATCGATGATCACACTGTCTCCGCGCCGGCGCGCACCGCGCAGGATCGACTCGATCTCGGTCAAGCCGGTTTCGCGCATGACCCGAATTTTCGCCGGGCAGCCCGGCTTGGCAGCCCAATCAGCGAGATCGGCATCCTTCGCCGCGTCTACGACGGTGACAGGGATATTCGCAGCCGCGGCGACCCCGGCGAGTGTCATCGCCAATGTCGTAGCGCCCGACGACTTCAGCGATCCGATTGCGATGACAGGAACCATCTGAGACCGATATCCTTTGGTTTTCAAAGACTTGCCGTTTGAGAAACGGACCATTTTCGGAGTTTAGATTTCGTTCGTCTTGGTTAACAAAGGGTTAACATCGCGGTCCGTCGCCTCGCGTGGGGACGAGCTGTTGCGCATCCGCCATTTCGTAAAGTCAGCTTCGAACCGCTTGACCTTTCTGCAGTTTCGCCCGACCCCATAGCGATGAAGAGACACGCACATCGGGGGAGTCGAGATGGAAAGAGATACGACGGAGGTGCGGGGAAACGTTCTCGTTTTCGGGTCCCTGAACATGGATCTCGTCTGCCGTGTGGAGCAGATAGCCCGACCCGGTGAGACCGTTCTCGGACCGAGCTACGAACAATTGCCCGGCGGCAAAGGCGCCAACCAGGCGGTAGCGGCCGCACGCGCCGCGGCAGGCAGTACCAGTGTCCGGATGATCGGCGCTGTCGGGAAGGACGATTTCGGCACTGCAATCGTTGCCAACCTCGAAGCCAACCAAATCGATGCCGGTGGAATCGTGCGCTTGGCGGAACCGACCGGTGCGGCCTTCATCTCGATCGACAGTGACGGTGAAAACGCGATTACCGTCGCCAACGGTGCAAACAGGATGCTTGGCGCGGATGCACTCGAGGGTTCTGAGATTAGCGAGAGGACGGTGCTGCTGCTCCAAATGGAGACACCGTCAAAAGCCATCACCTCCGCGGCAAGGCGTATCGATGAGGCCGGCGGCCGGGCTGTGCTCAACCTTGCGCCGGTTCCCGTCGATCTGACTGGCGCAAAACTGCGCGAACTCTGCGAGCCGCTGGACTGGCTGATCGTCAACGAGCTCGAACTCGAAGCCGCCGCGAAGGCTCTCGATTTAAATGCGGGGACGATCAGCGATATTGCCGGGGTCGTCGGGAAGACGCTTGATATGAACGTCGTCGCGACGCTGGGCGCCAACGGCGTCGTCGTGGTCCTGAAGGATGGGGAGGCCTTCGTGGAACCGGCCCTCAGCGTCGAAATCGAGGATACGACAGGCGCCGGCGATACCTTCTGCGGCGTCTTCGCGGCGAGTCTGGCGGCAGGACTAGAGGCTCGTACAGCCGTCCGGCGCGCGACCGTCGCCGCCTCGCTCGCCTGCCGCCGCGTGGGCGCACAAACGGCGATGCCGAGTTTCGTGGAACTGGAAGCTGCCCTCAACGAGCCGCTGCCGTGAGCCGCAAGGGCCTCACACTCCTACGCGTGTCGCTGGGGCCGGTCAGCATCGGTCCGGGCAAAGCCAACCTTCTTGCCGCGATCGAAGAAACCGGATCGATTTCGGCGGCGGCGCGGCGTCTCAGGATGAGCTACAAGCGGGCGTGGTCGCTGACGGAAGACATGAATTCGGCTTTTGCCGAGCCGGTCGTCACTGCCGCGCGGGGAGGCACATCGGGCGGTGGAGCACAGCTGACGGAAACCGGTCGCCAGCTCTTCGAGGCCTATCGGCGGATGGAGTGCGCGGCGAGTAACGCGATCGGCGCTGATGTGGAGATGCTCACCGGACTTTTGCGTGGGGCGCCTCCAGCTAATACGGCGCGAAAGACTCCGGCGTATCACTCAGAAGATGACTAGACGCCGCCAATCCGATCGTTATGTTTCATGGAATATAACGGAGCTTTTTATGAGAACCCCTCTCGCCGCAAGAATCTTCGCGTTCTCACTCGTCGGCCTGTCATCGGCAGGTGCGCATGCTGCCGAGACCATGATTGCCGTGGCTGCGAACTTTACCGAACCGGCGCGCGAGATTGCTTCTGAGTTCGAAGAACAGACCGGCCACACTGCCGTTCTCAGTTTTGGTTCGACCGGGCAACTCTACACGCAGATTGAGCAGGGCGCGCCATTCGACGTCTTCCTCGCAGCCGATAGCGATCGGCCAGCCCTCGCGCTTGAAGAGGGTCTCGCCGTCGAGGGCAGTGCCTTCACCTATGCTATCGGCGCGATCGTGCTTTATAGCCCGGACGTCGATCTCGTTGCCGGTGCCGAGACTTTGCAAGACGGTGATTTCAGCAGACTTGCGATCGCCAATCCGCAGACCGCTCCCTATGGCGCAGGAGCTGTGGAGGCGATGCGGAAGCTCGGCGTCTTTGACGCTCTTCAGCCCAAACTGGTTCGCGGCAACAACATCGCCCAAGCCTATCAGTTTGTCGAAACCGGCAACGCGGAACTCGGGTTCGTTGCCAGCTCGCAGGTGGTCGATAAAGCCGGGTCGAAATGGTTCGTGCCGGCCGACCTCTACTCTGCCGTCAGACAGGACGCCGTGCTATTGAAAGAAGGCGAGGAGGACGAAGCCGCGAAAGCCTTCGTCGAATTCCTGCAAGGACCAGCAGCGCGTTCAATCATTCAACGATATGGCTACGAGCTCGATACGCAAGAGCCAAGGACCTGAGCGTATGGCGGCTTGATGGACCTGTCTCCGGCGCTGCTCGACCCGATATTTCTTACCCTTAAGCTCGCCGGCGCGACGACGCTCATACTGCTCGCCGTCGGAACGCCGCTCGCCTGGTGGCTTGCGCGTTCCAGAAATCGGCTCAAGGAGATCGTGGGAACGCTGGTCGCCCTCCCCCTTGTCCTCCCGCCCACGGTTTTGGGCTTCTATCTGCTTATCGCTCTAGGCCCCGAGGGTTTGGGTGGGCTCTTCGGCGTCCGCAGCTTCGCATTCTCCTTCGAAGGTCTGGTTTTCGGCTCGGTTATCTATTCGCTTCCCTTCGTCGTCCAGCCGATCCGCAACGCGTTCGAGGCGATCGGGGATCGACCCTTCGAGGTCGCCGCCACCTTGCGAGCCTCACCTATCGATCGGTTCGTGTCTATCGCTCTGCCGCTTGCCGTTCCCGGCTTCCTCACCGGCGCCGTTCTCGGCTTCGCGCACACGGTCGGGGAGTTCGGCGTCGTGCTGATGATTGGCGGCAATATTCCCGGCGAGACACGGGTTCTCTCGGTCGCGATTTACGATTTTGTGGAGACGCTGAATTTCGAAGCGGCTCACATCCTATCGGCGGGCCTCCTGGTCTTCGCTTTCTTTATTCTGCTCTCGATCACGCTGATTACGCGGCATCTGGGTGGCGCACGGCCATGAGCCTGACACCTGATCCGGTCGAGGTCGTGCTGAAAGGCCGGCTGGGAGACTTCACGCTCGACCTTGCCTTCAAAGCTGCGGGAACCGGCGTTACCGCAATTTTCGGGCGCTCCGGTTCGGGTAAGACCAGCGTTCTGCGCGCCATCGCAGGGCTCGAACGCTTTGAGGGAAAAATCTCCGTCGGCGGTGAAATCTGGCAGGATGCACAAACTTTCCTACCGCCACACAGGCGCGCGGTCGGCTATGTCTTCCAAGAGGCGAGCCTCTTCCCCCATCTTTCTGTTCGCAAGAACCTCGCATTCGGCGCGCGGCGAACCAAGCCGGGCGTGGACAAGGCAAGCCTCGATCACGTGATCGAACTCCTCGGTCTCGAAACGCTGCTTCATCGCGACACGACGAAGCTCTCCGGTGGCGAGCGGCAACGGGTCGCGATGGGCCGCGCGGTTCTCTCCCATCCCAAAATCCTGCTGATGGACGAGCCGCTCTCGGGCCTCGATCAGACAGCGAAGAATGCGATCCTGCCCTTCGTAGAAGCGCTTCATGCGGGCCTCGGCATACCCGTTCTCTTCGTCAGCCACGAGATGAGCGAAGTCGAACGGTTGGCCGATGATATCGTCGTCCTTGAGAATGGACGCGTCGCAAGTGCCGGTCCGTTGCGACAGGTACTCCTCGACCGCGATCTCGGCTTTGCGACGGAGCGAGACGCGGCCGCCGTCCTGTCCGGAACAGTGACTGCCTATGACGAGAGTGATGGGATTGCGGAGCTCGATCTTGGTGGGCAGACCGTCTTCGCGGCGATGGAAGAGGCACCCGTCATCGGCGCGCGCCGCCGCCTGCGCATCGAAGCGAGCGATGTCAGCCTGACACGCGATGCGGCGGCGGCTTCGACCATTCTCAACCGGCTCGACGTGACGATCCTCGGCATCGAGAGTTCGGGGCGCGCCCATGTCGCGGTTCTGCTGGCCCTCGGCAACGATGGGAATTCAGCCTTCGTCGCCAGCGTCAGCAAACGGTCAGCATCGCACATGAACCTGAAAGTCGGCGAACGACTGATCGCACAGGTGAAGTCGGTGTCACTCGCGACGAGCTATCGACGCCCCAGATAGCCATAGCGGTCACGGTGTCAGAAGCGATACCACAACGCGGAAAACGCACCGCGCTCCTTCAGCGCGTTGTGACCGACGACGGTCGCAAAGCCGCCGGCCTGCACCGACCATCGGTCCGACAGATCATAGACGAGCGAGCCTTGCGCCTTTTGATGACCGTATGATGCTTCGTCACTCGATGCGGAAGCGGTCGCAAAACTCTGCGCGAGAATCATGATTTTCTCGAAGACGCGATAACCGAGGGTCGTGTCGATGACCATCTCGTCAGGTCCGTCACCCAGCCGATACCGGTAGCCGAAAGAGACATCTGAGAAACCGGGCTTGCCCCAGAGTTCGAAATTGACGCCGCCGGACCACCGGGCTTCGAGCAGCGGCGAATCCCAGCCATATGTGTCGACCAACGCGTCGGCTTCACCGTAGACATCTTCTGTGAGCACGCCGACTTCGGCGCTCATCGCATAAGTGTCCGAGCGATAGAGCTGGGTCCTCAGGCCGAGCGAAGCACGTGAAAGACCCGGACGTTTATAGGGAAGGTCATCTGATGTCTCGGAGCTGAATTCGAGCCCGCCGGTCACCGTCAGCCAAGTGAAAAGTCCGTAGTCGAGGAGAAGTGAGCCCCCGCCTTTCTGGAAGTCGACCGGCTCGGTCTCATCATATCGCTGGGTGAATGCCTCATCCGCATGGGAAAAGAGGCCTGTGACAATCGCTTGTCCATCGCCCTCGTCCTGCAGCCAGGCTGCCGCTCGCGCGGAAACGGGGACATGAAGGAGAACAAGCGCCAAAAGGGAGAAGAAGACGCCGATACCGCGATAAGGCTTTGCTGGTCTTACTATCGCGGTCGCCATGTTTAATCTCCCCGTCGGACTTCAACCCGCATCCGACACTCAACCTCCAAAATGCTACCGTGAAGAAATAAACGCTTCCTCTACGGTCTCTCTTCAACGTATTTCGTGTCAGGCTTGGCTCAAACGGGCTGACATCTTCCACCAACGGCCATGCTTTCCGCGCCGGGCGTCAGTGCTATTCTTTCAACCCACCTCATGCGCATTCTCTTTCGGAAAGCGTCATTGAGAATGGTTTGGGAGGATCAGCTTTTCATGACCCAACGCTACCAGGACGTCTACGAACGATCTCGCATCGACCGCGAGGGATTCTGGCTCGAACAGGCAGAAGCGATCGACTGGTTCGAGAAGCCCACCAAGGCTTTTGACGAAACGCTCGGCGTTTATGGACGCTGGTTTCCGGACGGTGTCTGCAACACCTGCCACAACGCGCTCGACCGCCATGTCGCCTCCGGCAACGGTGACCGTACGTCGGTCATCTACGATTCGCCCGTCACCGGGACGAAGCGGAAGATCAGCTATTCCGAGCTTCTGTTAGACGTAAAAGCGCTTGCGGCCGCTATGACCGATCTGGGCGTCGAGAAAGGCGACAGGGTCGTCCTCTATATGCCCATGATCCCCGAAACGCTTACATCCATGCTGGCCTGCGCGCGGATCGGCGCGATCCACTCGGTCGTCTTCGGCGGTTTTGCAGCAAGTGAGCTTGCAAAGCGCATAGACGACGCCAAGCCGAAACTGATCCTGTCAGCCTCCTGCGGTATCGAGCCTGCGCGGAAGGTGGAATACAAGCCGCTGATGGACAAGGCGATCGAGCTGGCCACGGCCAAGCCCGACTCGACCATCGTACTCCAGCGCCCTGAACTCCCTTGCGATCTGGTCGACGGCCGCGACTACGACTGGAACTCCCTGCGTGACCGCTACAGAGCCGAGGTCGACGGCGGACGCCATGTTCCTTGCGAGCGAATGAAGGCGACCGATCCGCTCTATATCCTCTACACCTCCGGGACGACTGGAAAACCGAAAGGGGTCGTCCGTGACAATGGCGGGCACATGGTCGCCATGCATTGGTCCATGGGTGCGATCTACGGCATCGATGAAGGTGACGTCTTCTTCACGGCGTCCGACTTCGGCTGGATCGTCGGCCATTCCTATATCTGCTACGCGCCGCTGCTGAAAGGCGCGACGACCATCGTCTTCGAAGGCAAGCCTGTCGGAACGCCCGATGCCGGCACGTTCTGGCGCATCATCTCCGAGCACGGCGCCAAGACGCTCTTTACTGCGCCAACCGCCATTCGCGGCGTGCGCAAGGAAGACCCGGAGGGAAAACTCATCGGACAGTACGATCTCTCTAAGTTCGAGACCCTCTATCTTGCCGGCGAGCGCGCCGATCCCGAAACGGTCAAGTGGGCGGAGGAGAAGCTCGGGCGTCCGGTGATCGATCACTGGTGGCAAACCGAGACGAGCTGGACGATCGCCGGCAATCCGCGCGGCATCGAACTGCTGCCGATCAAGCGCGGCAGCCCGAGCGTCGCGATGCCAGGTTATGAACTGGCGATCCTCGACGAGGCCGCGAACGAAGTGCCGCGCGGGGAGATGGGCGCGATCGCGATCAAGCTCCCCTTGGCGCCCGGCAATCTGCCGACGCTCTGGAACGCCGACGAACGATTCAAGGAAAGCTATCTCGCAGAATTCCCTGGTTACTACTCAACGGCCGATGCCGGCTACATGGACGAAGACGGCTATCTGTTTGTGATGGGCAGGACTGACGACGTCATCAACGTCGCCGGGCATCGTCTGTCGACGGGCGAGATGGAAGAGGTTGTCGCCAAGCATCCGGCGGTGGTCGAGTGTGCCGTGATCGGCATGGAAGACGAGATGAAGGGCCAGATCCCCTGCGGCTTCGTCGTTCTGAAGGAAACCGATCAGGCGACCAAGGATAGTCTCGAAGCGGACGTCATTAAACGGGTTCGAGACGAAATCGGCCCCGTCGCCGCCTTCAAACGCGTGATCATCGTCGACAAGCTACCTAAGACCCGGTCCGGCAAGGTGCTGCGGCGGACGATGAAGGCAATCGTCGACGAAAGCGCCTTCGATACGCCAGCGACGATCGAGGACGCCTCGGCAATCGAGGGCATCGAGAACGCGGTCCGCCGATAAGGGTACTCAGGGTTCGATCGAGCCGCGCGTTTCGATCGAACCGTCTGCTCCCGCGGCGACCAGAATGATCTCTCCAGAGGCCGGGAAAATATCCGTCAGTGCCGTGATGTTGACCTGATGGGTCACCAGCATCGCCTTCCGGCCTTCCTCGGCAAGTTCCTGAATGCGCTTGCGTGCGGCTTCGGTCTGCGTGTCGCTGATCGAGCGATCGCCGAAGAACGAGTTGAGAAACGGCGCATCCTCCACGGGTGCGACGCCTAGGAGTTCGGCAGTCTCGCGGCAGCGGCACCATTGGCTGGTGAGCACCACGTCGATCTCGATCCCCGCTTGCCGAATGCGTTCGCCAATCGCCCTCGCCTGCTTGCGTCCCTCGTCTGACAGATTGCGCTGCGTGGAGCAGTCCCCGATCTCGAAATCGGACGGATCGCCCGTCCCCGGCGCGATGGCGTGGCGCATGAGAAGCTGGATGCCGTCGGCCTTCGCGCTTTCCAGACCAGCATCCTGAGCAGACGAGGCCTGCGAGGATAAAGTCAGTGCGATTACCGATGCTGCCGCTACTCTCGTCGCATTTTTCGCAGCTGAAAAGACCCAATTCGTGCTTCGCATCTTGCCCTCGCTGTCTATGAGTTATTTCAGGCAACTGGCGCAGCGCGACGGGCGAACCAGCGCGGCTTTCCGTCTCGCCGTTCTGTTGGACGGCAACGGGTTCAGTCGGCCCCGGTTTCCCGCTAGAACCACGCCGGAACCGGGCTGAGCCGCGCAATGGAAGAGCGCAAGATTGTAGCCCGACAATGACGAGCGAGAGACGATGATGAGCGATACCCCTTCCGTAACGGACAATGCCGAGACTCAGGCGCGTCTCCTCTCCGAAGCCTTGCCTTACATGCAAGCTTACGAGAACAAGAACGTCGTCGTGAAATACGGCGGGCACGCAATGGGCGATACCGAACTCGGTCGGGCCTTTGCCCGTGACATCGCGCTTCTCAAGCAGTCCGGCGTCAACCCGATCGTCGTGCATGGTGGCGGACCGCAGATCGGGCGGATGCTCAACCAGATGGGCATCGAGTCGCGCTTCGAAGGCGGACTGCGGGTGACCGATGCGGAGACCGTGCGGATCGTTGAGATGGTCCTTGCCGGTTCGATCAACAAGGAAATCGTCGCGATGATCAATGCCGAGGGCGAATGGGCCATCGGCTTGTGCGGCAAGGACGGCAATCTGGTCTTCGCCGAAAAGGCGACGAAAACGGTAATCGACCCGGACTCCAATATCGAGAAGGTTCTTGATCTCGGTTTCGTCGGCGAGCCTGTTGAGGTCGACCGGACGCTGCTCGATCTTCTCGCGCGCTCTGAAATGATCCCGGTCATCGCACCCGTTGCTCCCGGCAGGGACGGCGCGACCTACAACATCAACGCCGATACCTTTGCCGGCGCCATCGCCGGGTCGCTCAACGCCTCGCGCCTTCTCTTCCTGACTGACGTCCCCGGCGTTCTCGATAACAGCGGGGAATTGATCAAGGAGCTGAGCGTCAGCGAGGCCAAGGGACTGATCCGCAACGGCACGATCTCTGGCGGCATGATCCCGAAGGTCGAAACCTGCATCGACGCACTGGAACGCGGTGTTGAGGGCGTCGTCATTCTCAACGGCAAGACACGCCATGCGGTGCTGCTCGAACTCCTGACCGAGCACGGTGCGGGAACGCTGATCGTTCCCTGAATTCCCCGAAGCCTATTCTCATGAGCCGAACTGAATGAGGATGAGCACCGCGAGAATGACGAGACCGCAGCCGGCGAGCTCCGTACTTGAGATGGTTTCACGGAACCACCAGATCGAGGCGGCATAGGCGAAGAGAAGCTCGCTCTGGCCGACGGTCTTGACCAGAGCGACAGGCTGCATCGCCATCGCGGTGAACCAGCCGATCGAGGCCGCCGCACCGCAGAAGCCGGCCAGCAGTGCGGTTTTCCAGTTCCTTGCGATGGCGCTGAGAGTATGGCGTTCGAAAGCCATCATGAAGCTGGCCATCAGCACCGTCTGGAGGGCAATCACGCAGACAAGCGTCGTTGCGGCCGAAACGACCGGATCAGGGTTTTCGAGGGCAAGGGCGGCGCCACGGACGCCGATGGCCGCCAGCGCGAAACCGACACCTGAGGCAACGCCCAGCATGGCGGAGGGTACCGCCGATGGCTTGACGATCTGCCGGACGCTTCCCGTCCCTCCGATCGAGAGGATGAGCACCCCGGCAAGACCAATGACGATCGCCAGTATTCCGACCGGACCCAAGCTATCACCGATTATAAGGAAGCCAAAAATCGCCGCGATGATCGGTTCGGTCTTGGAATAAACGGTCGCCGCCATGAAATTGCGGTAGGAGAAGGCCAGAACCAAAAGCGCCGTGCCCGCGATCTGGGCGATCGCGGCGAAGACGACATATCCTGCGAAGACAAGATTGGGTGCGGGTGTCTTAAATCCGAAGCTTTCCAGCGTCAGGAGATAGATCAGCGCGAAGGGCAGACCGAAACCGAACCGCACGAAGGTCGCTCCAGTCGTCGAAAGATGTGCCTTGAGGCGCTTTTGCAGAGCTGAACGAACGTTCTGGAAGAATGCGGCTGCGACGGTAATTTCAATCCACATTCCTTATGAACCTTTTCATGCGACCCTCAAAAATCAGGGTCTTGCGACATCCAACCGGCGACAGGACGAATGAGCACAACCACACACACGGCCGTTACCGCTGAAGCCGACCGGGATGCGTTTGCGCATGTTCGCGACTGGATCTTCGATCTCGACAATACCCTCTATCCGCGCCACTCCGATCTCTTCTCTCAGATCGACCAGCGGATGACGACCTATATCGCCGAACTGATGACACTGCCGAGAGATGAGGCTCGCACCCTTCAGAAAGATCTGTACCGCCGCTATGGGACGACATTGCGCGGCCTGATGGCCGAGCGTGAGATCGACCCTGATGCCTTCCTGAGCTTCGTGCACGACATCGACTACTCGTGGCTGGAGCCAAATCCGCATCTCGGCGAAGCGATTGCAGCTCTACCCGGTCGCAAGTTCATCTTCACCAATGGCGATCGGGGGCACGCGGAGCGCGCGGCGAAACAGCTCGGAGTTCTCGATCATTTCGAGGATATTTTCGACATCGTCGCTTCGGACCTCGTACCGAAGCCCGCCGCCGAAACCTACGATAAATTCGTCGGTCTCCATGAAATCGAGGTCGAGCATTCGGCAATGTTCGAGGATCTGGCGAAGAACCTCACGGTTCCGAAGATGCTGGGTATGAAGACGATTCTCGTCGTGCCCCGCAATTTCGAGACGACCTTCGGAGATTATTGGGAACATGAGGGACGGGACGGGAGTCACATCGACTTCGTCACCGACGACCTCACATCCTTCCTGCAGAAAATCCGCTGAATCCGGCAGGTCGCCTGAAGATGTGACGCGTTTAGAGGCACGCGTAGACCTTTGGAATTTCCGGTCTTCAGAGGCGTGACCGGCCTCGGCTGGCAACGCCCACCTGCCCGTCGTCAGCATCATCCGCATTGCCCGCGGCGGTGTTCTCTTCGCCGTCGCCAGCGCCGTCACTTTTGCCGCGCTTGTTTTCCTCGAAGATGGCGGTCTGCTGTTCAGACCGATGCTCTGCCGTGCCGGCCTTGGACTCTTCGCGATCCTTCTTGCTGCCACTATCGGCATCACTGCGCGCTTCGGCATTCCGGGTCTCATCATCGGAAAGCTTTTCCGGCGTGTCCTTGTCCTGCTGCGAACGCATCATTTTGGGTTCGGTGCTGAGGTCTGGCATGGTTTGCTTCCTAGCGTGGTTGGACGTCTCCAGTCCGGAACACGAAGAAGCGTGCACCTGTTCCGTTCGACTATTTATGTGCACCTGTTTTCTAAGGCAGACGGCCACAACAAAAGAGCCGCACGAGATATCCCGCGCGGCTCAGTGAGGATGGTCGGTTGGAGGAGGGGGGTCGATTATTCGTCGAGGCAGAGAACCGGAAGGACCGAGTCTTTCACGCCTGCGACGGCATCTGGAACGCTCTGGAATGAAGCTTCCGGGTCCGCAGCCTCGTAATCGACCGCATTGGCGTCGAGGAACTTCGAGACGGCATTCGGCTGGATCGCGAAGTTAATCGACTGCGGAATATCACCCGTCGCGTCGGCGATTGCCACTGCATTCAGCTTGGCCGTGACGACACCAACAACGCGGCCAGACAGATCGACCAGCGGTCCGCCTGAGTTACCGGGCTGTACCGGCGCCGAAATCTGCATGTAACGCGGATCATTCATCAGACCGAGCAGCGAGGATACGTTGCCGCGCGTCACATTGAGCGAGTCGGCGAGGATTGAGCGCAGCGGGAAGCCAAGCGCAAGGATGTCTTCGCCCAAGCGCGGCTTATCAACCGCAACCTTCAGAGGTTGCTCGAAATGACCTTCAACCTTAACCAACGCGAGATCGTTTTCGCTATCGACCACACGATCCGTGATGCGACCATAACCGCTCACGAGCACAGCGTTGCACGCGTTGACGACATGCGCGTTGGTGAGAACCCATCCATCCTTGGAGACGGCGAAGCCCGAGCCGGCCATATCGAAGTCGACGTCGCCCGGCTTACGCTCGCCAACCGCCATTCCATTGTCGGCGGGCGGCATTGCGAACATATTGGGCTGAGAGGGATCGGCATAGGCCAGTGCATAGCGACCGTCGCGCGTCTCGTTGGTGGAACGACGGCGTTCCATCATCGCGCTGAACGGGCGATCATCGCGGCTTGCGAGAAGCGGCTGACGTGGCTCCAGCGCGAAGGGCTCGAAGAGTTCCGAGGCAACGAACAGGAATGGCTCGACTTCTTCTTCGATCGCAGGATCGAAAGACACGGAAAATCCGCGAAGATCGAATTCACTCTTCGAACTGACTTCGAAACGCATAAGGTAACTGCGGCCGGCATCTTCGCCCGCCACGCGGAACCAGTTCGGCGTGAATTCGGAGTCAGAAACGCTGCGGGTGTCGGTTTCGGTCGTCAGTACGTCGTAGAGACCCTTGAGCGTCTGCCCGGTGTCGGCGACACGCACGGTCTCGACTTCGAGACGACCATCTTCTGAGCGCCAGAGATTTCCGACGTCGGTCGTGCCGGAATCGACGACACGATTAAACGGAATGAGCATCCGCGAGCCGGTGAGTGCGTCATCCGCGAAAGCAACACCGAGGCTATTCTGGATCGAATCAGATTTGTCGACGAGCTGAGCGAGCATGTCGTCCGAGATCACGCCGTTCGGGTTCATGCCGTGACGCGCCTGAAAATCACGAATAGCGCGGAGCGAGCGGGGCCCGATGACGCCGTCGAAGGAACCCTCGTAGTCGCCGGTCCAGGCAAGACGAATCTGGAGACCCTGGCGGAAATCGATATCGGTTTGGGAATTATAGGCCTCAGCCAAGCCAACGGCGTGTGCAGGAGCCGTGAATGCGACAGTCGGCACTAGGGCCAAGCTTACCGCCGTCAACAGTGTCCGCGCTGCGCGTCGCATTTTTTATCCCCCTCAGGATCGGATAGTTGACTTAGCAACGACGCAGATCGCCATTTCGATCCCGGAAAAATTAACCTCTCGGTAAGGATAAGCTGCTTTGCTTCCCAATAATAGCTGTCAACACCCAGAATATCCGCCTGTTTTCGCAGTTCGCTTACCTGTCATCACAAAACTGTGATAATTATTCGGCCGCATCCTTTCCGGCAATCGCTTCGTCCTGAAGCGGCATTTCCCCGATCCGATCGACACGCCGTACAATCTTCTCGGTCGAAACCAGAATTTGATCGATGTCCCGCGCCGACCGGCCGAAGTGAGTCTTGAGAGCGTTCACCCGCTCGTCGAGACGCGCAATGTCCTCGGCAAGGAGCTGCGTCTCTTTCTGGATGCGCCCTGCCTCCTCGCGCACACGTGCATCCTTGAGGAGGTTCTGGATGACCTGGACCGACAGCATCAGTAGTGTCGGCGAAACGATCACCACCTTGGCGCGGAACGCCTTCTGGACGATGTCGGGAAAGCGCTCACCCAAAAGCGCGAAGACAGTCTCGGACGGCACGAACATCAGCGCAGTATCGAGGGTCTCGTTCGCAATCAGATATTTCGCCGAAATCGCGCGAATATGAACATCCATGTCCCGGCGCATTCGGCTCATGGCGAACTGCTTCGCCTCTGGTGTCTCAGCCGTGGTCAGAGCGGCATAGGCGTCGAGCGGGAACTTGGCGTCGATGACGAGGGGCGGTGCGCCATTCGGCATCTCGATCAGACAGTCGGGACGTTTGCCGTTGGATAGCGTCGCCTGCATGCGATAGCCGTTTGCGGGCAGTGCGTCGGCGACGATGGTCTGCATCCGCAACTCGCCGAACGCGCCGCGACTTTGCTTGTCGCCGAGAATGTCCTGAAGTTTCGAGATGCCGCTGGCCAGCTGGCCGATCCGGTTCTGCGCGTCGTCGATGACCGCAAGGCGCTCGCCGAGCGCTGAAAGCGAGTCCTTCGTCTGCGAGCCGGTCGCCATGATGGAACGGCCAACGGAACTTGTCAGCCCGTCGAGCCGGCCTGCGAGGGTCGAGGTAAGCTCTGCCTGCCGCGTCCCGAGTACGTCTGTCATGGTCTGCAACCGACCGGAGAGCTCGGATTGGGCGCGCAGCACGGCGTTCAAGCCTTCGGTGCCGTGCCCCGAAACACCGAGTTCGGCCTTCAGCCACCGGATACGGCGAAGCGCCCTCACCCATAAAATGAAGAAGAACGCGGCCAATCCGGCGACGACGAGAGCGAAGCCGGTGAGCGCGATCGGGCCGATCGTCAGATGATCGGCCGAAAGCCACTGGATGATCTGATTCGCCTCCATGACTGAAACAGTAGCAGAACCCGGTTAACGAAAGAGATCAAATCATGAACGATTTTGTTTCATTCTCTGGGTTCTCGATACGACCCGTCTTAATGGCTCAGCCGCAATCGATAGAGATGATCTGACCAGCGTCGTCGGTGCGTATCGTCAGCCGGGTCGGAACGAAGTCCTGCGTCACCATTGTGTCGGGTCCCGCGACCCGCACGCTCTCGGCTCGAGACAGTTTGCGTGCCCGCGCCCGCGCCCGCTCGTTCATGCCAATGCCCAGCAGATCCTGTGCAGCCGCTGCATTGCACTCGGCTCCACCGCTGGCTGAAGCGTCACCGGCGACGGGCGGAAGCGCGAATTCTGGTTCGGAGGTACATGCCGCACCGAGTCCGAGGATAAGCCCGGCGAGAATAGTGGGAAAGCGTTTCATCCGTCTGCCTCCCTTGAATGGCGTCCCGTCACGAACGCACGTCTTGCTCTGACGGGCCGCTCTCAACACACATAGAGGAAGTTCAGGCCGCCATCTCAGAGAGCCGACAAACCCAGAAAGACAGCAGTTGCCGCTGAAGCGAGCATCGAGGCCATCGAAAGGCCGAACCCGACCATGCGCTGCCAGAGCGGAGCATCCATTTGTGTGAAATGGAGCCCATGCAGCAGGCGTCCGATCGTTAAGGCAAGGCCCAGAACGTGGATCACCAACGGCCAAGCGCCGAGCAAGCCTGCAAGCGTCATGGCCAACAGGGTCATCGGCATGATCTCGACGGCGTTGGCATGGCCGCGCATCGCCTTGGCGAGATGCGCATTACCGCCATCGCCGATCATGATCTGGTGGCGGATGCGGATGCGCCCGATCGCAAAGGAAAGCCAGAATAGAATTGCGATGTTCAGACCGCAGTAGATCGCCACCGCGCCGAGCGCTGTCGTATCGGCCATAAAGACCCTCCCCAAGAATTGTTCGATGCCCGACAATGCCGACGGAACGGTCACTGGACAATCGCCCGGCCCCGCGCCGCCGATGTGAGCCATACCGCGCCATCGCAAATTTGTCGCCCGGGCACCGTGAAGCTCCGAGACGTGCTATGCTGCGCCTGCTCACGAGCTTGAAGGGACATCCAGATGAGTTGGCTGATCGCAGGCCTCGTTATCTTCATCGGCATGCATTCGATCCGCATCGTAGGGGAAGGTGCGAGGAACGCGCTGATCGGCCGGATCGGCGAAATGCCATATAAAGGGACCTATGGCCTCGTATCACTCGTCGGTCTGTTCCTGATCGGCCAGGGCTATCGTGAGGCCCAGGCTGCCGCGGGTGCGCTCTATGCTCCCCCGGCTGGCCTTTCCCATCTCGCACTCATCCTCGTGCCCGTCGGCTTCGTCCTCGCGGCAGCAGCCTATGTTCCCGCCGGCAACATCAAGCGCCTGGCCCGTCATCCAATGGTGCTCGGCGTCGGTTTCTGGGCTGCGGGCCATCTCCTTGCAAACGGCATGGTCGCGGACGTTGTCCTGTTCGGCTCTCTTTTCGCATGGGCCATCCTCGATTTCACCGCTGCGATCCGCCGCAATCCGCGTCCGGTCGCGTCCTCGGAAGTTTCGGTGACGGGCGACGTCATTGCTGTCGTGGTCGGTCTTGTCTCCACAATCGTCTTCGTTCTGTGGCTTCACCAATGGCTCTTCGGCGTCGCTCCCGTCGGATAAGGCCGCTTGGCCCTTCCTTGAGCCACAAAACTTGTTAGAAGACGCCTCGACAAGCCGAAGCCGCCGCGACTGGAGGAATTTCGGCGAAACGACAAGAGCGTGGGGCGATGAGCGACGAGAGTTTCTTTCGCGAGGTTAGCGAGGAATTGCGGCAGGATCGGCTGAAGTCGATCTGGACGCGCTTCGGCACGGCGATCATTGCGGTGATTGTCGTCATCATCCTTGTGACCGTCGGCTATGTCGGATGGGACCGCTATTCGATCGCGCAGGCCAACGCGAGCGGTGATCGCTATCTCGCCGCACAGGATCTCGTGGGCGACGGCGATATAGACGGCGCGATCGAGGCATTCCGTGCGATCGCTGAAGACGGCTGGGGCTCCTATCCGGACCTTGCACGCATGTCGATCGCCAATGCCGAGGCTGAAGCCGGTCGCAACCAGGATGCCATCGCCTCCTACGGCGAAGTCGCCTCGGACAGTTCCGTCCCCGAGAGCATGCGCGAGATGGCCGATCTCCGCGCCGCCTATCTGCTCATCGACCACGGCAGTCTCGCCGATGTTCGTGCGCGGGCGGAGCGGCTGACTGGGGACGACAATCCGCTGCGTTATGCCGCCCGCGACGCGATCGGCCTTGCCGCCTGGAAAGCGGGGGAAACCGAGACAGCGCGCGATCTTTACCAGTCGATCGTCGAGTCCGGCGATGCCCCAAGTGGGATCACACAGCGCGCCGGCCTCATCATCGGCCTTCTCACGGCAAACGAACCTTACGAAGCGGGCTCGGCGCAGGCAGAAGAGACGGCGGATATGTCAGCCGGAGAGCCGGCTTCCACAAGCGATCAGGCTGCCGATGAGCAGCAGCCCGCACCCGAAGCGAGCGGGCAGGAAATGTCGCCCGAGACCGATGCAGACACTGAAGCAGGCACGGCTGCGACCCCGGAGAACACAAGCGCAGCCTCCCCGGACGCGACCTTGTCCGAAGACGCGGCCGATGGTGCAGAGACTGCTCCAAGCGAGACCACAGAAAGCGCACCAGCGCCGGAGGCGGCATCAAGCGCCGAGGAAATCACTCCCGCACCTGCGGATGCGGAAACTTCATCGACGCAGGCCGAGGAACCGGCAGCGACTGACGATACATCCCCGCAGAACGAAAACTCCGCATCCGAACCCGCAGCGAACGAAACCGGTGCGGCTCAGCTTTCCGATAGTGGCGGCGAAGCTGAAGCCGAGCCGGTAGATGATCCGGAAACGGTCATCCTGCCGGAGCCTGAGGCCGATCAGGACGCTGAACCCAACCAATAGTATGCCGCCGCCGGAACGAAGGCGCGCGGCAATCGGAGATATAATCCATGGTGTCGATCGCCATCATCGGG
Source organism: Fulvimarina thalattae (assembly GCF_040239565.1). NCBI lineage: Bacteria > Pseudomonadati > Pseudomonadota > Alphaproteobacteria > Hyphomicrobiales > Aurantimonadaceae > Fulvimarina > Fulvimarina thalattae. The sequence goes on from NZ_JBEHWS010000004.1 coordinate 118,096, forward strand.
CGCCCCAATGTCGGGAAATCGACGCTCTTCAATCGCCTCGTCGGCAAACGCCTGGCGCTCGTCGATGATCAGCCGGGCGTGACCCGCGACCGACGGCCCGGTGAAGCGCGTCTGATGGACCTCGCCTTCGAGATCGTCGACACCGCCGGCCTCGAGAATTCCCATAGCGAAAGCCTCTCCGGGCGCATGCGCGAGCAAACCGAGGAAGCGATCCGGCTTGCAGACCTCTCGCTTTTCATGGTCGACGTCAAAACCGGAATTACGCCGGAGGACCAGGATTTTGCAGAGGTCGCACGGCGTTCGGGACGCAAGATTGTGCTTGTCGCCAACAAGGCCGAGGCGCGGGATTCCGACAGTGGCTATCTGGATGCCTATGCACTCGGTCTCGGTGACCCAGTCGCAATTTCAGCCGAGCATGGCGAAGGCATGGGCGATCTGCGCGACGCGCTTGTAGAAGCCCTTGGTACAGAGGCATTCGATCGCGAGGCGAAGCACCCTGATGAAGCGATCACGGATGTCCCGGTTCCCGAGGACGACGACACGCCCCTGCCCTATGACGAGACGAAGCCGCTCCGCATGGCGATCGTCGGGCGGCCGAATGCCGGAAAGTCGACGCTGATCAATCAAATGCTGGGCCAAGAGCGCCTGCTCACGGGGCCGGAAGCCGGGATTACCCGCGACTCGATCTCCGTCGACTGGGAATGGCGGGACCGACAGTTCAAGATCTTCGATACCGCGGGCCTGAGGCGGAAAGCGCGGGTGCAGGAGAAGCTGGAAAAGCTCTCTGTCGCCGACGCCCTGCGGGCGCTGAAATTCGCGGAAGTGGTGGTGATCGTCCTCGATGTTACCATCCCCTTCGAGCGCCAGGATCTGACGATTGTCGATCTGATCGCGCGCGAAGGCCGCGCACCGGTCATCGCCTTCAACAAATGGGATATTGCTGAAGACCGGCAGGAACTCGCAAAGGAGCTGCGAGAGAAGACGGAGCGCCTCTTGCCGCAGATTCGCGGCGTGCGCACCGTCATGATCTCCGGTGAAACCGGCGAGGGCCTCGATCGCCTGATGAAAGCAGTGGTGGAGACGCATCGCACATGGAACAGCCGCGTCTCGACAGCGAAACTGAATCAATGGCTTGAGAGAACGACTTCGCATCATCCGCCGCCAGCGGTATCGGGTCGTCGCGTCTCAATAAAATTCATGACCCAGGTAAAGACTCGGCCACCGACCTTCATGTTGTCGACAACCCGGCCAGACGCGATCGGCGCTTCCTATTCCCGCTATATTATCAATGGGTTACGGGATTCTTTTGATCTAAAAGGCGTGCCAATTCGGTTAGGTTTGCGCAAGCCTCACAATCCCTACGCTTCAAAAAAGAAGCGCCCGTCCTGAAAATCGCCACGTTCTGTTAACCAAAGAACAAGATCACTGGGGGATGTTTGAAAACATCTGGTAGGGTGTAACCGGGAAGTTACGGGGGCGTAATGAATTTTGGGGGCGTGGAAGGCACGCGCAGCGTTCGGGGGAACGCTTCGCTAATGTCCAAGACCGCGATGTTCGCAGTCGCTTCAGTTGCGGCTCTACTGATTGCTCCGGCGACAGCCGGTCTGCAGGATGTAACCGCGATCAAGGGTGGCACCATTACGGGTTCCGGCTGGCAGGCCGTGCTCAACGATATTCCAGTCGACGCGGAAACCATCCGGGAGATTGCGGCGGTGGCGTCTTCCGACATCGGAACGGCGGTCAACGATCCGCTGCGCCTCGCAAAGGAAGCGATCGCTCAGGAACTCGCCCTGATGAGCGACTCCGACCGGGTCGAGTCTTCTGGCAAGAGCGGTCGCGTCTTCGAAAAATCGGTTCGTGATACCTACCTGGCGACCGTTGCCAATTCAGGCTCCTTCACCGATGCGCCCATCATGGGTTCGCGTGTTGCCGGCGGTGGCGCCCGCATCCGTACCGCTTTTGCCCAGCCATCCCAGACTGCCGACGAGGCGACCCGCCTTGCGGCGAGCTACCGTCTGAGCGGTCCGCCGAAGATTGAGTCCTCTTCGAACACGAACGACAAGCTGCTGCTTGCGGCCCTTCAACCAAGCCAGGGCCTCGCCCTCGGCTATGCGCCCTCGGACGAAGGCCCCAAGAACGGCCGCGCCGCCTCGCTCTTCGAAAAAGTTCTGAAAGACCAGCCTGAAGCCTTCGTCCCGCCGATCGGCGAAGACGACCACGAATGGGCTGCAAAGGTGCTGCCTAAATCATCCTTCTCCAAGAAGGAACAGGCCTGTCTCGCTCGCGGCATCTATTTCGAAGCCCGCGGCGAAAGCAGCGAAGGCCAGGCTGCCGTTGCTCAGGTCATGCTGAACCGCGTTCGCAACCCTTCCTTCCCCGACACGATCTGCGGTGTCGTCTACCAGAACCAGAATTGGCGCAATCGTTGCCAGTTCTCCTTTGCCTGCGACGGCATCAAGGATCGCATTGCGGACAAGAAGTCCTACGCACGGGCTGAAAAGGTCGCGCACGACGTGACCTACGGCGAGACCTGGCTGACCGCCGTCGGTTCCTCGACCCATTACCACGCGAACTATGTCAATCCGCGCTGGGCCAGCGCTATGGAAAAGGTCGACCGCATCGGCAAGCACATCTTCTACCGCACCTATAACGGCGGTTGGTAAGACGCCTTTTCGGCCGAAGACATCGATTACGGATCAGGACCGGCCGCGATCATCGCAGCCGGTCCTTTCTTTTATCGACCAACGAACGAACTTTGGCGGAAGACTCTATCGCTTCGAGCCTTGCCAGAACACCAGTTAGACGCGCATAAGCAGCCTTGAATTCCCACACCCAGCATTCGAGTAAATGATGCAGAAGACCGATCGCCTGCTTCCCATCCTGACCGGCCAGCCCGTCATACCGGTCGTCGCCGTAGACAGTGTCGAGGACGGTGTGAAACTGGCTCGCGCGCTCGCGAAAGGCGGCTTGAAAGCGATCGAGGTCACGCTCCGCACACCGGCTGCGCTCGAAGCGATCGAGGCAATTTCGGCCGATGTACCCGAAGCCATCTGCGGCGCGGGTACGATCCTCAAGCCGGCAGACTACACGAACTCGGTGAACGTCGGCGCAAAGTTCATCGTCTCGCCCGGCGCGACAGTCGAGTTGCTCGACACCGCCAAGAAGAGCGACATTCCGTTCCTGCCCGGCTCCGCGACACCAAGCGAGCTCCTGGCGATGATTCAGGAGGGCTACGAAGTCCTCAAATTCTTTCCGGCCGAGCAAAGCGGCGGTATTGCTTACCTGAAATCGCTCGCACCGGTGTTTCAGAGCGTCAAATTCTGCCCCACCGGCGGCGTTTCACCGCATAATGCGGCCGACTATCTGGCTCTGCCCAATGTCGTCTGCGTGGGCGGGTCCTGGGTTGCACCGAAGGGACTGATCAAGGACGGAGCGTGGGATGAAATCACCGCGCTTGCGGAAGAGGCGGCAAAGCTCTCGGCGGGCTGATTTCTCGGCGCTAAATGTCGGCTGAATTCAGCTTGACGGTCACCCGCCAACCTATCATTCTCTCCACCGCGGGCGGGCGTAGTTCAGCGGTAGAACGCAAGCTTCCCAAGCTTGATGTCGTGGGTTCGATCCCCATCGCCCGCTCCAGTTTTCAAGACTGTTAGCGTGTTCCGTCTTGACCAGATGCAGAGCAGACATCGCGCGGATGTTCGCTATATTACGAGATAGCCTTGCCGACGCGGTAACAGATGACGTTGCTCCGATCTTCCCATCGCGGCGGCGACCGGTTTCGACCAATTCGATCGCAAGTATGCCAAGGTATGTCGAAGCCCCACCGCAGTCATTGGCGGTTCGCATCACGTGCAAAAAGTGTTAGGAACGGACCTTCCAGGATTCGACCCTAATTCAGCCAAGTCATGCAGCTTCAGAAACTTTATCGCGCGTTATGACCGATCACGTTTACTTCATCTTGCAGTATTAAGACCGCGCATAAATTCATTTTCACCCTTAACAAACGAACGTTTGGTAGGGGTTTCCGCGCTATAGTTGTGGAGAACTTTCAACATTTGGATTTATTTTATCTCGCCTGGAGAGAGAAATCGAGAACACGACAATTCAAATCAGGATTTAAAGTAACTCTTGAAAGGTTTGAAAACAGCTTTTTATTTCAGAAATTTAAAAGGAAGCATATGGAACCGCATAGGGAGGCTTCTTGTTTTGTAACGGCGATAAACTTGAAGTGGCTAACAATTTTTCCGCCCCATTGTAAAAGCCACATGAGGATTAGCGGCTTTACGTTGTCGTAAACGTTACTATGATTGGAGAGGGTTTGCGGGCAGTCGAACTGTCGCGCTCTTAGCCATTGCAGAACGATCGTTCTACTCCCAAACCATTAAAGGTGTTACGGATCTCATACATAGGGATGTCTCAGTTCGGTCGGCAGAGGGATGGTCGCTGTAGAAGTGGAACCGACGGACTGTAATTAAAAAAAGGAAATGGAAATGTACGACACAAAAGCGGCCTCTCATATAGACAAAAGCGTGGGGGCAAAGATCAAGCTCGGTCGCCTCATGGCTGGTCTGTCTCGCGAAAAGCTCGGCGTCCAATTGGGTATCAGCTGGCAGCAGATTCAGAAATATGAGTCCGGCGCCAATCGCGTTTCAGCGGGTCGACTGCATCAGATCGCACACATCCTCGGCCGGGAGATCCAGTGGTTCTTCGACGAGGCGGACAACGAGCCAAGCGACATCGGGCCGAGCCCGCGTGACATCGGCATGGCGCGCAAGTTCAACAAGCTGGCTTCCGATCGTAAAAAAGCGCTCGAAGCTCTTATCGACGAGATGGCTCGGCCCTGACCGCCGTTTCGTCTGATACAGTGTTTCCGGTTCGCCCCGCCGGAAATCGCTTTGACTGACACGACGAAATGACTGGAAATCGCCGCTTGCGTTGGATCGCAGAGCGGCGAGCATTGCATTCAGGCGCGTCGTTCTTTCTCGGACATTCTGTTTTTTGCTTCTCGAAAGCGTTCCGGCGTGTCCGTATCGAGGCTGGCCGCATCACCTATATCGATCAGCACTGGAGCTTCCGCCATAGCCTCTATGATCGGTGCAGCTCCCCTGTCTCCGATAAGCTGCTCGACCGCTTCGCGGCACCTGACCGGAAGGATGACGGGATTCCGGCGCTTTGCACCATCAGCCGCCGCCACAATTGAACGCCCATTAAGCTGCTTGAATTCGCTGGCTAGACGGTCGAGGTCACTTGGCTCCAACAATGGCTGATCGGCTAAGAGCACGAGCACGCCGGCTGCATCCCTCGCCGCAGCAAAACCGGCACGCAAGGACGTCGAAATCCCGTCCGCGAAACTGGCATTCGTCACGAACTCTACGGCGAGACCTTGGAGAGCTGCCCGAACCTCGTCAGCCTGATGCCCCAGAACGACATGGACCTTGCTGATAAGCTTCGCGCTAAGAGCCGTCTCCACTGCATGACGCACCATCGGCTTGCCTGGCGAAATTTCGGCGAGAAGCTTGTTCTGTTCGCCCATGCGCGTCGATCGTCCTGCGGCAAGCACTACGGCGTCGAGCGCACATGATTTCGATCGCGCGGCGTTCTGCCGAGGCCTGGGTCGGGTCTCGATTTCGGCCAGAAGTCCTCCGACACCCCAGGATTGAAGCAGAGCAGGCGTGACGTCCATGCCGGCCATGATCCGGTCCACCACCCAGTCAAAACCGTTCTCTTTGGGGCTTCTCGCGCACCCCGGCGCGCCGAAGACAGGCGTATCGCCGATCCGGCCAACCAGCAGAAGATTGCCGGGATCGACCGGCATCCCGAAATAATCGACCGAGCCGCCCGCGCTTTCGATCGCCGCTGGGATGACGTCGGCGCGATCTATGACGGCCGAGGCGCCAAAGACGAGTACGAGATTGCTATTGCTCGCTGCCTCAGCAATGGCTGCACTCAGTTCGGCAGAGCGATGGGGAACGCGCATCTCGCTGACAATTCGCGAGCCGGACATCGCAAGTCGATCCTCCGTCACGCGCCGCGTTTTTTCCAGCATCTTGGTCTGTGTAGCAGGCAACGTCGTCTGGATCATCGCGACATCGCGCGAGACGAAGGGCGAAATCATGATCGCCGTGCCGCGCTCAAGAACACTCAGAGCCCTGTCCAGAGCCGCCCCCGAGACCGCCAAGGGAATGATCTTGATCGTCGCGACCATCTGGCCGGATTGTATTGCGCTATTTTCGCCGAGCGTTGCGAGCGTGATCCCCGGATCGACTGCGTTCAATGCGTCGATCATCGTCTTATCCGGTCGGAAGACGCCGGCCCTTTGAGCATGAATATTGACCCGGCCCGTGGCTGCCGGCCCGATCTCCAGATGCGGCGCACTCATCGCCTTGGCGATTCGCGCGGCGGCCTCGTCTTCTCCCACATCGCCCGCGTCGAGCTGCGCTGCGATTACGCTGGTCATACCGGCATCACGGAGCGCCGCGATGTCCGCCGCCGTCAGCCGCGTTCCCTTCTTGAGATCGAGCGTTCCGGATTTCGCCGCATGGGCGAGGATCGCGCCGTCCGCTTCGTCGATGGCGATCTCACCGAACCTCATTGCGGCGCCTGCTCGCCCCTTTGTTCGGCGAACATCTTGCGCTTGCGAAAGGCTTCGACGATCGACGCCATGATGGCAACTGCGATCTCGCCGGGCGTCGCCGCGCCGATATCGGCGCCGATCGGTGCGTCGATCCGCTCCATCAGGTGATCGGCGATGCCGGCCTCGCTCAGCCTTTCCAGCCGCCGAGCATGGGTCTTTCGGCTTCCCAACGCGCCGATGTAGAAGCAGCCGGTCTTCAGCGCCTCGATGAGCGGACCGTCGTCGATCTTCGGATCATGTGTAATCAGCGCGACCGCAGTGTATGGATCGAGTGGGCGCTGCTTGAGAACCACATCGGGCCATTCGGCATCGAGTTGAAAACCTGCGAAACGATCCGGCGTCGCGAAGGCCGTGCGCGGATCGATGATCTCGACATCATAGCCAGCAATTCGGGCGATGGGCGCGAGCGCCTGCGAGATATGGACGGCGCCGATCAGCACGATACGCACCGGCGGGAGGTAGACGTTGATAAAACTCTGACCGCCTTCGGTCTCGACCATGCCGGACTTGCCGGTCCGAACTGCCTTCTCGACAACGTCCGCCATCGGGTCCGCACCAATCTCAGCTTCGCGAAGGACGCGCTGATTGCCGGTATCGATATCGGTGATCGTGACGACAGCCCGCCGCGCGGCGCGCTCCGCATTGACTGCCTGAAGGATATCGTGTCGCATCAGACCACCGGCTCGACATAGACGCGAATACGCCCGCCACAGGAGAGTCCGACCCGCCAGGCTGTTTCGTCGGCAACGCCAAATTCCAGCATTTTGCCTGTACCGCTCTCGATCACGTCAATCGCTTCGGCGATGACCGCGCCCTCGACGCAGCCGCCCGAAACAGATCCTTCAAAATTGCCCTTGGTGTCGATCACCAGATGACTTCCGGTCGGTCGCGGCGCCGAACCCCAGGTTTCGACAACGGTTGCCAGAGCCAGCTTGCGGCCGCTGGCAGCCCAGTCCGCGGCAGTGCGGAGGACATCCATATTCAGAGCGACGGCATCGGATGCGCCGGCTTGTTGTGTCGCGGTGCTCATTTCACCACCTCGAATCGTTATTGGGGAAGCCGGAAGCGATCCCGTTTTCTTACGCCTGAGGCTAGACTTAAGTCCGCGATCGGCCGATTGAAATGGTCCAATCGTCGAGCGCTTCCAACGAAGCATCTTCGTGGCCTCTCACGGCAACGCTCAAGCCGCTCGAAGCCAAGCCTTCGGGTCGTTGGCCTGACGGTTGTCGGCGGAGAGCACCGCGCAAAGCTCGGCCATGGCATCGAGCGAATGAACGGCCCGGAATTCGTCGACATGGTCGAGCATCGTGCGCACCCCCCTCGCCTTCGCCGAAAAGCCCTCGAAACGCAGCAACGGGTTGAGCCAGATCAGCCGGTCGCAGGAGAGATGCAGTCGTTCCATCTCCGCATCGAGGCTCATCGCGCTATCGCGTTCGAGCCCGTCGGTGATGAGAAGAACGATCGCGCCATGGCCCAGCACCCGGCGGGACCAGTCGCGATTAAAGCGATGCAGCGCCTCGGCGATGCGGGTGCCGCCGGACCAGTCCTTCACACTGTCCGCGCATTCTGCAAAGGCCTGATCCGGGTCCTTGCGGCGAAGCTGACGCGTGACGTTTGTGAGGCGCGTGCCGAACAGAAACGCATGCACATGGCGGCGCTTTTCCATGATCGCGTGGAGGAAGTGCAGAAAGATGCGGCTGTACTGGCTCATCGAACCTGAGATATCGGCCAGTACGATCAGAGGCGGTTGGACAACCCGTCGCGATCGAAAGCGTGGCAGGATCAGATCGCCGCCGGTGCGCATAGCGCCACGCATGGTCGCGCGGGCATCGATCTTGCGGCCACGTGGATCGACCTTGAACCGGCGCGTCTCGACGTGATCGCGGGGAAGCCGCAAATTGGCGATCGCGCGTTGGGCTGCGGCAAGTTCTGCCGCCGACATTTGGGCGAAGTCCATGCTCCGCAGAACCTCGTTGCCCGACATCGTCATCGATGCATCGATTTCGATCTCCGGCTTTTCCTGCTTAATGACACGCTCCTCCTGCCCTTCAAAGAGCGAATCCGAAGCGCGCTGAGAGCCCGCCTTCGGCTTTTGCTTTTCGGACTCGCGCGGCGGCGCCTTCGGCGAGAACATCGCGATCATCTTCTCGATCAATTCCCGCGAGCGCCAGAAAAGCCGAAAGGCTTCGTCGAAGACGGCCGTGTCTTCATGCCGGGTGACGAGGGTTGCGTGAAGAGTCCAGTAGAAATCCTCGCGCGAGCCAAAGCCCGAGGCCTTCACGGCCTCAATGGCATCCAAAGTCGCGGAAGGTCCGAGCTTGAGCCCCGCGCGTCTGAGAGCGCGTGCGAAATAGGTGATGTTGTCGGCAAGCCGCCCGTCCGGATCTGCTTTTAGAACCTGTTGCTCGCCGAGATCGAGACCGTCTGTCACCATCGGTTCAGGACTGTTTCTAGAGATCGCGTTTGACCTCGTCGAGGATGCGCGTGCTCTCACCCTGCTGAAGCCGCTGAATATCATCCTGGTATTTGAGCAGTACGCCCAGAGTATCCGAGACATAGCGCGGATCGAGGGCGACGGCGTTGAGCTCGGTCAGCGCGTTGGCCCAGTCGATGGTTTCAGCAACGCCCGGTGCCTTGAAGAGGTCCGTGTCCCGCAACCGTTGGACAAAGGCGACGAGTTCTTTCGCTAGGTCCTCGTTGGCGTTCGGCGCCTTTCGGCGGACGATCTCAAGTTCGCGATCGGCATCGGGATAGTCGACCCAGTGATAAAGGCAGCGACGCTTCAGGGCGTCGTGAATTTCGCGAGTCCTGTTGGTGGTGATGACTACGATCGGCGGTTCCGGCGCGCGGATCGTGCCGAGCTCGGGAATTGTAACCTGGTTGTCGGCGAGCACTTCGAGCAGGAAAGCCTCGAAGGCCTCGTCCGTACGATCCAGTTCGTCGATGAGAAGGACGGGCGCCCGACCCGGCTCGCCTTCCATCGCCTTCAGGATCGGCCGACGGATAAGGAAATCATCGGAGAATATTTCCGATCGAGCCGCATCGCGCGATGTGTCGCCGGATGACTCTCGGAGACGGATCTCGATCATCTGGGCAGCGTAGTTCCACTCGTAGAGAGCGGACGAAACATCGAGCCCCTCATAGCATTGGAGGCGGATCAGCGGTCGGTCGAGCCCTTGCGCCAGCACCTTTGCGATCTCGGTCTTGCCGACACCAGCCTCCCCTTCAAGGAAGATCGGCCGCTTCATTGTGAGCGCCAGAAACAGGACCGTCGCGAGAGAGCGATCGGCCACGTAACCTTCGCTTTCCAGCATTTTCGCGGTCGCGTCGATCGTGTCCGGAAGCGGTTTCGTCACGTTGGAGTGCCTGTCTTTCGCTTGGATTGTTCCTCAGAGCCGGGAGGCTAGAGCGAATGCCATGTGCGGTCGAGGTAGACCAAAGAAGACGTTCCTGCCTCCGCTGCTATTCCGACAACCTCACCGATGATGATGCGGTGAGTGGCGACGACCTTGGTATCGGTCAAGCGGCAGTCAAAGGCCGTCGCGGCGCTTCTCAGGATTGGTGCTCCGGTTTCGAGCGTCGCCCAATCCCCCAGCGCAAATCTTTCTTCAGGTTCGAGACCGCCTTCGCCAGCAAACGCCCGCGCGAGATTTTGATCTTCAGCACTCAGCACACTGAGCGCAAAGCAGCCGTTCGCCTCGAATCGCTGGTTGAGCGGGCTTGCGGTGTTGAGACAGACGAGCAGTGTCGGCGGATCGGACGAGACAGAACAGGTTGCGGTCACGGTCAGGCCGCGTTGTCCGGCCTCTCCGTCAGTGGTGACGAGGCAGACGCCCGCCGCGAAACGGCGCATGGCGGCGCGATAATCGGCGGGGTCGATCCGGGAAGTCGCTTGCAGCAACGGATAAGCTCCAGCGGATGGCATCGGTTACGAACCCGCCAAATAAGGCTTATTGCGCCAAATGGCACGGGGGTCGACTGTCTCAACCACGGATTTCTCGCGTTCAAGACCGCGAATTTAACGTCCAACATTCTCGAATTTGACGGTTCAGACTACCATTCGAAGTAAAAAATTCTTGGCTCGCAGGTCCAACGTTCAGAGGGCCTTGCTTAAAAAACCATCGTCGTCCGGGCTTGTTCGTACGGAAACGCGCTTTCTATAGTGAGGTGAAATTAATCACTGAGGGAGCCGGCCGTGCCACCATTCGACGAGATGCTACTGAGCCAAGACGAAGTCCGGCAGCCCTATGAAAGCTTCCATGGCTGGTTCAAGGATCAGGACGCCCGCGAACTGGCAGCAAAATCCACCGAAGCAGAAACCTTCTTCCGACGCACGGGCATCACCTTCAACGTCTACGGTCAGCAAGAAGCCGCCGAGCGGCTCATACCGTTCGACATGGTGCCGCGCATCATGGCGAAGAACGAATGGGACAAGCTCGCCGAAGGCATCGAGCAGCGCGTCGATGCGCTGAACCTCTTTCTGCATGACATCTATCACGACCAGGAGGTCGTGAAAGCCGGCATTCTTCCGGCGCGGCTTCTCGAAAACAACGACGCCTTCCTGCCGCAGATGGTCGGCTTCACGCCACCGGGCAAAGTCTACACCCACATCATCGGCACGGACATCGTGCGCACAGGCGAAGACCAGTTCTATGTTCTCGAAGACAATGCACGCACGCCTTCCGGCGTCTCGTACATGATCGAGAACCGCGAGACGATGATGCAGATGTTCCCGGAGCTGTTCGCCCAGAACCGCGTTCGGCCCGTCGAGACCTACCCTCATCATCTGCGACGCTCGCTCGAAGCCGTCGCGCCGCCCATGTGCGAAGGCAAGCCACGCGTCGCTGTCCTGACGCCGGGCATCTTCAATTCAGCCTATTTCGAGCACTCGTTCCTCGCCGATCAGATGGGCGTCGAACTGATCGAGGGCTCCGATGTCGCCGAGATCGACGGTCGCATCCAGATGCGCACCACCGAAGGCTATGTGCCGATCGACGTCATCTACCGGCGCATCGACGATGCTTTCCTCGATCCGAAGGCTTTCAACCCCGATTCCATGCTCGGCATTCCCGGTATCATGGACGCCTACAAGCGCGGTGCAGTCACGATCGCCAACGCCCCAGGCACCGGCATTTCCGACGACAAGGCGATCTACTCCTACATGCCGGAGATCGTGGAGTTCTTCACCGGCAAGCCGGCCATGCTGGAAAACGTGCCTACGTGGCGCTGCGCCGAAGAGGACAGCCTCAAATACGTCCTCGACAACCTTTCCGATCTCGTCGTGAAAGAGGTCCACGGCTCGGGCGGCTATGGAATGCTGGTTGGACCGACGTCCACAAAGGCGGAATGCGAAGCTTTCGCTGCGAAGCTGAGGGAAGACCCACAGAATTACATAGCTCAGCCGACACTCGCACTTTCGACCGTACCAATCCTGTCGAATGGACAACTCGCGCCGCGTCACGTCGACCTTCGACCGTTCGTCCTGGTCTCCGACAAGATCCGGATCATTCCTGGCGGGCTGACGCGCGTTGCGCTGAAGGAGGGGTCGCTGGTCGTGAATTCGAGCCAAGGCGGCGGCACCAAGGATACTTGGGTGCTACGCGACTAGCGGCGACTTCATTCCAAACGGCAGGACGACAGACGGCGACCGGACACGGATTTCCAATCGCCGCGCGACACGAAAGGACGAACGATGGCACTTCTCGGACGGACGGCAAACGGGCTTTTCTGGATGTTCCGGTATATCGAGCGGGCGGAGAACATGGCCCGTCTCGTGGACGCCGGTCTCAGGATCTCACTGACCAACCTGTCCGTCGAGGAGCGAGACGAGTGGGAGTCGGTCCTAGTCTCAGCCGGTGTCGAGGACCACTACAAGGCAAAGCACGGCGCCCTCGACGAGGCCAAGATCATCGATTTCATGATCCGCGATCAGGACAATCCGTCCTCGATCCGCTCATCGATCGACACGGCCCGAATGAATGGTCGCATGGTCCGTACCGCGCTGACTCGAGAGCTCTGGGAAGCGACGAACGACACTTATCTCACCATCAAGACGGCGCTCGCAGGACCGATCAATCATCGCACGCTGCCGAAGACGCTAGATCTGGTAAAAACCCGATGCGCGCTGATCCGCGGTGCTTTTTACGGTACCATGCTGCGCAACGAGGTCTTCGATTTCTGTCAGCTCGGTGCGTTTCTGGAGCGGGCCGACAACACCGCTCGTATTCTCGACGTGAAATACTGGGTGCTCCTGCCAGAGCACTCCTCGATCGGCTCGTCTCTCGATAATTTCCAGTGGTCGTCGATTCTCAGATCGGTATCCGCGCACCGCTCCTACATTTGGGAATACGACGCGAACCAAACCGCGACGAACATCATCGACTTCCTGATGCTGAACCGGCGCATGCCGCGCTCCTTGAGCCATTGCTATGGCATGATGCGCGATTCGATGTCCTATCTCGATCGCGGCGCGGAAACGCCGAACCAGAGCGCGGCCCGGGTCAACGAAATCTACGAGCGCCTGTCGAACCTCACCGTCCGCGAAGTTCTGGCGAGCGGGCTGCACGAATTCCTCGAGAATTTCATCATCGATAACAACGCCGTATCGGGCCTGATCGCAGAGAACTATCGGTTCTATCCGGATATGGACGCGGCAAACCAGTCGCAGTCTCAGAGCCAGAGCGCTTGAGAAGCGCAAGCTGACTTGAGGCTGTGCCGGCAATAATAAATCTGTCTACGTGATGATGGTGCAATTGCGGCGTCCGGGTGGCTCGTTCTAAGCCATTCTAAAATCGGTCGTGAATGCGCCCTTCGCGGAGACCTGCCATGACATATTGCGTCGGCCTGCTTGTGGATGCAGGTCTCGTCTTCATGTCCGATACCCGAACCAATGCGGGCATCGACAACATATCGACCGTCGTGAAGATGAAGACCTGGGAGGTGCCGGGCGAGCGCTTCCTCTGTCTTTTGTCTGCCGGCAATCTGGCGACGACTCAGGCGGCAGTCTCATTGCTTGATGAGCGGACGGTAGCGCCTTCCGAGCGGCAGCCGGCAATCCTCTCGCAGCCGACGATGTTTCAGACGGCAAAACTCGTTGGCGAAACCCTGCGCGAAGTGATCAGTGGCTCGTCGGGTCCCCAGGCTCAATCGCCCGATCCGATGTTCTCCGGCTCTTTCATTTTCGGGGGCCAGATCAAGGGTACGCCGCCGCGTCTCTTCAACATCTATGCCGAAGGAAATTTCGTCGAAGCCGGCGAAGACAATCCCTTCTTCCAGATCGGCGAGCACAAATACGGCCGGCCGATCATTATCAGGACTTACGATCGACGGATGTCCATGGCGGAATGCGCCAAGCTTCTGATGGTGTCTTTCGATTCGACGCTTCGCTCGAATCTCTCCGTTGGGCTGCCGCTGGATCTGCAGTTCTACGAGCGGGACAGTTACGAAGCGGGACTGCGAACGCGCATCACCGGCGAAGACCCCTATTACAAGACGGTCTCCGCCGGATGGTCGGATGCACTCAAATCAGCCTTTGATGCCTTACCGGATTTCAATCCGGATGCATGGCGCGTGCATGAAAAGGCCGAACTGGCCAGCGTGAGCTGAGCTGATTGTCCGGCTCCCGAGGAGCCGAACCCAAGTCTCAACCGTCCTTGCGTTCGATGCCGAGCGGATCGCTGGACTGACCGATCGCGGGTGTCGGTCTCGACTCACCCATGATCTGGGCCAGCACGTCATCGGCCGAAGACGAGCTTTTGCCGCCGATGCCGGCTTCCGCAAGCTGGCGGTCGAGATCGGTGCCTGATTCGAGAGCAGCCAGTTCCTCTCCCGCCTCGATCCGCCCGCGCGTCTCGTCCTGGCGTTTGCGAATGCGCTCCAGCGAATCCATCGCATTGCCGAGCTTGGAATTAACGCCCGATTGCGAATGCGCGATAGCCGACTGCGCCTTGATCAGCGACTCGTTGGCCTTCACGTTCTCCACCTCGCGGCGCATCTGCTGCAGCCGGTGTTCGGTATCCTGAATCGCCCGCATCATCTGGCTCTGGCTCGCCTGCATGCGCTCCAGTTCACCCTCGTCGCGATGGATTTCCTGGCGCAAACCGGAGATGCGGTCCGCAAGACCTCGGGCGAGGTCTTCCCGACCGGCCTGAAGCGCGGCCCGTGCGCTTTCGGTATCGCGCTGTTCCTTCTCGCGAGCCTCTTCAATCTTCCGCGAGAGCCGCTTGTTGGACGCCATGATGCCGGCAAGGTCTGAACGTGCTTTGCGGAGCGAGTTCTCGGCGTCGCGAATCTCCTGATCGAGGATTCGCAACGCCTGCTTGTCCGCAACCGACTCGGCCGCTTCGTTGGCTCCGCCGCGCACAGCGGTGAATAGTTTGCCCCAGACGCTCATTGGCCGAAGTCCCCGTTCTTCCATTCTTCGATCATATTGGCCGCATCGACCGCATTTTCCGCGAGCACCGCAACTTCCTCGATCATCGCATGTTCGCTCGACATCGCAGAGAGGGAGCCGAACAGTTCGTACCACTCCTCCCCATCGAACGAGACGATGCCGAAGGTCGACAGCGGCACGAGCTTGTGGGTCGACAGGATCATCCGGTCGAACTCCTCGCGGCGCGGCAGATCACTGGCTTTCACGAGCGCGACGCTCGCCAAAACCTGGTCGCCGCTCGCAGTGACAAGGATGTCGAGATCGCCTTTCTCCTTGAGCGTGACGCGAAGCACGTCGGTTCCTTCGACGACGGAGACGTCGACATCGCCCAACTCGTCCGGGTCAGAGGCGAAGAGCTCGGTGAGGCTCGCGAGATTCCAGGGTTCCACGTCAGGACGGCCTTTCTTGCAATCGGTTTCGAGACCGGTTTTACATCAGCCGCGAGGGCTTGTTCAATCGGAGCTCTCCCTAGGACAGCCATCGCGGCCCCGCCTAGATGGGGTGGCGGAACGAAGGATGCGAGATGCCACTGTTCCTGAAGTTTGCGCGCCGCGCCTATATCGCGATCGCCGAGCTGACATGGGGCGCGGTCGTCTTCCTGTTCGTCGCTCACCTCTTCCTGTCCTACATCCTGCTCGCGCTCGTCGGAGAGGAGGGACTGACCGGTGACGCCGCGACCTACATCTACTATTACGGTGTCACCGCCACGACGGTCGGCTATGGTGATCTGTCACCGGTGGAGACGTCGGGACGACTGATCGCGACCGTCTTCGTCATTCCCGGCGCGATCGCGATCTTCACCGCCGTTCTCGGCAAGCTGCTCTCGGAGATCAGCGGCTTTTGGAGGAAAAGAATGCAGGGCGCAGGCGATTTCAGCTCCAGAAGCGGCCACATGATCGTTCTCGGCTGGCAGGACGGCTCCACCCAGCAGCTCCTCACCATGCTCTCCGGCGAACGAACCAAGGACGAGGCCTATCCCGTTCTCGTCTCGCGCAGCCTGACGGAAAATCCGATGTCCGGCGAGATCGATTTCGTTCGCAGCGAGCGTCTCGCCGACCCCGATGCGCTGGAACGCGCCGGCTTGGCGGGAGCGCGCGGTGTCGTGGTGCGCGGAGAAAACGACGACGAGACGCTGGCTGCGGCTTTGGTCGCGGCCACGCTCAACGACCACATTCATGTCGTCGCGCATTTCGAATTCCAGCGAACGGCAGACATCGCCGCGCGGCAGACCGCGCGAATCGAGACGATCACCTCGCTATCGCCAGAGCTTCTGGTGCGCGCAGCGCGCGATCCCGGCTCCTCTCAGGTCGCGAAACTGCTACTTTCGGCAAGCACGGCCGACACGGCATTTTCCATGGAGATGCCGAAAGGTCCTGCTCCGATTCGTTACGGCGATGCGCTGATCGGCCTGCGCCGCAGTTCGAGCGCCACGCTCGTCGGTATAGGGCGGAACGGCAAGGTGGATCTCAACTGCCCGGCTGAAACCGCGATCTCGTCTGGCGACACAATCTACTACATCAGCGATCATCGCCTCGATGCCGGCGCGATCGACTGGGCTGCAATGGAAGGAGCCGGCCGGTGATATTTTCAATATTCGGCAAGAAGGACTCGGACGCCGATCTTCCGGATGAACTCGGTCCTTTGGGCATCCCGATCGGTGGCGCGCTCGAACTCGATCTTCTGTCGCTCGAAGCCGATGCCTCGACCGGCCAGCCCGGCATGGCGCTCCCCGAAGGCGGCACCTTCGTCTGTGTCGCCTACGGCGAGGCGAAGCTCGACGCCAACACCGTCCTATCTCGCTATTACGACGACGATGATCGCCTGCTTCAGGTGCTGTCCGCCAGCGGGCGCTACGGCGATACGATCGACGACATCAGCATCTACCATCCCTGGGACAGCGTCGTGCCTGCCGGGCAGAGCGAATGGGACCGCTGGATCGGACCGCGCGGCATGGTGGGCGAAAGCCGCTACGATGCCGACGGCGTTCTCTTCGAGCGTTTCTGGGGAGCGGGCGAGGAGCGGGCCGATCTGGTGGAGTTCGTCGAGGATATCGATGACGGACATCGCAAGCGGGCGATTCACCAGACATGCATGCTCTATGCCCGACCACTTGGTCGAACTCAGGAAATGCTCCTGATCAATGTCGAGCGCGAGTTATCGGCAGGCGCGTCCCGCCAAGGCGGTTCTATCGAATTTCTTCTCGGCTATGGCCTCGGCGCCGCCGATGTGAGACGCGTCTAGGCACACTTACGGCGGCAGACAAAGCCGCAATCAGGAAAAGAGACTGGAGAGACGATGTTCGGTTACGTTTCGGGGCTGCCGAGTTTTCTGGCGTATTTCATTCTGGGACTCGTGCTCTACGGTCTCTTTGCCGCGATCTACACCGCGCTCACGCCGCACAAGGAAGTGACGCTGATCCGCGAAGGCAACATGGCCGCGGTGGTCGCTTACCTCGGCGCGATCATCGGCTTCGGAATCGTTCTCTCTTCGGCGGCCGAGAATTCGATTGCGATCGTCGATTTTATCATCTGGGCGATCATCGGCGTTCTCGTTCAAATCCTCGCCTTTTTCATCGCCTCCATGACCATGACGAAGCTGCATGAGCGGATCACAAAGGGCGAAATCGCGGCAGGTGTCTGGAGTGCCGGAAACTCGCTCGCGATCGGCCTGCTCAACGCAGCCTGCATGACCTACTGAGGAGGATAGAGCGATGAGACAGCGGAAGATCGGGGCTCGCCCCCCTCTCCTCACCCTCGGCACAATCGCCGCCACCGGCATGGTTCTCTCAGGATGCGGTGAGGACCCGCCCAGCGAAGCCTTGTACTCGACACCGACGGAATGCGCCCAATCGGGCGTAGACCTTCAGATCTGTGAGGCCGAATACCAGCAGGCCCTGCAGGCGCATCTGCAGAACGCACCCCGCTTCGATGGTCAGGCCGCGTGCGAAGCGGAATACGGTGAAGGGCGGTGTCTGTCGTCAAGCAACGTCACGGGCCAGCAGACCAGCGACGGCACGGGCTCGTTCTTCATTCCGTTCATGACGGGCTATCTCGTATCCTCGGCCATCGGAAATCTGGCGAGCTACGCTGCCTACCGGAATTATCGCGCTTCGCCGTCCTACACATATTCGCCGCCGATCTACCGCACGCGCGGCGGACAGACGGTGACAAGTTCGGTTCAGGGCGGCCAGCGAGTGTCGCGTCCGGTCAACGTCAACACGCGCACCGTCTCGCGCTCTGGCTTCGGCGGACGTTCGTCCTCGCGCGGCTTCTTCGGAAGCTGACCGCAAGTGCAGCGGATCAGTCTGCCGGAACGCGAGAACTGGCGCGAAAAAGCCGAAGCCGTGGGCTTCGGCTTTCACGAGATGTACGGCGAGCCCTATTGGCTCGACGATGCTGCCTACGTCTTCACGCTGGCGGAGATCGAGGAAGCGATCGAAGATCCGAGCGCGGAACTCCATCAGATGTGCATGGAGGTCGCCGCCGACGTCATCCGCGATACGGCAATGATGACGAAGCTCGCGATCCCCGAGCCGATGCAGGACCTCGTCCGCCGCTCCTTCGAGGATCGGGAGCGCCATCTCTACGGCCGGTTCGATCTCGCCTATGACGGGACGGGCCCCGCCAAGCTTCTTGAATACAATGCGGACACACCGACCTCGATATTCGAGTCGGCCTATTTCCAGTACAACTGGCTGACCGACAATGTTGAACGGGGCGTGCTGCCTGAGGACGCCGACCAGTTCAACGCCATTCAGGAAACGCTGATCGAGGCTTTCCGGAAATTCTCGAACGAACCGATATTCCACTTCGCCGCCTATACCGAAAGCGACGAGGATCGCGGCACCGCTGCCTATCTGATGGACTGCGCCATCCAGGCTGGCCATCGCACCGAACTTCTCGACATGCGCGAAATCGGCGTCGACGAGCAGGGCCGCTACACGGACATGCAGGACCGGACGATCGAGCTCTGCTTCAAGCTTTATCCTTGGGAAGACATGCTGCGCGAGCCCTTCGCCGAGCATCTGCCGCACTCGCAGACGCAGTTCGTCGAGCCGCCCTGGAAGGCGATTCTCTCCAACAAGGGCCTGCTGCCACTCCTCTGGGAGCGGTTCCCCGGCCATCCCAATCTGCTGCCGGCTTATTTCTCCGATGATCCGCGCGCGGCAGAGATGAAGAACGCCGTCAAGAAACCGCTCCATTCGCGCGAAGGCGAAAACATTACCTTCATCGAAGCGGGCGTAGAGACGGAAGTCTCGGACGGCAGCTATGGCGAGGGAGGCTTTATCGTCCAGGAGATGACACGGCTGTTCGAGAAGGATGGCAATTATGCCGTTCTCGGCACCTGGATTGTCGGCGACACCTGCTGCGGCCTTGGCATGCGCGAGGACCGGAGCCGCATCACCCGCAACCTGTCACGTTTCATTCCGCACGCGATCGTCGGATAGCGACGGCTGGCACAGAAACGCAAAAGGCCGGCGCCTTCGAAAGGCACCGGCCTCGGTTTGGTTTGACTGAGCGGACCGCTTATCCGTTGAGAGTGCTCTTCAGTTCGGCAACGGCTGCATCGACGTCCGTCTTGCAGTCGAAGCGGTTCAGCATGTCGCCAAAGCGGCTGACGATCTCGGTCAACTGGGCTTCCGAAAGAAGGTTCAGGATACCGACGCGGATCTGGGTCGGTTCCGAGAGCGTCGGCCAGATGCAGAAGTTCTCAGCGCGGCACTTGTTGACGAAATCCTTCTCCTGGCCCTTCAGCTGATCCGGCAGATCGAGGACGAGAAGGCTCGTCATGTTGGACGTAACGTTGCAGCCCATTTTGGTAAGAGCAGCGTTAAGCGCCTTTTCCGCCCTCCGATACTTCTCCGCGCGCTGCAGCATGCCGTCTTCCAGAACCATACGGAGCGCTTCGTGGAAGCTCGCGACTGCATAGGGAGAATGAGTGCGGTGATAGCTGCCTTTTTCGACGTCTTGCCCGTCGATGATTGCCCAATGGCGCGCTTCCATGATCGGGTGATGCACGAAGCATCGGCCACCGACTTTCTTCAGCTCCTCGATATATTTGTCCGAGAAGGTGACCGGCGCATAGGTCAGCGGCAGGGCCATGACGCCTTTTTGCGGGCACGAAGCCCAACCATGAATGCCGGGATAGTCGTCGGCCCTGAACTCGGCGATACCGAGGGAGGATACGGCATCGACGAGGCCCATGACGCCGTGCTTTTCGCAGGCATCACTGAACCCTTTGATATCATTGACGCGGCCGGATCCGGTTTCCCAATGGGCCATTGCCGCCCATTTCGGCTTGTGCTCGCCGAGCGCCTTGTCGACGATCTCGCCGGTCACGGACTCGCCGTGCGGAACCTTGATCGTGATGACCGAAGCCGCCTTCGGATCGAGCGAGTTCGCCGCGAGTTCCTCGGCGGTCGCGCCCTTCATGCGCACTGAAAGCTCGTCAATCCCGGAGAATGTGCCGTTGACGAAGAGTACGATCTTTTCGCCTGGATGAACGACGCTGAACATCATGTCGAGCGCGGACCAGCCCGTACCGGCGCAGGCGAAGGTGTGAACGTTGTTCGTACCCCAGATTTCGCGGAGCATCTTCTTCGACTCGATCATGCCCCGCAGCACGTCCGGGTTCATGTGATCGGCGACGCCCTGGTCGTGATAGGCATCAAGAACGCGCTGCGCCGTGTTGCCCGGCCCGGGACCGGCCGCGATCGTATCGGGAATCTTCAGTTCCGGAAAAACTGGTGCATTCATGATGAGGCTCCTCCCATTCGGTTCAACACGATGCTGGACGAATCTGCGCGATCCGCGGCGTGTACTCTCCCACACCTGATCCCAGCGCCATTGCCTCCGGATATAGGGCAGACGCGAAATTCCGGCCCACACCCGAACGACGACAAAAAACCTACCCGCACTGGCAGGGCTCAAAAGGAAAACGGCTACTCGCCGTCTTTCTGGCCGAGCCTCGAAAGCGCAATGCGCGAGGCGATCGACTGCACCGCATAGGTCAGCGACTGCATCATCTCCCCGCCTTCCGCATAGCTCGCGGGTGCGAGATTGGTCGGGCGCTGGCGGGCATGCATGGATTTCGCGCCTGCGAAGCCGCCATTTTGCCGCACGGCGATCGCGATGCCGCCATTGGCTTCCACATACTGAAAGGCCTGAAGATCGGAAGCGCCGTCGCCGACGAAGATCATCTGGTTGGGAGGGACGGCCTTGTCCTCGTCCGAGACTGCCTTCGTCGTCGACTCCGGTGCGTTCGAACCATGGATGCTGAAGCCCTTGGACAGGGCTTCCATGTATCGCGCCTTTTCCGGATGGGTGAGCGCCCGCTTGATGAAGACCGCCTCGCCGTTTTCATCGAAATGAAGCGACGAACCCCAGATGCGTTCGAAGCAGCCCTTGATGGCCGTGTGTTCGATGATGTCGACATAACCCGACGAGATGACCGTGAAATCGACCTCCACGCCGGGTGCAACCTCCCGAGCCGCCGCCCGGATACGCTCGGGCATCGAGGTGACCTCGTCGTAGAGTTCGATTTGCGCGGCCGCTTGCCGCAACACATCGCGTGTCAGCGGCTTGCCGCGCTCGCGCCCGGCCTTGATCAGCGCATAGGCGCGGGCGTTGATCGTGTCCCAGGTGTCGTCGTCGAGCGGGTCCCGATAGTTGCCATACCAGTCGTCGGCATCCAGGCCCATCGCCTTCACGAGAACCTCGATCGACGACTCCGCCAGCGTTTCGTCGAAATCGAAGGCGAGCGCGATGCGGTTGTGGAGCGGTCTTGTGACTTGCATGGATGGCCCTTCGGTTCCGAACATCGGTTCGGTATCAAAAGAGGGTCACCGGGAAGATCGGCAAGCGCGCAAATGCCGCAGGCACGGAGCTTGGGGTCAGATGCGACCTTCGTCCACGGCGAAACATGCGACCCGCGTCGGGCCATGCTCAGTAAGCACCGGGCGCTCTGTCCGGCAGCGCTCATTGGCGTGCGGGCAGCGCGGATTGAAGGAGCAGCCGGGCGGCGGATCGAAAGGCGACGG
Source organism: Fulvimarina thalattae (assembly GCF_040239565.1). NCBI lineage: Bacteria > Pseudomonadati > Pseudomonadota > Alphaproteobacteria > Hyphomicrobiales > Aurantimonadaceae > Fulvimarina > Fulvimarina thalattae. The sequence continues at coordinate 140,200 of NZ_JBEHWS010000004.1, forward strand.
CAGTTCGCCGGTTAGACGGATGCGCTCGCCGCGATCGTCAGGGTTCGTCGCCGGCGTCGCCGAGAGAAGCGCCTTCGTATAGGGGTGCTTCGGCTCCGAATAGAGCGCGGCTTTTGGCGCGATCTCGACCGGGCGGCCGAGATACATGACTAGCACCCGGTCCGCCACATGCTTCACCACCGAAAGATCGTGGCTGATGAAGATGTAGGTGAGCTTCAGCCGGTCCTGCAGATCGGCCAAGAGGTTGAGAACCGAGGCCTGGATCGAGACGTCGAGCGCCGAGACCGGCTCGTCGAGGACGAGGATCTTCGGGTCGAGGATCAGCGCCCGTGCGATCGCGATGCGTTGGCGCTGACCCCCGGAGAACATATGCGGATAGCGGTCGTAGTGCTCCGGACGGAGGCCTACCTGTGCCAGCATATCCTCCGCCTTCTCGCGCCGCTCCGCCCGCGAAAGCTTGGTGTTGATCTTGAGCGGCTCCTCGATGATGGCGCCAACCTTCTGGCGCGGGTTGAGCGCGCCATAGGGGTTCTGGAAGACGATCTGAACCGTAGAGCGCAGGCGTTTGACATCGCTTGAACGGCCGGCCGAAACATTGATGCCGTCAATCGTGAGATGGCCCTCGGTCGGCTCCTCGATCATGGTCAGGATGCGGGCAAGCGTCGACTTCCCACAGCCGGACTCGCCAACGATTGCGAGGGTCTCGCCCTCCTCGACCGTAAAGCTAGCGTCCTTAACAGCTTTCAGGCCGGCCGCTTTCGCGAAGAGCCCGCGCTTGACCTCGTAAACCTGGCTGACGCCGTCGGCGGAGACGATCGCGCTCATGCCGCTTTCTCCTCGGTGTTCAGAGGATAGTGGCAGAGCGCTTGTCCCAGCGCCTTGCTCTGATGCGGCGGCTCGACGTTGCGGCACTTGTCATCCGCGCGTGAACAGCGCGGATTGAAGAGGCAGCCGTTAGGACGATCCCCCTGCCCCGGCACGACGCCGGGGATCGTCGGCAGACGGTCTCCGGTCGCCCTCTCCGGAATGGCCGACAGGAGCGCTGCAGTATAGGGATGATGCGGTTCGTCGAAGAGGGTCTCGACCGGCTGGCGTTCCACCTGCTGGCCGGCATATTGCACGACGACGCGATGAGCGGTTTCGGCGACGACGCCCATATCATGGGTGATCAGCACCATCGCCATGCCGTGGTCTTTCTGGAGATCGACGAGCAGATCGAGGATCTGAGCCTGGATGGTGACGTCCAGCGCCGTCGTAGGCTCGTCGGCGATGAGGAGTTTCGGCTGGCAGGCTGTCGCCATCGCGATCATCACGCGCTGGCTCATGCCGCCGGATAGCTGGTGTGGGAAGGCCGAGAGCCTGCGTTCCGGTTCCGGCAAGCCGACCGATTCGAGCAGTTCGATCGCCCGCTTTTGCCGCGCCTTGCGATCTAAGCCGAGATGGATGCGCAGCGTTTCCTTGATCTGAAAGCCGACGGTGAAGCACGGATTGAGGGAACTCATCGGCTCCTGGAAGATCATCGACATCTCCGCACCGATCAGCTTGCGCCGCTCGCGCCCGCTCATCTTTCGAAGATCATGGTTTTCGAAGGAGAGCTCGTCGGCTGTCACGGTCGCGCTCGGCGGCAGGAGCCCCATCAGCGCCAGCATCGCGACCGATTTGCCGGACCCGGATTCGCCGACGATGCCGAGGATCTCGCCTTTGTCCACGGCGAGATCGAAACCATCGACCGCTTTGAACGGTCCGGACGCCGTATCGAAAGTGACTGTGAGATTGCGGATCGTGAGGAGAGACATGACTATCAACTCCGCTTCATCTTTGGGTCGAGCGCGTCGCGGAGGCCGTCGCCGACGAGATTGATGGCAAGCACCGTGACGAGGATTGCAAGGCCGGGAAAGGTCACCACCCACCAGGCGCGCAGCACGAATTCCTGCGCATCGGCCAGCATTGTGCCCCATTCGGGCGTCGGCGGCTGGGCGCCGAGGCCAAGAAAGCCGAGGGCCGCCGCATCGAGGATCGCGGAGGAAAAGGAGAGCGTCGCCTGGACGATCAGCGGGCCGAGGCAATTCGGCAGGATGGTCACCACCATCAGGCGCAGCGGGCTGGCGCCGACGACCTTGGCAGCGGTCACGTATTCCCGCTGCTTTTCGGCCATCACCGAAGCGCGGGTCAGACGGACGAAATGCGGTTGAAGCACCAACGCGATGGCGATCATCGCGTTGAGGAGCCCCGGCCCGAGTACGGCGACGAGAACAAGCGCGAGAAGCAGCGATGGGAAGGCAAGGATGATGTCCATCAGCCGCATGATGACGATGTCGACCCAGCCTCGGACATAACCGGCAACGAGGCCGACAGAGATGCCGACGGTCACCGCCAGGGTGACGACGACAAGGCCGATCGTCAGGGAATAGCGCGCGCCGTAGATGAGCCGCGAAAGCATGTCTCGGCCCACCGCATCGGTGCCGAGGATATAGGCCCAGCTTCCGTTGTCGGCCCAGACCGGCGGCACCAGAAGAGCACTGCGGTTCTGCGCCGTCGCATCATAGGGCGCGAGAACGGGCGCGAAGATCGCGATCAGGATGATCGCGATGAAGACATAGAGCCCCATGACGGCGCCCTTGTTCTCGGAGAAATAGAACCAGAACTCCTTGAGCATCTGGCGGCGCGGGCTGACCTTTGCCTCGCGATCCTCGACACCGGCTCCGACGCCCTCGCGGGCCTCCTCCGCTTCCACATGGCTCATCGCGTGCGCACCCTCGGATTGATCAGTCCGTAGAGGACGTCGACGATGAGATTGACGATCATGACGACCATTGCGATCAGGATCAGCCCGCCCTGCACGACCGGGTAGTCGCGTCTGTAAACGCTATCGACCATCCACTTGCCGATACCCGGCCAGGAAAAGATCGTTTCGGTGAGAATCGCACCGGCCATGAGCACGCCGATCTGAAGGCCGATCGTCGTCACCACCGGAATCAGCGCGTTGCGGAGCGCATGCACCGAGACGACGCGGAAGGCGCTGAGACCTTTAGCACGGGCGGTGCGAACATAATCCTCGCCCAGCACTTCCAGCATCGCCGAGCGGGTCTGGCGTGCAATGACGGCGAGCGGGATCGTCGCGAGCACGACGCCTGGCAGTATAAGATGGGAGACGGCGGACCGGAACGCGCCGGCCTGACCGGAAAGCAGGCTGTCGATCAGCATGAAGCCGGTCGGCTGATCGAAATAGAACATCAGTGACATGCGCCCCGAAACGGGCGTCCATTGCAGATAGCCCGAGAAGAAGATGATGAGGAGCAGACCCCACCAGAAGATCGGCATGGAATAGCCGGTCAGCGCCGCGCCCATGGTCACCTGATCGAACCACGAACCGCGCTTGATCGCCGCCAGAATGCCGGCGGGAATGCCGATGAGCACGGCGAGCGTGATGGCGACGAGGGAGAGCTCGATCGTCGCCGGAAACAGCGTGATGAACTCTTCAAGGACCGGGCGGTTCGTGACGATGGAATTGCCGAAATCGCCCCGCAGCAGCCCGGTCAGATAATCCCAGAACTGGACCGGCAGTGAGCGGTCGTATCCCAGCATCGCCTGGAGCTGCTCATAGCGCTCTTGGGAAATTCCGCGCTCGCCGCTCATCAGGATGATCGGATCGCCGGGCAGCAGACGGATGAACGCGAAAGCGACGATCGCAACGCCAACAAAGGTCGGAATCAGGACGCCGATACGCGAAAGAATGAAGCGGAGCATGAAGGCCGCCGATCAATGAGTTGAAGTCGAGACGTCATGCGAAACGATCGCGCTTCCGACCGAAGTGGAGGCAATCGAAAATCGACATTCGCATGAAAAGAGAGCTTTGAAGAGCAAGCGGGGCCGCATCACAGCGGCCCCGTCGTTTCGCTCTTATTCTTCGATGTCGACGCCCGTGAACCAGTGGCCGCCGAGCGGATCCTGAACATAGCCGGTTACGCTAGACTGCATAGGCATGAAGGTCACAGAGTGGGCGATCGTCGCCCAGGGCGCCTCTTCCTTGAAGATCGCTTGCGCTTCCTTGTAAAGGGCGGCGCGCTCTTCCTGGGTATCGAGACGCTTGGCCTCGCTCACCTTGGCGTCGAACTCTTCGTTGCACCACTGGGCGCGGTTGGCGTTGCCAACGGCATCGCAGCCGAGAAGGACGGCGAGGAAGTTGTCCGGGTCGCCGTTGTCGCCGGTCCAGCCGAGGAGAACCGCACCTTCGCGATCTTCAGCCTTGGAGCGCTCGAGATACTCGCCCCATTCGTAGGACACGATCTCGACATCGACGCCGATCTTGGAGAAATCGGCCTGGATCAGCTCGGCCATGCGGCGGGCATTCGGATTATAGGGACGCTGCACCGGCATCGCCCAAACTTCCATCGAAAGGTCCGTCACACCGGCCTCTTCGAGCATCTTCTGCGCGGCTTCCGGATCGTATGCGTCGTCCTCCGTCTCCTCGCGATAAGACCACATCGTCGGCGGGATCGGATTCTTTGCGATCTCGCCTGAGCCCTGGAAGACGACGTCGATGATCGCCTGCTTGTTGATCGCCATGTTGAGGGCCTTGCGGACCTCGGCTTTGTCGAATGGCGCGACCTGCGTGTTGTAGGCGAGATAACCTACGTTCAGGCCTTCCTGCTCCATGACGGTGAGATTATCGTTGCCCTTCAGGCTCTCGACATCCGCAGGATTCGGATAGGGCATCACCTGGCATTCGTTGGCGAGCAGGCGCTGCTGGCGGACCGAGGCATCGGTCGTGATGGCGAAGACCAGATCGTCGATCGCTTCCTTGCCATTCCAGTAGTCGGGATGGGCCTTATAGCGGATGACAGCGTCCGGCTGGTAGGCAACAAACTGGAAGGGGCCGGTGCCGATTGGCTGCTGGTTGAGCTGCGCCTCGTTGCCCGCTTCGGCGAGCTGATCAGCATATTCCTTCGAGGCGATCGAAGCGAAATCCATGGCGAGGTTGGCGAGGAACGGCGCATAGGGCTCGTTCAGCGTGAACTTGACGGTCTGATCGTCGACCTTCTCGATCGAGTTCAGGATGCTCGGCATGGACATGGAATTCCAATATTCCCAGGCCGCGCCGGTCACGTATTCGTTGTAGGAATTCTCAGAATTGTTCTGGCGGTCGAAGGAGAACACCACGTCGTCGGCGGTCATCGGCCGCGTCGGCGTGAAGAAATCCGTCGTGTGAAACTGAGCATCCGGGCGCAGCTTGAAGGTGTATTCGAGGCCGTCGTCAGAGACTTCCCAGCTTTCGGCAAGACCGGGCTTGATGTTGGTGGTGCCGAGTTCGAACTCGACGAGACGGTTGTAGATCGTCTTGGACGAGGCGTCGAACGTGGTGCCGGCGGTGTAGAGGGCCGGATCGAAGCCTTCCGGCGAGCCCTCGGAACAATAGACCAGCGTTTTCGCGGATGCCGCGGTGCCGAGAGCGAGTGTCAGGGCGGTGGCGGCAAGGAGCCGTGTGGTAAGCCGCATGGGGTGTCATGCCTCCTGTCAGGATCAAGGAGCGGATCTTTTCGCCCGCTCTTCAGTCCCGTATCGGACAGCTTTTATGCAAATCGCGCAAGAGGTTAATTAGGCATCACTCGAAAACGATACTCGGGGTTTCTGCAGCCTGCTCGCTCAATTCCAGACCTGCGAGCGCCCGCGAGGCCATGTCCCGATAGATCTCCGCATGCGGCCCGTCGGGTTCGGCCTGAACGATCGGAACCCCCTCGTCGGACCGGACTCGGATGTGCATGTCGAGGGGCATCGCACCCAGAAACGGCACGGATTGTTTGACGGCTTCCGCTTCGGCACCTCCATGGCCGAAAATGTCGTATCGGGCGCCTGTATCCGGGGCGATGAAATAGCTCATGTTTTCCACAATTCCGAGGATCGGGATGTCCACCTTGCGGAACATGGTGATGCCCCTGCGTGCATCGACGAGGGAGAGGTCCTGCGGCGTCGAGACGATGACCGCACCTGCGAGAGGCACCTGCTGGGCCATCGTCAGCTGGGCGTCTCCCGTGCCGGGCGGCATGTCCACGACGAGAATATCAAGATGGCCCCATTCGACCTCGCGCATCATCTGATTGAGCGCAGAGACGACCATCGGCCCGCGCCAGACCATGGCGGTCTCCTCGGCAACGAGAAGGCCGATCGACATGACCTTCATGCCGTAGGCTTCCAGCGGCTTCAGCAGACGACCGCCAGCAGATTGCGGCTTCTTGTCTTTCAGATCGAGCAGGCGCGGTATCGAGGGACCGTAGATATCGGCATCGAGAATGCCGACCTTGAGCCCGAGATCACGGAAACCGAGCGCCAGATTGACGGCTGTAGTCGACTTGCCGACACCGCCCTTGCCGGAGGCGACGGCGACGATCTTGTCGACGTTCGGAATGCCCGGCTTCGTCGCTCTTGGCTCGGCACCGCGTCCGGCGGGTGGGTTCGATTGCTGGGCGGGGATGGGCGCGGGCTTCGCGGCGGGCTCGCCCGCCTGCTTCTCAGCCGTCAGTGCGACCATCGCCTTGGTGATACCGTCGAGTTGCTCGATATGGCGTTCGGCCTCCTTCCGGAACGGCTCGAACTTGTCCGCGTCCGTCGCCGGCACCGTGAGCGAGAAGAACGCCTTTCCATCCGCGACAAAGATATCCGACACCATTCCACGCGAGACGACGTCCGCGCCGCCGTCGGGCGCTTTCATGTCGCCAAGGATTGCCTTTATCGTCCTCTTGAGTTCTTCAGCCACGGAGTATCCTTGTTTCCAACTGCGCCTGCCTGCGCAGATATGCCGTCAATTCGGGAACGCAAACAGCTCTTGATCCGTGTTCGAAAACATGGAGCCAGTCATCAACAATTTCGGTGCCTTCATGCCAAACAACGCCGAGGCCAAAAAGTCCCTCACGCAGCCGGTCGACGGCGATGTCCGAAAGCTGACGAGGCAAATTACCCGGTCTGCCCGTTTCGGAGCATTGAGTGTCTTGAGACCGGGCGATGGCTTCCCATCCGTGAGCCGCGTCCTGACGGCGAACGATTTCATCGGCCGACCGGTCCTTCTGGTCTCCGGACTTTCGCACCATGCCAAGGCGTTGACAGAGGACGCGCGCTGCTCGCTCTTGGTTGGAGAGCCATCGAAGGGCGATCCCCTCGCCCATCCACGGCTGGCGATCTTCGCCATGGCCCGGCTTGTCGAATTGAATGAGGAGGAGCGTGAGCAGCTACGATCGCGTTTTCTCGCGCGGCATCCGAAGGCTGAACTTTATATCGATTTTCCCGACTTCCGCTTCGCCGTGCTCGATCCGATCGAAGGCAGTCTCAACGGCGGCTTCGCAAAAGCCTATGAGCTGGCGGCAGACGACATAACGGACGAGCACGTCGCAGACCTTGAAGCATCAGCCGTTCGCGCGATCAATCACATGAACGATGATCATTCCGACGCAATCGACGACATTGCGCAAAGAGCGGGCGAGAAGGATACCGGATGGCGAATTGCGACGGCTGATCGTCACGGATTCGAGCTTGCCCGATCCGACCGGCTGAAACGCATCGAGTTCAGGTCCGACCCTGCCGCCGAAGGCGGTTACCGGAAGGCCTTCGTCGAGCTGGTCAAGGGATAGGTTTCGAATGCGCCGACGCTAAACCCGTCTCGATCTGATCAGAGTTCGTAACCCTCGGGGCAGTCGGCTTCGAAACGGCGCGTCGATCCGGCCCTGCGCCATATGCATTGTCCCGGCGCGTTTGCCGCTGTACCGATCAAATTGTCGCCAGGTCTCATTTCCGGCGCCGGGATCGTGCCCTGACGGTAGGGCTTCACAGTAGCGTCTTCGAGTCCAAACACGGCGCCGAATACGGGCGATCCGTCACGTCCGGTACAAGCTCCGAGACCGAGCGAGGCAATCACGAGCAGGCCGGTCGCAAGGCGGCGTCTAGGTGCCGAAACACGTCTCAAGAGTCTCTTCGCCCCCGCTCCACTGAACGCTCCGCCCTTCAAGGGCATGAGCCTGCCTGTTCCAGCAACCCTTTAGCATGGGTCACATCATCCAGAAACAGAAAAGCCGCCGGGCGAACCGACGGCTTTCTGAAACAGAAGTTCCGACCTTTGATCAGTAGCCCTGCGGGCACCGATAGACGTTGCCGTCGGAATAGCGGCAGTAGCCAGGGCGCTGCTGCGAGCGGCCGATAACGTTACCTGCGACCGCACCGCCGGCTGCGCCGACTGCGGCACCAATGAGGGTCGATTCCGTGTTACCGCCGATTGCTTGACCAGCCAGCGCGCCGACTGCACCACCAGCAAGTGCACCGCCGCCGGTGTAGCGATCTTCGGTCGTGCAGCCCGTTGCAGCGACGGTCAGCGTCAAAGCCGCGATCGCGATCATCTTTTTCATTGATTGGGTCCTCTCCTGTGTGTCCCGTTACGCAGACAATACCGCGTCTCCGGCGTTGTTCAATAGTCCGTTGACTGTTCGTCAAACGAATTATGAACGGCTTTCGATAAGCGCGGCACTGCCTTCGTGGACGTCGTAAACGCAGCACAAGATTTTGCCCACAAAAAACGCCCCGCTTTCCGCGAGGCGTATTGAATGCATTCGTCAAATGAACGGCAGATGAACCGAGAGTTATCTCGATGCAACAAGCTGTTGGTCTTCCACGAGATCGATGTTGAGTCGTCCATCCCGCGTCACCGACCATTCGAGCGATGCAGACTGTTCGAACGAAGCGGGATCGACCGCTTTACAGGCACCGTAAAGCTTTGGCATCCGCGTCTCGGCGAGGCGAACCTGTACCCCAAGATCGTTACGGCATTCATCAATCGTTTCGTAGGCTGGCGCTGCGACCGGAACCTCTCGGCAAGTCGTAACGTCCGACGAACAGCCAACCAGCAGCATCAAAGCAGCGATGTGTTCCATTGAACCTCTCCATATTGCCGGTAAAACAAAGTGTAGCCGTTTTCGTTCCCGGTCGAAGGGCAAGAAAGTCACGTTTACGTTAGGTAATAGATCCGCATTGTCGGCCAGCGAACATTGGCGCAAAAGCTTCGTCGGTGCCTTTGGGCAAATCGTAAAGCGGTATAGACACAATCGCTTGTTCGATGGCGCTTGGCGCCAATGAGGAACAGGCAAAAATATCGCCCTAGCGGACGCAGGCCATCTCACGATCTGCCAATGCAAAACGCTCTGAGTGCGCAGTGCGGCGCCCGCCTCACAATTACGTGATGAAATTCATATCTTGGCCGCAGCAACTCGGCCCATGCTGCTCAGATAACGTTTGGCTCGTTCGTCAGTTCGAACTGCGCGTCTGGTATGAGCAACCGATAAAGCACTCCGTCAGGCTCATGCGTCAGCTTTGCCGACCCGCCGACCGCATTCGGGACGATTCGCTCAAGTGTCGCCGTTCCAAAGCGCGGATCGCGGTTCTGACGAACCCGCGGCCCATTATGCTCTTTCCAAAGCAGCACGAGGTCCTGGTGATCCTCGACCGCCTCTAAATGCGTCGAAATCTCCACGTTGCCCCCGGGGACGGAAAGCGAGCCATAAGAGGCCGCGTTGACCGCCAATTCGTGCAGGGCAAGGCCGACATGCAGCGAAGCCGTCGGCGAGAGGTAAACCGAGGCGACGGACGACCTGATCTGCTGATTGCCGTCCGGTGCGTAGCGCTCGACCTGAAGAGTGATCAGCTCGTTCAGCTGAGCACCGCGCCAGTTCGTATCCGTGACGATGTCCTGGGAATAAGACAGCGACTGGATCCGTCCGCGGAACCGCACGAGGAATTCCGGGACCGTCAGAGAATGACGTGCTGTCTGACTCGCAAGGCTTTGAATGATGGCGAGAAGGTTCTTGGAGCGGTGAGAAAGCTCGCGAAGAAGCGTTTTCAGCGTATCCTCGCGGCGCTTGCGCTCGGTGATCTCGACCGAGGTACCAAGGAGCCCTGATACCGAGCCGTTCTCATCCCGATCGACATCAAGCTGTATGTCGTACCATCGCGTGGCGCGGGGCGTCTCATGGAGAAACTCAAAGCGCACGGGCGAGCCGGTGCTCAACACTTTCTTCCTCACATCGAGGGCATGCTGCAACGATGAATCGTTGAGAATATCCCCATCGGACATGCCCTCCCGAACTTCTGAGAGCCAGGATCGGCCGGGATTGCAAACCCAGGAATAGCGAAGATCGTGGTCCTGCCGGAATACGGACATGTCCGTATTCTCAACAGCTTTCATGACCTTTGCTGCCAGCATTAGACCACGCTTGAACCTTTGCACATCAGGTCGGAAAGCCGATGCTCGCCCGTCAACGGCTCCACCTTCGTCAGCGATCGGCGATAAACGCCGATCGGATTACGCTGCGACCTTGCGATCGCTTTCAAAGAACAGCGCCTGGCTGATCAGAGCCTTCACCATGTCCGGATTGAACGGTTTGGTCACGAGGAAGGTCGGCTCGGGCCGCTCGCCCGTCAGCAGGCGTTCCGGGAACGCCGTGATGAAGATCACCGGTACCGAAACATGGGACAGGATGTCGTTCACCGCATCGATGCCCGAGCTGCCGTCAGCGAGCTGGATATCCGCGAGAACCATGCCCGGCTGCTGCTGCTCGAAAAGAGCGATCGCTTCCTTGTGGGTACGCGCAACGCCCGTCACCGAATGACCGAGACCTTCGACCATCTGCTCGATATCCATCGCGATCAACGGTTCGTCCTCGATGATCATGATGTCCGTCGAAACCTGACGGCCGATATCGGCGCTTGCTTGGCTGATCAGGTTCGAAAACTCCGTCTCATCCTTCGACAGGATGTCCGCAGCCTCGTCCGTGGTGAAGCCTTCGACCGCTACAAGCAGGAAAGCCTGACGCGGCAACGGCGAGATCGCCTTCAGATTGCGCGAGGCCTTTTCTTCCCAGCCGCCAGTCTGTCCATCGTCCTGAATGTTCACATCCAGGGACTGCCAAAGCGACGAAAACAGCTTGTAGAGCGAAATACGGGGCGACTGATCGTCCGGAAAGATCTCCGGATCGGCAATAAGCGCTTCCAGTACTGCAGCAACATAGGCGTCACCGCTGGACTGCGACCCAGTAAGAGCCCGGGAATAACGCCGCAGATACGGAATGTGCGGCGCTATGCGGGATGACATCGACATGAATACTCCCCTCGTGTCGATTGGATTTTGATCGATCGACCGCGTCCCGGCGGTACGCCGACAATGCGCCGATCTTGCCGAAGTTCCCTCGGAAGGGTTCAAGTCGGTCCGGCATAGTTATGGTGTCTGAAAATCCGTTGTGAAGTGGCGGACGAGACTCGACTTTCGCTATGTGGGAGAAATGACTGAAGAATGCGTTCGCCCCTTGAGCTATCCTCACGCCCCCATATGTCCCGACGAGAATACGGCTAAGCCTCGGGCCATTCGACTTGCAGCCCTCGTCGCAACCGCAAATTCGGGTCAGCGCAAGCCTAAGGCAAGAGCCGACCTCGAAGTCAACGACGAGATTGACCATATGAGAGACATGCCGGGACCAGACATGGACACAAGCAAAGCCGAAAAGGACGCGCCGAGTGCCGATCGGGCTGCGGAGAATAAGCAGGATTCCAAAATGAGCTTTGCGCTTCCAAGTGCGATAGGCGACCGCCTCAAAGCCTACTACAATGACGTCGCTAGCGAACCTGTACCGGATCGCTTTCTGTCACTTCTCGAACAGCTGGATCAGGCCGAAGGGGAGCAAAAACGTAAATCGGATAAAGAGGAGGTCGAATGACCGCGGAAACCGATTTTCGTAAAGAGCTGATCGAAGTCATCCCGAATTTGCGTGCCTTTGCAGCTTCGCTCGCCGGATCGTTTGATCGAGCGGACGACCTCGTTCAGGAAACCCTTGTGAAAGCCTGGGACAAACAGCACACGTTCCAACCGGGCACCAATCTTAAGGCGTGGCTTTTCACAATCCTTCGCAACGAGTTCTATACCCAGATGCGCAAGAAGGGCCGCGAAGTTCAGGATGTCGATGGCATCCATGCCATGCAGCTCGCCGGCCATCCGGAACAGCAGGGTCATCTCGACCTGCAGGACTTTCGCAAAGCACTCGATATGCTACCCGATGACCAACGCGAGGCGCTGGTGCTGATTGGAGCGTCCGGGTTTTCGTATGAGGAAGCGGCTGAAATCTGTCATTGTGCCGTTGGTACTATAAAGAGCCGTGTTTCGCGCGCCCGAACCCGCATCGGCCAGATTTTGGAGATCGAAGGCGACGGCGAGTACGGGCCGGACTCCATCGCTTCGCAAATCATTGGCGTCGCTCCCGCGGCCTGATCATAGGCTCAGCCCCTTATAAGACCCGACGCTTCGGATGACGACGGCAATCACTGTCGCAACGCTCGAAGCGCCGGGTCTTCCAGTGTCGGGGTTTCGCTTTCTCATTGAAAACCACATCCGAAGAAACATCCGCAGATAAGGCGGATGGCTGGCTCTCGAGGCTGGAACATTCTCGCAAGTGCGCTGTTTGAAACAAAGGACACCGCCGCGCAGCATCCGTGCGGCATTTAAGACCAGAAAGGCATCCCATGGCATCGGACACCACCTCATCCTCGACCGTCGGCGCTGGCACCGCTTCGGGGTCGGCATCTTCGTCCACCACGGCAGGCTCGACGACGCCCGGCTCGTCCTATTCCGGCTCGACCGCGACGCGCGGTGATCGCGAAGAGCTGGAAGCACAGATCCAGAAGCTCCGCGAAGACGTCTCCGGTGTTGCTGAGTCTTTGAAGAGCATGGCAACGAACCGGTCCAATAGCGCTCGGACCCAGGCAACCGCGATGCGGGACGAATACAAAGCGAAGGGCGAGCGGTATCTCCAGCAGGCGCAGGAGGCAGCGGACGATCTTGAAGACCAGATCAGCGACCGCATTCGCGACGAGCCGATCAAGAGCGTCCTCATCGCTGCGGCTGTCGGCTATCTCTACGCACGCATTTTCCACTAAGCGTCCATGTGGTTCCTCGTAGCGAAGATATTCCAAGGCGAACTCGGTACTTATATCGCGAGGTATAAGCGGCTCGTGACGCTCTACGCGATCATGAGCGTTTTCATACTGCTGCTGCTCGCATTCCTGCTCACGGCGCTGTTCGTATTCGTCGCCGCGCAAATCGGTGCCTTGAACGCAGCTCTGATCGCTTCCGGCCTTTGCCTCGCGATTATCTTGGCCATTTGGTTGATGACGATCAAGGTACGGCGGAAACCTGAAAAACGCGTTCAGGATCGGATGAAGCGGGATATCGCATCTGTGGCAGGAACGACCGCACTCGCCAACCTGCCGAAAATCTTCGCCATGGCGCGAAAGAGAAAGGCGGCGGCGATCATGACGCCAATCGTCGCCATTGTCGGCTTCAGCGTTTGGCGAATGCTTCAGGGCGACGACGAATAGGTCTTTGCCAGTTACCAAATGCAGGGCGCGTTGCGAACGCGCCCTTTTTCATTCCAGAGCGGAGATAAATCATGAGTTCCGTTGAGATCGGCTATCAAACTTGGGTCCTCGTCGCCGATGGAGAGAAGGCTCTTTTCCTGAAGAATCTCGGCGATGCGGAGCTACCAAACTTCGAAATCCAGCGCGTCGAAGAACAGGACAACCCGTCGGACGGCGAGCAAAGCGCGAACAAGCGCGGCCGGGCCAGCGATGGCGGTGCCTCGAACCCCCATAGTTCCGCCTTCGACGACACCGACTGGCACGAGCTAGCCAAGGAGCGCTTCGCTTCGGACCTCGCCGATATTCTCTACAAGATGGCGATCAAGCACCGGTTCGAACGGATCGCGCTCGTCGCTTCCCCATCGACCCTCGGGGAGCTGAGAGAGCACCTGCACAAGGAGGTCGAGGACCGCGTCATCGGCGAAATCCCGAAGGATCTCACCAATCATCCGCTTGGAAAAATAGAGGACATCCTCACGCACTGATCGGCATCAGGCGATCGACTCCGCAAACAGGGCAACACGAAAGCCATGTCTCAGCATGATCCGGAAGGCGCTCGCCCGGGGACTTCCGGAACACCTGTTCTCATCGTTCTGATCGTTGCGCTATCGATGGCTGCCTTGTTCGCGATTTTTAACGGCGGTTTCCGATCGTCACATCCGAATGTGGCGCCCGGCCTAGCAGCTCAGAATACGACGCCCGCCGAGAGCGAACCGGCAGGCGCCCGAGAGGTCATGACCCTGGACGACAGGACCCAGACCGGAACCGAGTGATCGTGCGGCAAACCGTATCCGATAAGGGCGTTCATGAACTTCCCCCTTCCGAAACGCGTTTCCGTACCAGCTTCCACCGAAAGGACCCAACCCATGTCAGATCAACCGACCCGCACCGAAGCCGATATCGTCCCTGTCGATCAGGCCGTCGGCGGCGACGCCGATAACCCAGGCATCACACAGCCGGTCACTCAAGACGAGATCGACGACATCCTGAACAATCAGACGATGCCGATCGAAGAGCGCCAGATGCGGCTTGAAGAACTGCGCTCCCGCATAGGCACTCGTGAAAACGCCGATCGCGGCGACGACATGTCGGCCATCGAAATGCAGCTTAGCGAAGCGCTAGGCCTGCTTGCCGACGGCGGACACACCTATTCCACCGCGGAGGGTGTGGGAATGGATCCGGCCGGACGCGCCGATGCGCGTTCGCCAGACGACGAACGCAGCCTTGGCCGCCCGGATGCAGTTGGCACGCGCGAGCCAGAATAATCGGATCGCCACAGCGGAAAAACGGGAGTTCGATACATGGCGCGGAAAGAGAACGAAAACAATCCTTCGCTCAAAGCGCCGGATGTTTACGAAGAACTTCGCGATCAGGGCTATTCAAAGGGCAAGGCAGCGGCGATCTCGAATGCGCAGGCCAATCCCGACATGAGCCCCGGCAAAAAGGGCGGCAAGTCGCCGCCCTACGAGGAATGGACCAAGGAAGAGCTTTACAGCCGCGCTCAGGAACTCGATATCGAAGGCCGCTCCGACATGATCGAGGATGAGTTGATCGAGGTATTGCGCAACGGCTGATTATCCGCGCTGAACGGCCACGTCCCGGTCATTCCATCGTGCCGAGTTCTGCGAAGACCCTATCGGACCATTCCTCGCCCTCAATCACGTTGAGAAGTGCCTGGTTCACAGGCTCACGCAGGGTCGATCCTTGCGGCAGAGTGATCCCATAGTCCTGTCTTCCATAGGCGCTGGGCAGCACTTCCAGATCGGACGCAAAATCGTTCTTGATGCGATACTGAAGCAGCGGCTTGTCGTAAACGAAGGCGTCTATTCGGCCTCGCGCCAAGGCAGCAAGACCTGACTCGACGGACTCATAACCGGTAAATGGAACACGCGATTCGCCCAGCCACTCGTCGCTGGACGAGCCGCCGATCGAACCGACCGACACGCCTGCAAGATCGTCAGGACCTTCCACCGTCGTCGCCAGCCGATTGGTCGTCAGCGCCGATGCGATCATGCCGGTAAAGGTCGAGATGATCAGGATCGCCCCGAACATCCAGACGAGCGCGATGATGCGCCCGGCGATCGTCTTCGGTGCCTTGTCGCCATAGCCGACCGTCGTCATAGTGACTGCCGAGAACCAGAAGCCCGATCCGATACCCTTGATCGGATTTCCGCCAAACTCCTCCGGGTTGGCCCGACGCTCGGCAAGCCAGAAGAGGACGCCGATTCCGGCAAGAAGCCCCGCGAGAGCGAGGACCGCCTGGATGAAACCCCAGGTGAAGATCGCGGCGAGGCTCGAAATCCACGAGCCGCCTCCACGTTCGACGGCAATGCCGAAGCCTGTCGAATAGAACGGATGGGAGAAGTCGACGACTTGCTCACGGCTCGGCGTAATGGTCATGGCGGCGACCGATGCCGCGTATCGCCCATCCGCGACGCCTTCGATCATCGAGGTTAGGTCGGTTTCCTCAAGTCGATATTCGATGTCGAGATCGGCAGCGATCCGCTCCCACAGCCAGATTGAGAGACCGGTCCATTCACCGTTTTCGCTTTTCATCGCGAAAGGCGGCGCTTCGCGCGTCGCGACGATAAAGGGTTGTGGGATGTCGCTGACTGCACCGCCACCTTGGGCGCTGTTTTCCGATGGGTTGGCTGGCACGACGCGCTCGGACGTGGCGGCATCCTGGGCAAGAGCGAAGCCGGTCGAAAAGCCGAGGCCGATCGTCAGCAAAAGGGACCGGAGCAGTGATCCCAGAGGCCGGCAAAGCGGAGAAGTCTGGTTGATCATGGTTTGAGCGTAGCACAAAGAGAACCGGTCGCAACGCTATCCCCACTGGGCCGGGGTGCGGCATTTCCAATCACGGCTTCGCGGTCACTAAGGCCGTCGCATCCTGCGTCAGTCGCCCACCAACTCTCCCAATACGCGAGGAAGCTGCCCTGCCAGGTCTTCGGCGATCAGCCCTGCTCCGAAGAGCTCCGCTGACCGGCCGTGCATCCAGACGGCGGCCGCTGCAGCTTCGAAAGCGGGCATGGCTTGCGCAAGTAGCGCAACGATGATGCCGGTGAGAACGTCGCCGGTTCCCGCTGTCGCGAGCCAAGGAGTACCGTTTGCATTGATCGCCGCGCGGCCATCCGGCGAGGCGATGACCGTATCGCGGCCTTTGAAAACGATGACAGCTCCAGAACGATCCGCAGCCTTCCGAGCGCGATCCAGCTTCGAGAGCGAGCCATCGGCCGCGAGATCGGGAAAGAGCCGCGAGAATTCGCCGGCATGAGGTGTCAGAACCGGATTTGAGTCACTCTCTCGAACGGCTTTGCGCGCCTGATCGAAAAGCGTATCCGGTTCGTCCGCGAAAGACGTGATTCCATCTGCGTCGAGAACGAGCGACCGGTTCGCATCGAGGACAATGCGTACACAGTCGCGGGCAAGCGCCCCTACCCCGAACCCTGGTCCTAAAACGAATGCGTTGAACCGTTTGTCGACGAGCAGCTCGGCAAGGTCGTCCGCTCCCTCGCAGCGCTTCAACATCACGGCGGTCAAATGCGCAGCGTTAACCAGGATCGCCCCAGCCGGCGAGAAGACCGTCACAAGTCCAGCTCCCGCCCTGAGCGCTGCGTTGGCGGAAAGGCGCGCAGCACCGGTCTTCGAGGCAGAACCCGAAAAGATGACCGCATGCCCACGGTCGTACTTATGGCCGGTGTCGGCTGGAAGGTTCAGGCTCTCCCGCCAAAGACCGGGCGCGTTGAGAAACGCTTTCGGCCGAATGGTGTCCAGAGCGGAAAGGTCGATCCCGATCTGGCGAATATCGACCGAGCCGCATTGCGAGCGGCCGGGATCGAGGTAATGCCCTGGCTTGGCTCGAAAGAACGATACTGTCCGATCAGCTCGAAAAGCGGTTCCGAGGATCGCGCCACTCTCGCCGGAAACGCCCGAGGGCAGATCGATTGCAAGCAGCTTCGCTTGCGATGCGTTTGTCCGCTCGACGAGCTCCGCGATCTTTCCTTCAAGCGGGCGCGAGAGCCCGGCCCCGAACACCCCGTCGATAACGAGTTCGCAGCCGTCAGGATCGAACCCATCGAGAGGCCCCACTTCACCGCGAAAGAAGTCAGCGGCGAGCCTTGCATCTCCCGAAAGTCGATCTCGATCCGTGAGCGAATAGACTATGACAGGAAAATCGCCTCGCCTCAGAAATTCTGCGGCCACGAAGGCATCGCCGCCATTGTTGCCAGGACCGGCAAGACAGGCGATCCTGCCCGCTCCTACCGTGCCGGGTTCACCAATCAGTGCGAGCGCCGCATCGGCAACCTGAGCACCGGCCGCTTTCATCAGCTCGAAACCGGCAATCCCGCCATCGATCGTCATGCGGTCTGCCCACCCCATCTCGTCAGGAGTCAGCAATGCCAACTCTGACGCGTTTTGGTGGCTGTTTTGCTCATTCATTGGTCAAAATGCCTAATCCGAGGTCAGAAAGAACCGGGCCCAACGGCGCGGAATCGGGCCAGAATGATCGAAGCGTGGTCGTCATGGTTTGCCAAGCCCTGAGTCGGGACCCATAACGGCGTGAGAATTGAAAAAACGAAGCTGGCACTCCGCGCTTTGAAAACTATTTGCACGCCGGCAGGTTTCCATGGTCCGTCATGGCACGCAGCCTGCATCGCAGCGGATCGTCGGGCCCAACGCCCGCGTCGGGGACCAGAGATATAGGGGATGTTCGATGAAGAAGGTCGAGGCAATCATCAAGCCGTTCAAGCTCGATGAGGTCAAGGAAGCCCTCCAGGAGGTCGGCCTCCAGGGCATCACCGTGACCGAAGCCAAAGGTTTCGGCCGGCAGAAGGGGCATACCGAACTCTATCGCGGAGCCGAATACGTCGTCGACTTCCTGCCGAAGGTAAAGGTCGAACTCGTCCTCGGCGACGACGTCGTCTCCACAGCCGTAGAGGCGATCCGCAAGGCCGCACAGACCGGGCGGATCGGCGACGGCAAGATCTTCGTGTCGAATATCGAAGAAGCCATTCGCATCCGGACCGGTGAAGCCGGTACGGACGCAATCTGACCCGAAGCCCCAACCCCGGCTTCGATCCAACCAAAAAACTGCTTTTCAACTGGGAAGGACCGTCATGACTGACGCAAACGAAATTCTGAAGCAGATCAAGGACAACGACGTAAAATTCGTCGACCTCCGCTTCTCCGATCCGAAGGGTAAGATGCAGCACGTCACCATGGACGTGTCACAGGTCGACGAGGACCTGTTCTCCGAAGGTACGATGTTCGACGGTTCCTCGATCTCCGGCTGGAAGGCGATCAACGAGTCCGACATGGTCATGATGCCCGACCCGGAAACGGCTCACATGGACCCGTTCTTCGCCCAGTCGACCATGGCGATCACCTGCGATATCCTCGATCCGATCTCCGGCGAGGCCTATAACCGCGATCCGCGCACGACGGCCAAAAAGGCCGAAGCCTATCTCTCCCAGTCCGGCATCGGCGACACCGCATTCTTCGGCCCCGAGGCCGAGTTCTTCGTCTTCGACGACGTGCGCTACAAGACCGATCCCTACAACACCGGCTTCAAGCTCGACTGCACCGAACTGCCGTCGAATGACGACACGGAATACGAGACCGGCAATCTTGGCCATCGTCCGCGCACCAAGGGCGGTTATTTCCCGGTTCCGCCGATCGACAGCGCCCAGGACATGCGCTCCGAAATGCTGACCGTGATGGCCGAGATGGGCGTTTCGGTGGAAAAGCATCACCACGAGGTGGCGGCCGCTCAGCATGAGCTCGGCATCAAGTTCGACACGCTCACGCGCAACGCCGACAAGCTGCAGATCTACAAATACGTGATCCATCAGGTCGCGAACGCCTACGGCAAGACGGCGACCTTCATGCCGAAGCCGGTCTATGGCGACAACGGCACGGGCATGCACGTCCACCAGTCGATCTGGAAGGACTCAAAGCCCACCTTTGCGGGCGACGAATACGCCGGCCTGTCCGAGAGCTGCCTCCATTACATCGGCGGCATCATCAAGCATGCGCGCACGCTGAACGCCTTCACCAACCCGTCGACCAACTCCTATAAGCGTCTGGTTCCGGGTTATGAGGCACCGGTGCTGCTCGCCTATTCGGCGCGCAACCGTTCGGCCTCCTGCCGTATTCCGTTCGGCCAGTCGCCGAAGGCCAAGCGCGTCGAAGTCCGCTTCCCGGACCCGACGGCGAACCCTTATCTCGCCTTTTCGGCCATGCTGATGGCGGGCCTCGACGGCATCAAGAACAAGATCCATCCGGGCGCTGCCATGGACAAGGATCTCTATGATCTTCCGCCGGAAGAACTGAAGGAAATCCCCACCGTCTGTCGCTCCTTGCGCGAAGCGCTCGAAAGCCTCGACAGCGACCGCGACTTCTTGAAAGCCGGCGGTGTCTTCGACGACGACCAGATCGACGCCTATGTCGAGCTAAAGATGGAAGAAGTCGAGCGTTTCGAAATGACCCCGCATCCGGTCGAATTCGAGATGTACTACTCGGTCTGATCGCTGGTCTTCTGCAATTGCGGAAGTTAACGCATCTTAGATGGGACGTCTTCTGATGTCCCATCTGATTTTTGTAGCCAATTTTCGAGCATGCCGTTTTGCATCAGTGAGCGCCATAACTAAACAGCTTCTCGTGGTCGCCAATTTGAGTTTAGAACCTCTGGTCATGACGCCAAAGCTGCTCTGCCCTGAGCCATTATGATTGACACTCGTTTCTTGCTGTCGCAGGCTGGGACTGCTCAAACTAAGAGTCGTTATCGCGAAGTCCGATGAGCGAGGTTACGGCTTATTAACACGCATCAACGACGCTCGTTTTGGTTGGATATCCGGAAATTTTCCCTGTAGCAGAACGCTCCTAGGCTCCTATATCCTAATCATAAACGATTCCGGTGCGAGATTCAGTCTCGCCGGAATAACGTAGGAGAAAACATGATAAAAATCATTGATGGCACTACAGGTTTTTAACCTGCGGTGGTAAAACGATAGGGAGGCCAAGAGATTGGCCTCCCTTTTTCGTTTTAGGTAATTGACCAGATGGCAATCAGCATATCCATTTCGTTTTCCGATAAGCCAGTTGATTTGATTAGCTCAGGTACGGCAATTTTGATTGGCGCCGCGTTCGCTACCCTCGGCGTCGTATTTACTCAGAGAGCTTCGCGAAAACTGGAGAAGCAACGCCGCGCCTTCGAAATGATTCTCAAGCACGAAGATAGCGCACAGCTTTCAGGTGCATTCGCTGAGGCGCGCATATACATCGAATTTTACAAACATAAGTGTCACGGTCCTATGCCAGAGGATGTGATAAAAGGCGTCGAATATCTACTCAATCACTACGAATATGTATCGTCAGCAGTTTGGTGTGGCGATCTAGATGAAAAGCTGATGTTCCAGTCAGAACGATCGAGATTTATAGCCATAGTGCAAAATTTCGACGATCTTATCGCTATCAAACGGTCCACCATCCTCGGTGAAGGCAGCAACAACACGCCTTCAGTGTGGTCAAATTTGACCCGAATCTCGAGAAGATGGGATCAAACCAGAGGCCCTCGATCTACTTTACAAATCGCTTTGGAATGGTGGGTTATGAGACCCGTCCGCATGGAAGAATTTTGGGGTCGATGCTGCAACGTCATCAAGCGAATGTCAGTACGTGATTATGGCAACTCGAAGTGCCGGCGGGTCATCGTGGAGAAAACTGAAATTCTGAAGAAAAGTGCAGAAGGCTCGTACTATGGCTAGCGGCCTTAAGCCCAAATCTTATCGCCGGGCACGTCATTCGAAGCGCCCGGCTTTGTAATTTTCAATAATCGATGGGTAATAGTCAGGCAGCTACGGAGATGCCGCCTTCCTTGCTTTCCTCGACCTCCGCGATCGTCTTCAGGATCTGCGAAGCGATCTGGTAGGGATCGCCCTGGGAGTTCGGGCGGCGATCCTCGAGATAGCCCTTGTAGTCGTTCTTCACGAAAGAATGCGGCACGCGGACCGATGCACCGCGATCGGCTACACCATAGCTGAACTCGTTCCACGGAGCCGTCTCATGCTTGCCGGTGAGGCGCATGTGGTTGTCCGGGCCGTAGACGGCGATGTGCTCTTCGAGGTTCTTCTTGAAGGCGGCCATCAGGCTTTCGAAATATTCCTTACCGCCGACTTCGCGCATGTACTTGGTCGAGAAGTTGGCATGCATGCCCGAGCCGTTCCAATCGGTGTCGCCGAGCGGCTTGCAGTGGTACTCGATGTCAATGCCGTACTTCTCGGTCAGGCGCTGCAGCAGGTAGCGGGCCATCCACATCTCGTCGGCGGCCTTCTTGGAGCCCTTGCCGAAGATCTGGAATTCCCACTGGCCCTTGGCGACTTCCGCGTTGATACCCTCGTGGTTGATACCAGCCTCGAGGCAGAGGTCGAGATGCTCCTCGACGATCTCGCGGGCGATGTCGCCGACGGCCGAATAGCCGACACCGGTGTAGTACTTACCCTGCGGCTCCGGATAACCCTGCTCGGGGAAACCGAGCGGACGACCGTCCTTATAGAAGAAATATTCCTGCTCGAAGCCGAACCAGGCACCCTCGTCGTCGAGGATAGTCGCGCGCTTGTTCGATTCATGCGGCGTCGTGCCATCCGGCATCATGACTTCGCACATCACGAGAACGCCGTCCTTGCGGGCCGGATCGGGATAGACGGAAACGGGCTTCAACACGCAGTCGGAGCTGGAACCTTCGGCCTGTTTTGTGGACGATCCATCGAAGCCCCAGAGCGGAAGCTGTTCGAGGGTGGGGAACTCGTCGAAGCTCTTGATCTGGGTCTTGCCGCGGAGGTTCGGAACCGGAGTGTAACCGTCGAGCCAGATATATTCGAGCTTGTACTTTGTCATCGATGATCTCCTGAGAGGGGCGTTGGGAAGGAAAGCCGCCGTGCTGGGAGCGACCGGATGCGATAGCTTTCCGTCTTGCGTTCGCACGTGCAACATCCATGCCAAACCAAGAACCGCTTCGAAGCGCTCGCGTGCCGATTATCGGCAAAACATCATTCGGATTGAGGAAATCTCGGCGATCCGCATGCGGATCGATTAGCGCGCTCAAAAATTCACATTGTCGTGATAGATGGCCGCGAAAGCTCGATAGGCTAGGCTTTGTGAAACGAGCCCAATCTTCTTTGCATTTTTTTCGTGCAAAATGATCATTATATAAGCAGGATAAAGCAAAAAAATGAGCCGCTCCGGGCGGCTGAAAATATCATGACGAAATGAGGAGACAGGTTCATGACCATGGGCATCGAAACGCAGTCGGCGAGGATCTATCAGTTCCCGGTCGGCGGACGCGCCGGCTACAAGAAGCACTCCCATGCCTGGTCCGATGACCGCGCCACAAAACCATTCGAGACTGCAAATCATGTCGATTGGCGCGCGGCCTATCACGACGAGGCGATCGCCGAAGACACGGGACGAAATTGACTCCGACACGGTACGCATCTGACCCCGCGCACCTCGTCGGAAAGCACAATAAAGCTCGGCGGGGAGTGAAAATGCCAAGCCGTCGAGCCGACAAGTCCTCGCCCGCCTTCTCCGAAAGCGGTGGAAATCTTTCCGCGATCTAACATCCGGGCTTGGCTGTTGCCCTGCGGCGCTTGAAGAACAATACGTGAAAGTGTACCCCTGAGGCATGGTTGACGCCCGCCTCGACAGGACTTTTGTGCCGCTCGCCGCCTCTCATCAGGCGCGAAGCGAGTTGACTCGTGCGGGTGTCCAGGCATGAGCGACGATCTGTTCTCCGGCAATGCCGCCCGCAAAATGCCGCCTCAGCGGACCGCCAAGCCACGCAAAGCCGAGGCCGAGGCCGAACCACAGCAGTTCGGCGGCGATTATACTGCGGCGGACATCGAGGTTCTTGAGGGCCTCGAACCGGTTCGGCGCCGGCCCGGCATGTATGTCGGCGGCACGGATGCGAAAGCGCTGCACCATCTCTTCGCTGAGGTCATCGACAATTCGATGGACGAGGCGACTGCTGGGCATGCCAATTTCATTGACGTATCGCTGGACGCGGACGGCTTCTGCACAGTCAGCGACAATGGCCGCGGCATTCCGATCGATCCGCATCCACGCTTCAAGGATAAGTCCGCCCTCGAAGTCATCCTGACGACGCTGCATGCGGGCGGCAAATTCGACTCCAAGGTCTACGAAACCTCGGGCGGCCTCCACGGCGTCGGCGTATCCGTCGTCAACGCGCTGTCGGAAAAGCTCGAAGTCGAAGTCGCGCGAAATCGCAAGTTGTACCGTCAGGAATATGCGCGCGGCAAAGCTGTGACGAAGCTCGAAGCGGTCGGTGAAACCCAGAACCGCAGGGGAACGCGGGTTCGCTTCCGGCCCGATCCGCAGATTTTTGGCGAACATGCCAAGTTCGAGCCGACGCGGCTGTTCCGCATGGCGCGCTCGAAGGCCTATCTGTTTGGCGGCGTCGAGATTCGCTGGCAATGCGATCCAGCGCTTCTCGGGGAAGACAGCCCGATTCCCGCCCGCGATACGTTCCACTTCCCAGGGGGCCTCAAGGATTACCTCGACGCCTCGATCGGCAAGGACCGTATCACCTCGCAGATTTTTGCGGGGCGCACCGAGAAAGTGTCCGGACACGGCGCGGTCGAATGGGCAGTCGCGTGGACGCCGGACGACGGTTCTATCCGCTCCTACTGCAACACGATCCCGACTCCCGAAGGCGGCACGCACGAGAACGGTCTTCGCGCAGTCCTGCTGCGCGGCCTCAAGGCGTTCGCCGAACTCTCGGGTAACAAGCGGGCCTCCGTCATCACCGGTGACGACGTGATGTCGACGGCATCGGGGATGCTCTCGGTCTTTATCCGCGAGCCGGAATTCGTCGGGCAGACCAAGGATCGCCTCGCGACATCCGAAGCCCAGCGGATCGTCGAGCAGTCGATCCGCGATTCCTTCGATATCTGGCTCGCCTCGTCTCCTCAGGATGCCGCCCGACTGATCGATTGGGTACTAGACCGGGCCGACGAGCGACTTCGGCGGCGCCAGGAAAAGGAAGTCAGCCGCAAGAGCGCGACCCGAAAGCTGCGCCTTCCCGGCAAGCTCGCCGACTGCTCCCAATCCGGCGCGGCGGGGGCGGAACTTTTTATCGTCGAGGGCGACTCGGCGGGTGGGTCTGCCAAGCAGGCGCGCGATCGGAAGATTCAGGCAATTCTTCCCTTGCGCGGTAAGATCCTCAATGTCGCGAGCGCGGGCCGAGAGAAGCTTGGCGCGAACCAGCAGCTCGCGGATTTGATTCAGGCGCTCGGCTGCGGAACGGGATCGAAATATCGCGACGCAGACCTGCGCTACGAGCGCGTGATCGTCATGACTGACGCCGATGTGGACGGGGCGCACATTGCATCCCTTCTTATCACCTTCTTCTATCGGGAGATGCCTGAGCTCATTCGCGGCGGCCATCTCTATCTGGCGGTCCCGCCGCTCTATAAGCTCACGCAGGGCGGAAAGACCGCCTATGCCCGCGATGATCGCCACCGTGAACGCCTCGTCGAGAAGGAGTTCAAGGGTAAGGGCAAGGTCGAAGTATCGCGCTTCAAAGGCCTAGGCGAAATGCTGCCCGCCCAGCTCAAGGAAACCACCATGGACCCGAAGAAGCGCACGCTGCTTCAGGTCATCATGGATGAAACTCCCGAAGCCGGCACATCCGGCGCGGTCGACGCCTTGATGGGCAACAAGGCCGATCTGCGATTCCGCTTCATTCAGGAGCGCTCCGCCTTCGTCGACGATCTCGATATCTGAGCTCGTGTCGAGCACAGCCGGTCGAAGATTTGCGTCAGCGCATTACATGATGCGTGAATCATCGCCCAACACGCGTTCCTCCGAAGGATAGCCATGCGAAACGCATCCGCGAAACTTTTGCTCGCTTCGAGCCTCACCCTTTGGTCGCTACCGACATTTGCCCAAACCGACGCGCCCCCAGCTGAGCCGGCAGCACCGGAAGAGACCGCCCCAGTAGCTGAACCGGAAGCAGAAGCTCCCACTTCAGATGCGGCGCCGCAGGCCGAAAGCGCCGAGCCCGCGGAAGCAGCACCAGCTGCACCGAACGCCTACGCGCAGTCTCAGTCCATCGGCTCCGACGGCGTTTCGCAGGTCGTCGGCACGCTCTCGCCACTCGTCGAGGATGTACAGGTGGTCGGACCGTGGCAGGAGGGCGACCGGACCGGTATCTGGCGGGCCGTCATGGCGCGCGACCCGGCCGATCCGGCCAAATCGCAGTTCTTCATTCAGCAGATCGCGCCCTCGCCCACCGGCGCGCAGATCGCCCGCTCGATCAAGGTCGATGAGGTGGCGGCGCTGGGCGGCGCGGTTGTTGGTTACAGCGCCGACGAGCCAGCGGAAGGACAGGAAGGCTCGCTTACCCTGTTCTTCGAGATCGTACCATTGGATGGCGAAATCGCCGAAACATACGAGCTGCGTGTGCAGCCTGACGGCTCATACGATTTTGGTTTCGCTTCGAACTGACAGGATGTCTTCCTTCAAATTGCGAATAATTCCGACGACCGAGCTATCAAACCGTAAACGCAGTGGTGGGATTCTTTTGGATTTCGCCACTACAAAATCCTTCTTAGGAGCTTTATATCCCGCTTGCGGTTGACTTGATCCCGCACGCGCTCTATCGCGCGGCGTGAAAGCGCGATGTTTTCCGTAATTCCCAAACACATTGAGAGTATTGTCGATTTGACCACCTTTTCCGAACTCGGTTTGAGTGCGAAAGTATTAGCCGCCGTGGAAGCCACCGGCTATACGGAGCCGACGCCGATCCAGGCGGAAGCCATTCCCCACGCCCTGGAGCGTCGGGATGTCCTTGGGATCGCGCAGACCGGTACGGGCAAGACAGCGTCTTTCGTCCTCCCGATGTTGACCATGCTGGAGAAAGGTCGCGCACGCGCGCGCATGCCGCGCACGCTCATCATCGAGCCGACTCGGGAACTCGCGGCGCAGGTGGAAGAAAGCTTCTCGCGCTACGGGAAGGAACAGAAGCTCAATGTCGCGCTCCTCATCGGCGGTATGTCCTTCGATGAACAGGACAAGAAACTCGACCGGGGCTGCGATGTTCTGATCGCGACGCCGGGCCGCCTTCTCGACCATTTCGAGCGCGGCAAGCTGCTTTTGACAGGCGTCGAAGTTCTGGTCATCGACGAAGCCGACCGCATGCTCGACATGGGTTTCATCCCGGACATCGAACGTATCTGCAAGCTACTGCCCTTTACTCGTCAGACGCTCTTTTTCTCGGCGACGATGCCGCCCGAGATCACCAAGCTCACCGAACAGTTCCTGCAGAACCCGGTCCGCGTCGAGGTGGCCAAGCCTGCTTCGGCAGCACTCACGGTTCAGCAGCGTCTCGTCGCCTCCGGCGCCAAGGACTACGACAAGCGCGCGCGTCTGCGTGAACTCCTGCGCGCCAACGAAGACGTCACCAACGCCATCATCTTCTGCAATCGCAAGCGGGATGTCTCGACGCTCTTCCGCAGCCTCGAGAAGCACGGCTTCTCGGCCGGCGCACTCCATGGCGACATGGACCAGCGGGCTCGCATGACGATGCTGCATAATTTTCGAGAGGACAAGCTGCAGCTCCTCGTCGCCTCGGATGTCGCGGCGCGCGGGCTCGATATTCCCGCCGTCAGCCATGTCTTCAATTTCGACGTCCCGATCCATGCCGAGGACTACGTTCACCGTATCGGCCGCACCGGCCGCGCAGGCCGGTCGGGCAAGGCGTTCACACTTGTCACCAAGTCCGAGTCCAAACATCTCGACGCTATCAAGAAGCTGATCGGCACCGAGATCGAATGGCTTGATGGCGACCTTTCCACCGTCAAAGCGAGTGAAAGCGAAGAAGGTGGTGAGGACGATCGCCGGTCTCGTTCGCGCAATGGCTCCGGGCGCGGCAGCCGTAATCGCAAGGGGCGTTCGCGCGGCGGTTCGGACAAGGACGAACAGAAACAGCAGGACGAAGTCGCCGCGAAGGCTGATGATCCTAAGACCGACGAAGTCGAAACGCAGAACGAGGAAGCCGTGCAAGCCGTCGCAGCTCAGGATAACGAGAATTTCCGCAAGCCGAAGCCACAGGCCAGCAATTCACGTTCGCGTTCGAGCGAGCGTGGTGGACGCGGTGGCCGTGGCAGATCCTCGCGCGACGACAACAACAACACAATGGTTGGCTTCGGCGACGATATCCCCGCCTTCATGCTGATCGCGACAGGCACCTGATCCAACGGGGTTCCGTCCGATTGGTTGACTTTTGGCGCCGATCTCATTCGATCGGCGCTTTTTTATTTGGAAATTCGGTCAGTTCGCAGCGGCGAGATCGCACGGACCAAAGCCGTGCGCTCGTCGGCTTATCAGGCATCCTCAACCGAACTGGATGCCCTCGCCGGCTGCCTTGAGGCGCACGAGTTCGCTTGCGCCCTGCTCCGTCACCTGGATCTGAAGATGGATTGACCCGTCTTCCAGATCCTTACGATCGAGAACGGAGGCATTCTCGTAAATCCAGGATAGATGGCGCATGCCGTCCGGATCGAGCGTGACATCGAGTTCGGCAATCTTGCCCGCGATGCGGCGCTCGATATCGGCAAGCAACGCCTCTATGCCCTCGCCCGTCCAGGCGGAGACGATATGCGGCCGCTCCTTCTCCGCCTCGTTGGCGGCAAGCGTCTCGATACGCTCGCGCTCTGATGCGTCGACGCGATCGATCTTGTTCCAGACTTCCACCACATGCTCGGCATCGTCGGCGTCGATCTCCAGATCGCGCAGGATCTGGCGAACGTCCTCGGCCTGGGCGAGGCTGTCGGGGTCCGAGACATCGCGGATATGAAGGATGATATCCGCCTCGATCACCTCTTCGAGCGTTGCGCGGAAGGCGGCAACGAGATGGGTTGGCAGTTCGGAGATGAAGCCGACCGTATCGGAGAAGAGAATTTCGGTGCCATGGGCCAGCGTTGTTCGACGCATGGTCGGATCAAGAGTCGCGAAGAGCAGATTCTTGGCGAAGACGTCGGCTCCCGTCATCCGGTTGAACAGCGTCGACTTGCCGGCATTCGTATAGCCGACGAGCGCCACGATCGGATGCGGCCGCTTGCGGCGCTTGGCACGGTGAAGCTGGCGCGTGCTGCGCACTTTTTCGAGTTCGACTTCGAGCGCCTTGATCTTCGACTGCAGCTGACGACGGTCGGCCTCGATCTGGGTCTCGCCCGGACCGCCAAGGAAACCTGCACCGCCGCGCTGGCGCTCCAGATGGGTCCAAGACCGCACGAGACGGCCGCGCTGATAATTGAGATGGGCGAGCTCGACCTGGAGGCGCCCTTCCTTGGTCCGCGCGCGCTCGCCGAAAATTTCGAGGATCAGCGCCGTTCGGTCGAGAACCTTGGCGTTGAGCTCGCGTTCGAGATTGCGCTGCTGCACCGGCGTCAGCGGGTGGTCGATGATGACGAGACCGATTTCTTCGGCGGCGACGACACCCTTGAGCTCTTCGACCTTACCCTGCCCGATCAGAGTTGCAGGCCGCGGCGCTCGCTGTGAGATGATGCCGCTATCGACGATTTCGAGCTGGATTGCCGCCGCGAGGCCGAGCGCCTCCTCGAGCTTGGCATCCGGCGTGCGGCGCACTTCAAGCGTCGATCCGGCCTCCCTGTGACCGGTATCCTTGAAAACCGGGACGTAGACCGCGCTCCGTGTCGGATCCGCCTTGTGTTCGATCGGGCCTTTCGGACCGATACCGTCATGTTCCGCCAATCAGGCCTTCCCGTCGTCGCCGTCGTAGAGTGAGACCGGCTGCGCCGGCATAATCGTGGATATAGCGTGCTTGTAGACGAGTTGCGAATGCCCGTCTCGACGCAAGAGCACGCAGAAATTGTCAAAGGAAGTCACGACACCTGTCAGCTTGACGCCGTTTACCAGAAAGATGGTCAGGGAAATCTTCTGTTTGCGAACGGTATTGAGAAAAAGGTCCTGCAAATTTTGAGTGCGTTCGGCCATGACTTGGTGCGCCATCCTTTTGTTATCGTTCGTTGAAGGCTTCTCGGCCCCGGGCGTTCGTCCAGCTTACACGCTACCACCTGTGGATCAACGGCGTGCGGCCTCATTCTTGAGTACATGAGAACGGAGTTTTCGCAAATAAGAGCGAACGCGGAAACACGCCAGAAGGGCTATCCTGCGAGTTGAGAACTCGACCGGCATTTTCCGCCGACCAGCATTACGGGAAGGGCTGTGCATCCCTTAGAATTCGGCCATTCGGCATCAGAAGAATTCGAGACTCACTCGGAACATCTGCTCGACTTTGCGCACGGCACCGGATTTGGCGAAGATCACGACGCGGTCTTTTGCGCGGATTTTGGTCGAGCCAGTCGGTTTGACGTAGCTGCCACCGCGATAAATCGAGCCGATCCGCAGGTTTTCCGGCAGGTCCAGCTCGCGCAAGGGCACGCCGACGATCGGAGATGTTTCCAGCGCCTCGGCCTCAATCGCCTCGGCTAGGCCGTTCTGGATCGAATGAACAGCGCGGATGCGGCCTCGTCGCACATGCTGGAGGACGCGCGAAATGGTCACGGATTTCGGGTTGATGAAAGCGTCTATCTCCAGCGGCCGGGTTAGCCCCTGGAAGTCAGCATCGTTGAGCAGCGCGAGATTGCCGTGACAGCCGAGACGTTTGCCCATGACGCTGGCGAGCACGTTCACCTTGTCGTCATTGGTGAGGGACACGATGAGATCGCTTTCCTCGATATCCGCTTCGCGCAAGAGGTTCTGGTCAAGGCCCGAGCCATGCAGGACGATCGTCCGCTTCAGCTGATCGGCGATCGTCACGGCGCGGTCGCGGTTCGCTTCAATCACGCGGAGCTTGGCACGCAGGTTCCGCCGCTCCATCTCGCC
Organism: Fulvimarina thalattae; assembly: GCF_040239565.1. Lineage (NCBI taxonomy): Bacteria > Pseudomonadati > Pseudomonadota > Alphaproteobacteria > Hyphomicrobiales > Aurantimonadaceae > Fulvimarina > Fulvimarina thalattae. Next base: position 170,560 of record NZ_JBEHWS010000004.1, read on the forward strand.
GGCGACATAAAGGCCGATATTGCCGCCGCCGACGATCACGATCCGCGTCGCCTCCGGCTCCACATGGCCGAACAGGCCGAGGGTACGTTTCACGTGGGCACGTTCGACCACGACGTATGCGACGTCGCCGGCAACCATCTGGTCGGTCGAGGACGGAATGAAGAGACCGTTCCCTCGAAGGATACCGACGACAGTTGCGTTGAGGTCAGGGAAAAGGTCGGTCAACTGTCCCAGCGGCGTATTCACCACCGGACAGTCCTCGCGGCATTCGATCGCGATCATGGCAATCGAATTATCGGCAAAGCGCACGGCATCCATGGCGCCCGGCAGTGCAATACGGCGCAGCACCATCTCGCCAACCTCGATCTCCGGCGAGATGATCACGTCGATTGGCATGTTGTCGGTCGAGAAAAGGTCCTGCCAGTGAGACTGGAGGTAACTCTGGGCGCGAATACGAGCGAGTTTCGTCGGGATGTTGAAGAGCGAATGGGCGACCTGGCAGGCCACCATGTTGACCTCGTCGTGCAGCGTCACGGCGATGATCATGTCCGCCTGTTCGGCCCCGGCCTCAGCGAGAACGTCCGGGTGGGCGCCATGGCCGACGAAGCCCCGTGCATCCAGATTGTCGCGGATAGCCTGAACCAGCGTCGGCGACGTGTCGATGACGGAGACATCATTGCGCTCGGAGGCGAGACGTTCGGCGATACCGTAGCCGACCTGCCCGGCCCCGCAGATTACGACTCGCATTTGCGCACGCCCTCAAAACTCAAGTTCCGGCCTTGCTCTATCCTCTCCGAAGGTCGAGCGCAAAGGCACCGAAACGCTTCGCTCTGCGACGCCATTTCAGGTGTCAGATTCCAAGCGATTTCAGCTTACGATGCAGTGCCGAGCGCTCCATGCCGACGAATTCGGCCGTGCGCGAGATATTGCCGCCGAACCTGCTGATCTGCGCGACGAGATATTCCTTCTCGAAAACCTCGCGCGCATCACGAAGCGGCAACGCCAGAATCTGGCCGTTCGACTGGCTCGGCGTCTGGGGCAACATGTCGCCAACCTCGGAGGGCAGCATATCGGCCGAGATCGTATCCTCATCGTCGCCTTCCCGCGACAGGATCATCAGGCGCTCGATATTGTTGCGCAGCTGGCGGATATTGCCCGGCCACTCTGAGGATTGCAGCACGGCCAGCGCCTCGGGGCTCAGCTGTTTCGGCTTGATGCCGGTCTGCTCGCTCAGTTGCTTCATGAAGGCCTCTATCAGCAGCGGAATATCCTGACGGCGCTGCGAGAGCGGCGGCACGCTGATCGGGACGACTGCGAGGCGATGGTAGAGATCCTCGCGGAAGACACCCTCGGCAATTGATGATTCCAGGTTCTGCGCCGTCGAGGAAATGATCCTCACATCGACCTTCACTTTCTTGGTGCCGTCGACTCGCTCGAAGGACTGCTCGGTAAGGACACGCAGGATCTTGTTCTGTGTCTCACGCGGCATGTCGGCGATTTCGTCGAGATAAAGCGTGCCGCGATGGGCCTGCTCCAGTGCGCCGATCTTTCGCTCGACGCCAGGCGGCGTTTCGTTGCCGAAGAGCTCGATCTCCATCCGCTCCGGTGTGATCGCGGCGGCATTGATGGCGATGAAGGGCCCGTCTGAGCGGTGCGACGCCGTATGGATCGCACGGGCAACCATCTCCTTACCCGAGCCGGACGGCCCGAGAATCATGATGCGGCTGTTTGTCGGCGCAACACGTTCGATGACCGTGCGCAGCTGGTTCATCGGCTGGGACTTGCCGAGAAGCTCGGTGAAGTCGGTCGACTTGCGGCGCAATTCGACGACCTCGCGTTTCAGCTTGGAGGTCTCCAGCGCGCGCTCGGCGATGAGCACGAGCCGGTCGGCCTTGAAGGGTTTTTCGATATAGTCGTAAGCGCCCCGCCGAATGGCCGAGACCGCTGTCTCGATATTGCCGTGACCCGAAATCATGACCACCGGCACTTCGGGATGCTGCGACTTGATCATGTCCAGAAGATCGAGCCCGTCGATCCGGCTTCCCTGAAGCCAGATGTCGAGAAAAATCAGCTGCGGCGCGCGATCGGCGATCGATTGAAGCGCAAGGTCGGCATTGCCGGCCGTGCGGGTTTCGTGCCCCTCGTCCTCCAGAATGCCCGCAACCAGATCGCGAATATCGGCTTCGTCGTCGACGATCAGAATGTCCGATGCCATAGCGTATGTCGCCTCTCTAACCGTTCAGGTCGTCAATGTCTTTGTTGCCCGCTGGCAGGGTAACCCGCACCATCGCGCCCGACGGCTGATCGGGCGCGTCCTCGAGCGCGATCGTGCCGCCGTGTTCTTCGATAATCTTGCGAACGATGGCGAGCCCCAACCCCGTGCCTTTTTCGCGCGTCGTCATATAGGGCTCCAACAAGCGATCTCGATCATCATGCGGAAAACCATGTCCGTTATCGATGATAGAAACCTCGTGATGGCGCTCGCCGGGGCGAGCCCGCACGATGATCCGCCCGTCAGTTATACCAGCCCCTTCAAGGGCTTCCACGGCGTTCTTCACCAGATTTCCGAAGGCCTGACCAAGAAGCCGTGTATCGTAAGAGCCCGTCAGCGGCTTGTCGGGAATGTCTTTCTCGAAGGTCACTCCGTGGTCACCCATCTCCCGCGTGAAGATCGCTTCCTTGATCACGTCGCGTAGATCGGTGGGTTCCATGGTCGGCTTCGGCATGCGCGCGAAGTTCGAGAACTCGTCAACCATGCGACCGATATCGGAGACCTGCCGCACGATCGTATCGACGCAGCGATCGAACACTTCACGATCATCCTCGATCCGCTTGCCGTAGCGCCGACGGATGCGTTCGGCGGAAAGCTGGATCGGCGTCAGCGGGTTCTTGATCTCGTGCGCAATGCGGCGCGCGACATCGGCCCAGGCGGAAGAGCGCTGTGCGTCGACGAGATCGGTGATGTCGTCGATGGTGACAACGCTCGACTGGGCATCCCCGCTCTTCTCTGCGCTCGTGATCCGCACAGCAAGGGTGCGCTCGCGATCCCGGATGCGGAGGCGAATCTCTTCCTGATATTCGGAGCGATGCGAGGCAGCAGCCGCGTCGTGAATGGCTGCGAAGGCCGGGAAGGCCGTACGGAGTTGGACGCCCACAATGGAGCGGGAATCCGTGCCGAGGATACGCTCCGCGGACGGATTCAACATCGAGACCGCCCCCTCCGGCGAAACGCCGATGACGCCGACAGTCACGCCGGAGAGCACCGCCTCGATGAAGCGCCGACGCTCATCGATCGTATCGCGCGCATTCACCAGTTCGGAACGCTGGCTCTGCAGCTGCCGCGTCATGTTGTTGAAGGTGCTCGACAGAGAGCCGACATCGCCGTCGGATGCCCGCACCGGCACCGATACGGAAAGATTGCCGCGGGAAACCTCGTCGGCGGCGCTCATCAGCAGCCGGATCGGGCGCACCAGCCGGTCCGCAACGCCGATACCTGTCCAGATCGCAGAAAGCAGTACGATGAGCGCAATCCCGAGATAGAGAAGTGCGAACGCTAGCTGAAGGCCAAAACGGTTATCCTGCAGGCTCTGATATTCTGCCGAACGCTCTTCCATCAGCCGAAGCGCGGCCAGAACCTGCGGATCGACGGCTCTCACGGTGTAGAGATAGGCGTTCGGTAGATGCCTCAGCTTGATGATCGCTCCCACGAGGTTGGTAACGCCCGGCGGGATGAAGACGAGATTGCCGTCGATCGCCTGCTGCATGGCATCGTTTGGCGGCACGGGAAGCGGCTGGTCTGTCTCGACATCAGCCGTCAGGAACGGCTCCTTGTCCTCGCCGATCAGCTGGGCGCCGAGAAGCGAACGGCCCCGCGCCTGCTCGGTCATGAAATTCTCGAAGCCGCGCGGATCGAGATCGTAGAGCCGCCGTTGCTGATCGAGATCGTACGCCATCGAAAGCGTCGAGCCCTGCAGGTTCCGGGCGTTTTCGTTGACGTAAGCGCGGGCAACGTTGATCGAGGAGTCGACGATGGCCCGGGTCCGCATCTCGAACCAGCGGTCGAGACCAAGATCGAGGGTGATGGAAGCGACGATCGCGACAAGGATCGCGGGGATCGCCGCGACAATCGAAAACAGAAGCACGATGCGCACGTGAAGCCGCGAGGCGGCCCTGCCCTGGCGGCGGGCGCGGAACATGCGCGCGGCCTCTCGCCAAATGAGACCGGCGAGCAGTAGGACGAAGACACCGTTGACCGCCGTCGCGACAGTGACGACCGCATCCGTCGGCGCAATCGGCGTCAGTCCCATCAAGACGACGAAGGAAATACCGCCGCAGACGAGAGCACCGCAGACGGCAAGCAGACCGGGCACGAGCATGAACCGGCGCCGTTCCAGTAGGAACGGGCCGCTCTGAGCCGTATCGATGGGTTCGCTTGTCATGACTCGCTAGGTACCTCTCGGCTCTGTAGAGATACGCATTGTGTCAAAAATGCAACTCAAAAATTTTTCCGTTAGGGAAGCGGAGCGGAAGGCCTGCAAAATCAGAGGTTCATGAGGCCCGCGTCAGTGGACCGCAATGCTCCGAAGTGCGTTCGAGCAATACGTGGCGAATTCAATTCGCAGCTAGGCAGGAGAAACCCGGCTGTTCGCCATTAAGTCTGCCAGTCGCAATCGCGATCAGCGGATCGAGCGAACGATCGAGATATCGAGATCGCGGATCTTCTTTCGCAGGGTATTGCGGTTGAGACCGAGAAGGTCTGCCGCCTTCACCTGATTGCCGCGGGTCGCCGCGAGGGCAGCGGCGATCAACGGATATTCAACCTCCCGCACGATGCGGGCGTGCAGTCCCGGAGGGGGAAGCGCATCGCCGAAGCTGGAAAAGTAATCCGCCAGATAGCGCTCTGTCGCCTGGCTGAGATCAACCGGCCCCGACCCGTTATCATCGGAGCTCCCGAACTGCATGACGTCGTTAGCAAGTTCGCTTTCGACCAGTTCTGCCGTGATTTCGTCCTGCGGGTAAAGCGCGCAGAACCGCCGGATCAGATTTTCCAGTTCGCGCACGTTACCCGGCCAATTGTACTGGCGCATGACTTCGAGCGCGCCCGTCGTCAACATCTTGCGCGGCAGACCCTCTTTCGCCGCCTGGGCGAAGAAATGCGCCGCCAGATCAGGCAGGTCCTCAAGACGCTCGCGCAGGGGCGGAAGCCGCAGAGGCACGACGTTGAGGCGATAGAACAGGTCCTCGCGGAATAGACCGCGCGATATCGACTGCCGCAGATCCTTGTTCGTCGCAGCGACGATGCGAACATCCGAGGCAATCGGGGTTCTGCCGCCCACGGTCGTATATTCGCCCTGCTGCAGGACACGCAGGAGCCGCGTCTGGGCTTCCATCGGCATGTCGCCGATCTCGTCGAGAAAGAGCGTTCCGCCCTCGGCCTGCTCGAAGCGCCCGGTCGAGCGGGCTTGGGCGCCAGTGAACGCGCCCTTCTCGTGGCCGAAGAGTTCAGATTCGATCAGTTCGCGCGGGATCGCGGCCATGTTGATCGCGACGAATGGCCCCTTCTTGCGCCGGCCATAGTCATGCAGTGCGCGCGCAACCAGCTCCTTGCCGGTGCCCGACTCGCCGGTGATCGTCACCGTCAGGTCGGTCTGCATCATCCGCGCCAGCGCGCGATAGATGTCCTGCATGGCCGGCGAGCGCCCGACGAGCGGCATCGACTCGCCGTTCTCCTCCTGGGCGAGACGCGCGGCATCCTTCTTGGGCTCCGAAAGAGCGCGGCGTACGACGCCAACGAGTTCTGCAAGATCGAACGGCTTCGGGACGTAGTCGTAGGCACCCTTCTCCGATGCCTTGACCGCGGTCATGAACGTGTTCTGCGCGCTCATAACGATGATCGGCAGATCGGGCCGCGAGTTCTTCATCTTCGGCATGGAATCGAAGACGTTGCCGTCCGGCATGAGGACGTCGGTAACGACGAGATCGCCCTCGCCGCTCGAAATCCAGCGCCAGAGGGTTGCGATGTTCGATGTGGCGCGCACCTCGAACCCTGCGCGCATCATGGCCTGGGAAACCACTGTGCGGATCGCGGCGTCGTCGTCGGCGATGAGAATTTGCTGAACCATGGGCTTATTCCGTTTTCGCCTCGGTGGAGGCGGGCCGCGTCATCGCGCGCGGGTATTCAGATGGGTTGGCGTCCTCGAACTGCTTCTTCCAGGCCGGCATCAAGACACGAAAGATCGTCTGGCCGGGCTGGGAATCGCATTCGATGACACCGCCGTGGTCGCCGATGATCTTGGCGACAAGTGCAAGCCCGAGACCGGAGCCGGACGGCTTGGTCGTCACGAACGGGTCGAAGATGTTCTGGCGGATGTCGTCCGGAACGCCGGGGCCGTTGTCCTCGACCGTAAACTCCAGAGGCAGAGAAACCCGATCGCGCGTTCCGGGAATCGTCAGCCTCACGCCCGGGCGGAAGGCTGTCGTCAGCTTGATCTCCGGCGATTCGTTTTGAGACACCGCCTCAGCGGCGTTCTTCAAAAGGTTCAGGAACACCTGCACCAGCTGGTCGCGATTGGCAAAGACCGGCGGCAGCGAAGGATCATAGAGTTCGACAATCGGAATATCGCGCGCGACGCCATTCGCCGCGATCGTCTTCACATATTCGAGCACGGAATGGATGTTGACCGCCGAGCGCTCGATCGGACGCTGATCGGAGAACACCTCCATCCGGTCCACAAGCTTCACGATGCGGTCGCTCTCTTCCTGGATGATACGCGTCAGCGCCCGGTCCTCGTCCGAGGCGTCGCTCGCCAATAGCTGCGCCGCGCCCTTGATGCCGGAGATCGGATTGCGGATTTCGTGCGCCAACATCGCCGCAAGGCCGGTCACCGTGCGCGCTGCCGAACGATGCGTCAGCTGGCGATCCATCTTCTCGGCGATCGACCTCAGCTGGATCATAACCACGACAAGCTCGGGATGATCGGGAACGGTCGAGACATAGAGGTCGACCACCCTCTCGTCTCCGAGGCGCGGTGACGAGAGATCGACCCGGTATTCGCTGAAGCGCGCCTGCTCGTCGAGCGCCTTCTGAATCAGCGAGAACAGCGGGCTGTCTATCGGGACGAAATCCTGGAGCCGGCGGCGCACAAGATAGGGAAGGCTCGCCGAGAAGAACTGTTCGGCGTCCGAATTGGCATAATGGAAATATCCGCGGTCGTCACAGACGATCACCGGATGGGGCAGTCCTCCAAGAATGCTCAGGGCATCGGGTGCGGGCTTGCGGCTCGACATATTGCTCACGGGTCAGGCCGCCTTCGCATAGGTCTTTTGGTCGGTGAGTGCGCGGGCTTCGAGATCGGCCAGCGAGAGCCCGGAAAAGACCGATTTGATCTGTTCGATCACCGCGCGTGGATCGGTGTCACGCATCAGCTTTGCCTTCAGATTTGACGGAGAGACAGTGCGGTCGAAATACCAGCCAAGGTGCTTGCGCGCGTGGCGAACGCCCGTCGCCAAACCGTAATGCGAGAGCATCGCCTCATAGTGCTCGCCGACAAAGGATGCGGCGTCGATCGCCGCAAGCTGGTCGATCGTCACACATCCGCCGAGGAGCCCGGCAAGCCAGGGTCGGCCTTGCATACCACGCCCAGTCATGACGGCATCGGCGGCGCTCTGAGAGAGCATTTCGGGGAGCTGACTGCCGCGGGTGAGATCGCCATTGGCGACCACAGGAATCGTCACCTGTGCCTTCACTTCACGAATCGCCCGCCAGTCGGCGATGCCGTCGTAGAAATCGGCGCGGGTGCGGCCGTGTACCGTCACCATCTTCACGCCCGCGGCCTCGGCCTTCCCGGCGATCTCGGCCGCATTCAGTGTGTCACGGCACCAGCCGAGCCGCATCTTCAACGACACCGGCACGTTGCCGGCGCCACGAACCGTTGCCTCGACGATCCTCAAAGCAAGCTCGGGCTCACGCATCAGTGCCGAACCTGAAAGACCACCAACGACCTTCTTGGCCGGGCAGCCCATATTGATGTCGATGAGGTCTACGCCTTCGTCGGCCAGCTTGCGGGCCGCCTCTTCCATCCACACCGGATCACGACCTGCGAGCTGGACGGTGTGAATGCCGGGGCCGTCGCGAAGTGCGCGGAGCTTGCCCTCCTCGGCGCCTTTGACGAACTCGCCGCTCGCGACCATTTCCGACACGACGAGGCCGGCGCCGAACCGTCTGGCCAGCCGGCGGAACGGCACGTCTGAAATCCCAGAAAGCGGAGCGGCAAAAGCCCGGTTGGGAAGTTCCAAACGGTCGACAAGGATCGGAGAGCGAATATCGGGAGTCATGCTTTCCTGAAGCCCATTAAAGTCGCACACAACGAATCTGTCGCGTTTTTGATCACTCAGATCGTCGTAGAACGCCGAATATCAAATGACAACCTTTGAAACCGCCCAGAAATTCAGAAGACCTGCCATTCCGTTGACGCATGGCTATTTCGTGGGCATTCGGTTCGGTGTCGGACGACGCTTTCGTTCCTTACTTCCATAAGAGGCAGGCTTGAGTTCATGACCGCCCCAAGACTGGCAGCAATTATCGTCGCGAGCGGGCGGGGTGTTCGCGCGGGCGGCCATCCAGACGGAGCGAAACAGTTTCGCCGCATCGGCGGTAAGCCGGTTCTGGAAAGAACGCTCGAACTTTTTCTCCAACATCCTGCTGTCGGGTCCGTCGTGCTCGTCGCAAATCCCGACGATAGCGAGCGTGTTGCGGAAATTACCGCGAAGCTCAATGGGGTCGAGGACGTCCGCATCGTCAACGGAGGGGCGACACGACAGGCATCGGTTCGCGCTGGCCTTCTGGCACTGGCGGAAAGCACAGTCGAGAAAGTGATGATCCATGACGCGGTGCGCCCATTCGCATCAGCAAACCTGCTTACGCGGGTCGCGGAAGCGATAAGCGGTGGAGTCGGGTCTCTTCCCGTCGTCGCCGTCGCGGATACGCTGAAGAAAGGCACTGACGGACACGTAGTCACCACAGTGGACCGCTCCGAAATCTATGCCGCCCAGACACCACAAGGCTTTCCCTACCGGCTGATCATGGACGCCCACGACAGAGCGGCCGTCGAAACGGGCGTTGAATTCACCGACGACGCCTCAATCGCCGAATGGGCGGGAATTCCTGTTGCGATGGTCGAAGGCGAACCCGATAACGTGAAACTCACCAGCGCACGCGATCTCGAACTCGCGGACAGGCGTTTGAAGGGAGAAAACCGGATGATCGATGTAAGGACCGGCAACGGCTACGACGTCCACAAGCTGGTCGAAGGCGATCATGTCACGCTTTGCGGCGTGAGAATTCCCCATGATCAGACGCTATCCGGTCATTCGGATGCCGATGTCGGTTTTCACGCCCTGACGGATGCGCTGCTCGCAACCTGTGGCGCCGGTGATATCGGCGACCATTTCCCGCCAAGCGATCCGCAATGGAAGGGCGCCGCCTCGCACATCTTTCTTTCTGCCGCGCGCGACATCGTCGACGGCAACGGCGGACGCATCATGAATGCAGACATCTCGCTGATCTGCGAAGCGCCGAAGATCGCGCCACACCGTGACGCAATGCGCAAGGCGATCGCCGATTGTCTGGCGATCGAGATGGACCGCGTCTCCGTGAAGGCGACCACGAACGAGACGATCGGCTTTGTTGGGCGCAGGGAGGGGATCGCAGCGATTGCGACAGCGTCGGTCGTCTACGGAGAAAAGTCGTGAGCGCAGAGCGGGACGCAATCGAAAGTCTCGCGAGAGAGGTAGTCGAAAGATATGCGGCAGCTGGGCTGAAGCTCGCGACGGTGGAGTCCTGTACCGGCGGCATGGTCGCTGCAGCGATCACCGATGTAGCGGGCTCCTCCGCGGTGCTCGACCGCGGCTTTGTCACCTACTCCAACGAGGCCAAGATCGAGCTTGTCGGCGTCGATCTCTCGACCCTAGAAACCCATGGCGCCGTTTCGGAACCTGTCGCGCGGCAGATGGCGGAAGGCGGCGTCCGGCGTTCGATGGGAAAAGTCGCCGTTTCCATCACCGGCATTGCGGGACCGGGCGGCGGAAGCGAAGCCAAACCTGTAGGCCTTGTCCACTTCGCCTGCGCTTCGCCAGGCGGAACGACACACAGAGAACAGCGCTTCGGAGATATCGGCCGCGTCCAAATCCGATCGAGAAGCGTCGAAACAGCGCTACGAATGCTGCTCGACGCGGCAGAAGAAGCTCAGGCGGCGCGATAGCGGCGGATCACGACGACCGCGTGCCGTAAACCTCGTCCGCCCGCTCCTCGAACGCTTTGGCAAAACGCCGGAAGGCATAGTCGAACATCGAGCCCATGAGCATACTCAAGGTTCGGCTCTTGAATTCGTAGTCGATGAAAAAGTGCACGTCGCATTCGTTCTCGCCGATCGGCTCGAAAGTCCAGCGATTGTCGAGATAGCGGAACGGCCCATCGACATATTTCACGTCGATCCGCCGCTCTTCCGGCTTCAGAAGAACCTGACTCGTAAAGGTCTCGCGCACCATCTTGTAGGCGACGGTCATGTCGGCGACGAGCAGGGTCTTACCCTCCTTTTCGCGCCGCGTGCGGACGTTCAGGCTTTTGCAGAGCGGCAGGAACTGCGGATATTTCTCGACGTCGGCGACCAGGTCGAACATTTCGTCGGCGCTATGGCCGACACGGCGTGTCGATTCAAATTGCGGCATCGGACCCGATCATGCTGCGTTCGATTTCGCCAGCCGCGCGGCTTTCAGCCGCTCGAAGTCCTCCCCGGCATGATGCGAGGAACGCGTCAGCGGGCTCGCCGAGACCACGTAAAAACCCTTGGCGAGCGCGATCGTCTCGAAAGAGCGGAACTCGTCGGGCGTCACGTAGCGGATCACTGCGTGGTGCTTCTTCGTCGGCTGAAGGTACTGGCCGATGGTGAGGAAATCGACATCGGCGCTGCGCAGATCGTCCATCAGCTGAATGACCTCGTTCCGCTCTTCGCCAAGGCCGACCATGATGCCGGACTTGGTGAAGATTTCCGGATCAAGCTCCTTCACCCGCTGCAAAAGGCGGATCGAATGGAAATATCGCGCGCCCGGCCTCACGGTCAGATACTTCGAGGGCACGGTTTCGAGATTATGGTTGAAGACGTCGGGCTTGGCCGCAACCACCGTTTCCAGCGCGCCCGGCTTGCGCAGGAAATCCGGCGTCAGAATTTCGATCGTCGTCCCCGGCGCTGCCGCGCGGATCGCCTGGATTGTCCGCACGAAATGCTCCGCGCCGCCATCGTCGAGATCGTCCCGATCAACCGAGGTAATAACGACGTGGTTCAGCCCCATCTTCGCGACGGCGCGACCGACGCTTTCGGGTTCGTTGTCATCCAGCTTGTGAGGCATGCCGGTGGCGACGTTGCAGAACGAACAGGCGCGGGTGCAGATCCCGCCCATGATCATAAACGTCGCGTGCTTCTTGTCCCAGCACTCGCCGATATTCGGGCAACCTGCTTCCTCGCAGACGGTCACGAGACCGTTCGAGCGGGCGATGTCGCGGGTTTCCTGGAATCCCTTACCGACGGGTGCCCGAACCCGGATCCAGTCCGGCTTCGGGGGGCTCGCGGCCGTATCCGGCCGATGAGCCTTTTCGGGATGCCTCAACCGAGGTTTCGCCTCGATCTCGGCGCGATTGTCGAGCACCGTAACCATGCTTGATATCTAAGCTCTGCCAGCGCTCGGCGCAATCGGCCAACCGGTCGCGTCAGCGGCGAACCAGACGGAAAATGAAGATGAGAAGGCAGGCACCGACGAAGCCGGTGATGAGGTAGGCGAACGAGAAAGATGCGCCTGCGCCGACCCCGAGGCCCGTCAACTGAAGCAGGAGGCTGAGAACGATCGCCCCGACAATGCCGAGGATGATGTTCATGACCAGCCCCATGTCGCTGCCCATGACTTTTTCGGCGAGCCATCCGGCAAGACCGCCGACGATAATTGCTGCTAACCAACCCATTGGTAAGCTCCTTATACTGCTGTTACTGTCCCGCAAGGCAGATAGGTAATTGTGGCGTGAGACAAGACATCCACCACAATTTCCAAACAGCTTGGTTTACCGCCTACTGGTGGATGACGCGGCCGTAAGCGTCGAGCGAAGCCTCGTGCATCATTTCCGATAGGGTTGGATGCGGGAAACAGGTGTGGAAGAGCTCTTCTTCCGTCGTCTCCAGCCCGATCGCGATCACGAAGCCCTGGATGAGTTCGGTCACTTCCGCGCCCACCATATGGGCTCCGAGAAGCTCGCCGGTGTTGGCGTCGAATACCGTTTTCACCATGCCGTCCGGCTCGCCGAGTGCGATGGCCTTGCCGTTTCCGGTGAAGTTGAACTTGCCGACCTTCACCTCGCGTCCGGCTTCCTTGGCCTTCGCCTCTGTCAGACCGACCGAGGCAATCTGCGGATGGCAGTAGGTGCAGCCCGGGATCTCGGTTTTCTTCATCGGGTGCGGATGCATCCCCTTGATGGCTTCGACGCAGATCGTGCCCTCATGCTCAGCCTTGTGGGCGAGCATCGGCGGGCCGGCGACATCGCCGATCGCATAGATGCCGGGCGCGTCCGTCTTGCCGAGACCGTCCGTCTGGACGATGCCCTTCTCGATCTTCACTCCGGCCTCTTCGAGCCCGAGACCTTCGATATTGCCTTGAACGCCGACCGCCGAGATCAGGCGCTCTGCCTTGAGCGTTTCCGACTTGCCGCCCTTGGTCTCGACCGTGACGGTAACACCGTCCTTGCCCTTTTCGACCTTCGCGACCTTCGCGTCGGTCATGATCTTCATGCCCTGCTTTTCGAACTGCTTGCGGGCGAGCTTGGCAACCTCGGCATCCTCGACAGGCAGGATCTGCGGCAGAAGCTCGATGACGGTCACCTCCGCGCCCATGGTGCGGTAGAAACTCGCGAACTCGATACCGATTGCCCCCGAGCCCATGACGATGAGGCTCTTGGGCATGGATTTCGGTTTCATCGCCTCGAAATATGTCCAGATGCGATCGCCATCGGGCTCAATTCCCGGCAGCACGCGCGGTCGAGCGCCTGTCGCCACGATGACGTGCTTGGCCTTGTAAGTGCCCTCGCCCAATGTGCCCTTCGGCACCGGATGCTGCGGTTCGACGATCGGCTTTTCCATCTTGCCGACCTCGACCTCGACGGGTCCGCTCTTTCCGGCCTTCTTGATTTTGGCCTGCCCCCAGATGACGTCGATCTTGTTCTTCTTCATAAGATAGCCGACGCCGCCGTTGAGCTGCGCAGAAACCCCGCGGGAGCGTTTCACCACTGCCTCGATGTCGAATTTCGGCTTGTCGATCTGAAGACCGTAATTCTTGCCGTTCTCGGCGTAGTGGAAGATCTCGGCCGTCCGCAGTAGAGCCTTGGTGGGGATGCAGCCCCAGTTGAGGCAGATGCCACCGAGGTGCTCACGCTCGACGACCGCCGTCTTGAAGCCGAGCTGCGCGGCGCGGATCGCGGCGACATAGCCGCCAGGCCCGCCGCCGATGACGAGAACGTCGTAAGTATCAGCCATGGGTCGTCTCCCCGGATCGTTTGTCTCTGCGGGCGATCGAAGAGCCGCCCTTTGATTGGCATGCCTGCCGAAACTCAGTCCTCGAGTTCAAGCAGTGTCTTGATCGGCTCGATCAGCGCCTCACCGAGCCGGCGGGTGTTCTGGGCATCGAGATGAACCCCGTCGACAGGAGAAGTCTCACAGACTTCGCCGGCGTCGAACATGGCGATCCCGTATTCCTCCGCGACCTTCGTGATCGCGGAGCGGAAGTGTATCGACTCCTCGACCGCATGGCCGAAGAGCAGCGAGAAGTCCGGCTCGGTCGTGCTGCAGAACGGCGGCGGGGCGACGAGCAGCAGCTTCGGCGGCACGTATCCCCGCTGATAGGGGAAGGTCTGGCAGATCTCGATCAGCCGTTCGAGCCCCTGCCGGGATTCAAAGACGCGTCCGCCGCCGGTATTCCGTTTGAGGTCGTTGGTTCCAAGCATGATGACGACAACGTCGAGCGGCTGATGGCTGGCGAGCAGCGTCGGCAGAATCTTCACGCCGTTGCGTTCTGCCGGAACAAGATGATCATCGAACGCCGTCGTACGCCCGTTGAGGCCCTCGCTGATCACCCGGACCTTATGGCCAAGCGCCTTGCCGACGACATTGGGCCACCGGTCGAAGAAGTCATGCCGCAGCATCGTTTCCGGGTCGTAGCCCCAGGTGAGGGAATCGCCGAAGGCGAGGACCGTTTTCATCACGCTACCGTCAGACCAGCATTCCCATCGGATTTTCGATGTACTGCTTGAATGCCGCAATCAGTTCCGCACCGAGCGCGCCGTCCACGGCGCGGTGGTCGGTCGAAAGCGTCACGGTCATCAGGGTCGCGACCTTTATCTCGCCATTCTTCACGATCGCCCGCTCCTCACCCGCGCCTACCGCCAGGATCGTCGCATGCGGCGGGTTGATAACCGCCGAGAAGTTGTTGATGCCGAACATGCCGAGGTTCGAGACCGCCGTGGTGCCGCCCTGATATTCCTGCGGCTGGAGCTTACGAGAACGGGCGCGCTTTGCGAGGTCCTTCATCTCGTTCGAGATGGTAGACAGCGTCTTCTCCTCGGCGCGGCGAATGATGGGTGTGATCAATCCGCCGTCGATGGAGACAGCGACGCCGACATCCGCGTGCTTGTGCTTGAGCATCGCCGTGTCCGTCCAGGAAACGTTGGCGGTCGGGACAGCTTTCAGAGCCAGCGCCATCGCCTTGATGACCATGTCGTTGACCGACAGCTTGTAAGCCGGCTTCTCACCGTCATCGGTCTTGGTCTTTGGCGCGGCGTCGTTGAGCTGCTTGCGAAGCGCGAGCAGCGCATCGAGTTCGCAGTCAACCGAGAGATAGAAGTGCGGAACGGTCTGCTTGGATTCGACGAGCCGCTTGGCGATCGTCTTGCGCATGCCGTCGTGCGGGATTTTCTCGTAGGAGCCTTCCTCGAACATCTTGAGGATAGCGTCGTCGCTCGGACCTTTGGCGGCCGGCGCGGCCTCGGGCTTGGCGGAGGGTGCATCCTTCGGCTTGTCGGCGCTCGCCGCCTTGCCGACACCCTTTTCTTCAGCCTTCTCGATATCGGCCTTTATCACACGGCCGTGCGGACCCGAGCCCTTGACCTGCGCGAGATCGATCCCCGCTTCCTTGGCAAGACGGCGGGCCAGCGGCGATGAGAACACGCGGTCGCCATCCTCCGTCTTCGGAGCAGGACCGGCAGATTCCGTCGCTTCCTTGATCTCGCCGCCGCCGGTGCCACCTTCGGGCCGTGCATCGCCACGCTTCGAGGTGTCCTTTGCGTCTTCCTCGCTGCCTTTCGCGGCGTTGTCGGCTTCTGGGTCGGCGGCCATCGCGCCTTCCTTATCGTCGCCGGAGGGCGCGGGATCTGAACCCCCACCAGACTTGGCGGCCTCGTCGACATCTTCGCCCTCTGCCGCGAGGATCGCGATGACGTCGTTGACCTTCACACCTTCGGTGCCGCCGGGCACGACGATCTTGGCAAGCGTGCCTTCGTCGACCGCCTCGACTTCCATGGTCGCCTTATCGGTCTCGATCTCGGCGATGATGTCGCCGGCCGAAACGCTGTCGCCCTCGGCGATCAGCCATTTGGCGAGATTGCCCTCTTCCATGGTCGGAGACAGGGCTGGCATCGTCACATTGATCGGCATGGTCGTCTCCGAAGGGTCTTATACGTCGTCTTTTTGAACCTCGGCCGCAGATTTCAGCGGCCAGAGAATTTCGAGTGGAAGCGCGCTGGTCTTTTCGGGCGTCGCGCTCTCCATCGGATCAGTGCCTTCCGCCGGAACCGTCCGGTCCGTCGCCATGGCCTTCCGCATGTGTCGCGAGATTGCCGAGATGCGCGGTCCAGCCTGCGGAATGGTCGAGCAGCAGTGTCGAGCGATCGACCTCGGGCGCCTTTTCCCAGCCTTGATGCTCGATCGTCACCTTGGTGCCGGCCTCGGTATCGTCGAGACTGACGGAGACCACGGTGTCGAAGGTCCAGTCCTCGTCGGCCCAAACCATCACGAAACCGTGGGGCGGATGAAACGATGTCACCTGCGCCTTGGTCATCCGGTTCTTCCCGGTTGGATCGACCCAGGGCTCGACAAAACGCCCGCCCTCTTTCGGCTCGAACTCGATATTGTCGTGCCACCAGGACTTCAGGCAGTTCGGCTCCGTCAGGCAACGCCAAACCGTGTTGCGGGGAGCGGCGATCTCCTTGCGGATTTCAATCCGCCCATCGCCCCGCGTGACGGTCTCTTTTTCGTTCGACGGAAGCGCGCTCATGGCGATCAATCCCGGTAGCAGACAGCCTTCACGGCATCGATCACATCCTGAACCGATGGCAGCGCAAGCTTTTCGAGATTAGCGGCGTAGGGCATCGGCACATCCTTGCCGTTGACCTTCAGAACCGGCGCATCGAGGTAGTCGAAGGCCTGCACCATGAGTTCGGACGCGATGTGCCCGCTCACCGAACACTGCGGGAAGCCTTCCTCGACGATGACGCAGCGATTGGTCTTCTTCACCGACTTGACCACGGCGGGCATATCCATCGGGCGGATCGTGCGAAGATCGATAATCTCGGCTTCGATTCCATCCTTGGCCAGCTCCTCGGCCGCCTTGATGGCATAGGTCATGCCGATCGACCAGGAAACGATCGTGACATCCGATCCCTTGCGGTGAACACGCGCCTTGCCGATCGGGACGGTCCAGTCGTCCATCTTCGGCAGGTCGAAGGACTGGCCGTAGAGGATCTCGTTTTCCAGGAAGACGACCGGATTCGGATCGCGGATCGCAGACTTCAGAAGCCCCTTGTAGTCAGCGGCCGTGTAAGGCTGGACCACCTTAAGTCCGGGTACATGGCTGTACCAAGCCGCATAGTCCTGGCTGTGCTGTGCAGCGACACGGGCCGCCGCGCCGTTCGGGCCGCGGAAGACGATGGGGCAACCCATCTGACCACCGGCCATATAGAGTGTCTTCGCCGCCGAATTGATGATCTGGTCGATCGCCTGCATGGCGAAGTTGAAGGTCATGAACTCCACGATCGGGCGCAGGCCACCGAAGGCCGCGCCGACTCCAAGGCCTGCGAAACCATGTTCGGTGATCGGCGTATCGACGATCCGGCGTGCGCCGAACTCGTCGAGTAGGCCCTGCGTGATCTTGTAGGCGCCCTGATACTCGGCAACCTCCTCGCCCATGACGAAGACGGCCTCGTCACGGCGGAGCTCCTCGGCCATCGCGTCGCGCAGAGCTTCGCGAACCGTCGTCGAGACGATTTCAACATCGTCCGGCACTTTTTGCCCGAACGGTCCATCATCTTCGATATCGGGATGGGTCTTGCCTTCGGCCGGAACCCGCCGCTCTTCCAGCGGAGTGATCTTCTTGGCGCTGCGATCCTGCGACCCGCTTTCCGCAACAGGCTCGTCGTCGATTTTCGTGGCGACTTCTTCCTTCTTGTCGCCACCGCCGGAGCCAGCTTTGTCCAGGTCGCTCTCGTCTTCGCCTTCGCCGAGCAGAATGGCGATCGGCGCGTTCACCTTCACGTTTTCAGTACCGGCATCCACGAGGATCTTGCCGAGCTTGCCCTCATCGACCGCCTCGACCTCCATGGTCGCCTTGTCGGTCTCAATTTCGGCGATGATATCGCCGGCCTCGACCATATCGCCGACGTTCTTCACCCACTTGGCGAGGGTGCCCTCTTCCATGGTGGGGGAGAGGGCGGGCATCAAAATTTCGGTCGGCATCGCCGTCCTCCCTTATTCGGCAGCCTGGGGAATTTCCTCGGCATAGACATCGGTCCAGAGCTCGCTCGGATCCGGCTCGGGTTCGTTCTGGGCGAAGTCGGCCGCGTCGGCGACGATCTCCCGAACTTCCTTGTCGATCTCCTTGACCTCGTCTTCCGACATGTTGTGGTTTTCAGTCAGCCGCTTCTTCACCTGCTCGATCGGATCGGACTCGGAGCGCATTTTCTGCACTTCGTCGCGCGAGCGGTATTTCGCTGGATCGGACATGGAGTGGCCGCGATAGCGATAGGTCATCATTTCAAGGATGATCGGCCCCTCGCCCGAGCGGCAGTGCTCGACAGCCATGTCACCAGCCGCCTTCACGGCGCGCACATCCATGCCGTCGACCTGGATGCCGGGGATCTTGAAGGACAGGCCGCGGTGGGAGAAATCCGTCTCGGCGGATGCGCGGGAGACGGACGTACCCATGGCGTAGCGGTTGTTTTCGATTACGTAGATCGCCGGCAGCTTCCAGAGCGAGGCCATGTTGAAGCTCTCGTAGACCTGCCCCTGATTCGCGGCGCCATCGCCGAAATAGGTGATCGAGACAGCATCCGTGCCGTTGTATTTGTTGGCGAAGGCGAGACCCGAGCCGATTGGCACCTGAGCTCCGACAATGCCATGACCGCCGTAGAACTTCTTCTCTTTCGAGAACATGTGCATCGAGCCGCCCTTGCCCTTCGAGTAGCCCGAACGGCGCCCCGTAAGCTCGGCCATGACACCGCGCGCTTCCATTCCGGTCGCCAGCATGTGCCCGTGGTCGCGATAGCCGGTGACGACCTGATCGCCCTCCTTCATCGACATCTGCATGCCGACGACCACCGCTTCCTGACCGATATAGAGATGGCAGAAACCACCGATAAAGCCCATGCCATAGAGCTGGCCGGCCTTCTCCTCGAAGCGGCGGATCAGCAGCATGTCGCGATAGGCGCGAAGTTCTTCGTCTTTGGAGAAGTCCGACGGTTCCGGTGTCGAGAACTCCTCCAGCGTGCGGACGATTTCCTTGCCGGACTCGGTGTCGACCGTTTTCTGATTGTCGGTCGATTTCGCCCTGCTCGTTCTGGACGATGCCGACTTGGTCGACGACGCCGATTTGGACGAGCGGGACGAGGACGTACTTTTACGAGCCGCCATGGTGCCTCCATACGCTGAGCCGATCACTCGGTGTACGGCTGACTATAGACAGGTTGAAGGCCGCTTCAAGCGGACGAATTTTCTTTAACCGTATAAAGGTTTACGCTGCAATGCAGCAATAATTGAACTAAAAACGGGTTAAACATGCGACGCTGTCTTATTTGCTTAAGAGAGCGGAACGACAGCATCGTGCTGGAAGGTTTGAAGACCGGCCCGTGTGGCAGGACTAGTTTTGCAGCGCAAAATCTTATTTCAGAATGACGATTTCGTCTTCGGCAACCATGTTCAGCGCCCACCGCGCACGTTCGTCCAGCATGTCGCGTTCAAGTGTTCCGGGGCTCAAAAGCTCGACTCGCTGCGCGAGAGCCGTCCGCTCCCGTTCGAGGCTCGCAAGCTCCGCCTTCTTCACATTGAGCCGCCGCTCCAGCTCGGCCTTGGAGGTCAGGCCGTATTCACCGGTCTGCACGTGAATCGCAAAATAAGCGAGCACGGCAGCGGAAAGTGAGGGAATGATCAGCCGGATCAGCCGGCTTCGCTTGGTCTGAATCGTGCGCATCGAAACTCTCCTCGAACCGATCAAATCGCACGAACTGCGTTAACAGACGGTTCAGATGCAAACCGTCCGGCCTGCTCGCGCGATGATCGCTCTCATCGCTCTCATCGCGCGACGATCACGTTTTCGGCAGCGACGTGATGCCTGGTCTTCCGGCGCTACTTAACCTTGAGAGAACAACCGTCGGAACCGCCGCTGAATTCAGGGACTTGGGATGAGCGAAAACAACAGGACGAATCGTGACAGGGACGATGAGGAACTACTCAAGAGAGACCCTGACGAATCTCTTCTCAATGCGCCCGACGAGGGGCGGACGCTCCGCGACTATTTTTCCTTCGAAGAAGTCTTCGCACGCGTGCTGTCTTCGGCCGATCATGAGCTCGATGTCAGCAACCGCTATCTGTTCTGGAGCGCGCTCGGCGCAGGCGGCGCGATTGGCCTCACCTTTCTCGCGCGCGTAATCCTTACTGAAACGGCCGGCGAGGAAACCCCAGGGTTCCTCGGCAATCTCATGTATCCGGTCGGCTTCCTGATCATCGTGCTCGGCCGCTATCAGCTGTTCACGGAAAACACGCTAACCCCTGTGGTTCTGGTCCTGACAAAACTGACCAGCATCGCGAGCCTTTTGCGGCTTTGGATCATCGTGCTCCTGGGCAATCTCGTGGGCGCATTGGCCGTCGCCGCGCTCATCGCATATGTGGACGTTCTCACGGTCCAGCGCGTTGCGAAGGCGATCGAGATCGGGCGGCATGCCTATGAAACCGAATGGCTGACGATCGCGGCCCGTGCACTCATCGCGGGTTGGATCGTCGCAGCCATGGTCTGGCTTGTCCATGCCGCACGGGACACGGTCTCCCGGATGATGGTCGTCTTCATCCTCATGTATTTCCTCGGGATCTGCGGCTTCTTCCACGTCATCACGTCCTCGGTCGAGGTATTCTTCCTGGCCTTCCGGACAGATATCTCGTTCTTCGCGTTGTTCCCGAACTTCGTGGCGCCCGTGCTGATCGGAAACACAGTTGGCGGTGTGATCTTCGTCGCAGTCCTCAACTACGCACAGTTCGCAGAGCACAGGGAGTCGAAACTGTTCGAGCCCTATGGCGAGCCTCTGAGCTACAAGGACTGGATTTTCGGGAGCAAAAGCACCTCGAAGGTTCGTAGCGCCTGAACGGGCCACAACGGAGAAAATTTAAAAAGCCGCCGCTCTCGATCGCGAGAACGGCGGCTTTTTCGTTTTCGATGAGAGAGCCTTATTCGGCAGGTTGTGGTTCTCCGCTTTGCCCCGCATCCGACTTGTTCGATCTTCGATGCCAGGGCATCGAAGCCTGTCCGACAGCTCCGCCCTCTTCCACGTCGTCTTTGCCCTCTCGCCCCCAAAGCTTGCCGCTCCGGCCTTCTGAAATCCGCTGCACCAGCGCATAAAGCGCCGGGACGATAAAGATGCCGAGGAAGGTGGCCGCCAGCATCCCGCCGATCGCCGTGACTCCGATGGCATTGCGGCCAGCCGCCCCTGCCCCGGTCGCGAGCGCAAGCGGAATAATGCCGAGAATGAAAGCGAGTGCCGTCATCAGCACGGCACGCAGACGCAGGCGCGCGCCCTTGATAGCCGCTTCGGTGATCGGCAGGCCATCATCCTGTTGGAATCGCGCGAATTCGACGATCAGGATCGCGTTCTTGGACGCCAGACCGATCAGCATCACGATCCCGATTTGCGAGTAGATGTTCGAGGTGTAGCCGAAGAAGAAGAGCGATGCCGCCGCTCCCGCCGCTGCAATGAACAGCGACATCATCACCGCCAGGGGCAGCAGCCAGCTCTCATACTGACCGACGAGGAAGAGATAGGCGAAAACGAAAGCCAGCGTGAAGGCGAGGTAGGTCACGTTCCCCGCCTGCTGCTCCTGATAGGAGGTGCCGGCGAACTGATAGCTGTAGCCATCGGGCAGAGTTTCGGCCGCGACCTGCTCCAGCGCCTGAAGCGCGGCGCCTGAAGAGAATCCTGGCGAGGGGTTTCCTGACACTTCAGCGGCCAGATAGAGATTGAACCGCGGTACGGCATAGGGCCCGAACTCGTTTCGGACGGTTACGACCGTGCGGATCGGCACCATCTCCCCGGCGCGGTTCTTGGCGTAGATGTCGAGGATGTCGTCCTCGTCCGCCCTTGCTTCCGCCTCGGCCTGGAGCCGAACCTGGAAGACGCGACCGTTATAGTTGAACTGGTTGACGAACACCTCTCCGAGCGTGCCGCCAACAGCCTCGTAGATCGAGGCAACCGTTAGTCCGAGCGTTTCGGCGCGGTCGCGGTCGATCTCGAGAAAGAGGCTCGGCACGTTGGCCGAGAAGGTGGTTCGCGCGCCGGCAATCTCCGGCCGCTGGTTGGCGGCGCCGACGAAGGCTCGGGCGACCTGCGCCATCTCGGCCGGGTCCTGCCCCTGTTGCGCCAGAAGTTCAAAGGTGAAGCCGCCGACGGAACCGATCCCAGGTATAGGCGGTGGCGGAAAGGCAGCGATCGTCGCGCCGGGGATCTGCGAGAACTTGCCCGACAATTCGCCGAGGATCGTGAAGAGGTCGCGCCGCTCGCCCCAAACCTTCAGGCCGATGATCCCGACACCACCCGCCGGCCGCTGCGCCGATTGCAGCAAGCTGTAGCCGGCTGCCGTCGTGAAGGTCTCCACACCTTCCGTGTTGCGGATGATCTCGGAAACCTGATCGAGCACTTCGTCGGTTCGCTGCAAGGACGCCGCATCGGGAAGCGAAACGTCGAACAGGATCGCGCCCTGATCTTCCGTTGGAATGAGAGCACTCGGCAGACTGAGGAAGGAGAATGCGGCAAGCCCCACCGCTCCTGCGAGGATAGCAAGAGCAAGGAGAACCCGCCGCACAAGAAAACCGACGACAGACGCATAGAACCGCGTCACCGCCTCCAGCCCTCGAGAGAACAGCCGCAAGGGCGCCCAGCTCTTTCGCGGCGGTCGCAGGAAAATTGCGGCAAGCGCTGGCGTCAATGTCAGCGCGACCAGAGACGACAACAGAAGCGAGATCGAGAGGGTGACGCCGAATTGCTTGTAAAGCTGACCGGACAGACCCGGCAGGAACGTCGTCGGCAGGAACACCGCGAGGAGAACGAGTGTCGTGGAGATGATCGGCCCCGTGACCTCGCTCATGGCTTTATGAGCTGCTTCCCTCGGCCCAAGCTTTTCCTGGACCATCACGCGCTGGCAGTTCTCTACGACCAGAATGGCGTCGTCGACGACGAGGCCGATCGCCAGGATCAGCGCGAGCAGCGTGATGACGTTGACGGTAAAACCTACGGCCAGAAGAAACGCGAACGTCCCGACGAGCGATACCGGTATCGCCAGCGCAGGAACCAGCGTCGCACGCCAGTCCTGAAGAAAAACGTAGACCACCACGACCACGATCGCCGCGACGAGGAAAAGCGAGAAGATGATCTCTTCGATCGTCGCACTCACATATTCCGTTGAGTCGTAGACAATGTCGTATTCGAGGCCATCCGGGAAGGATTGGGACAGCCGGTCGAGCTCTTCCTGCACGGCGGTGACGGTCGCGAGCGCGTTTGCGCCAGGCGCCTGGTTCACCTGCACGAGTTGGGATGGAAGGCCCTCCGCCGAATACGAGTTGACCGAATAGTTCTGCGCGCCGAGCTCCACCCGTGCGACGTCTCTGACCCTCACCAGCGCACCGTTGGATTGGGCGCGGATCACGATATCGGCAAAGTCTTCCGCCTCGGAGAGACGGCCCTCAGAGGTCACGGTGTAGACCGTCGCCTGTCCCTCGGGTGCGGGAGAGCCACCGACGATGCCCACCGAAGCAACGGTGTTCGCCGCCTGAATCGCCGCCGTGATATCGGAGGGCGAGATGTCCAGCGCAGCCATCTTGTCCGGATCCGTCCATATCCGCATGGCGTAATCGGCCGGCCCCAACGGCGAGGCATTTCCGACGCCCTGCACACGCGAGAGCGCAGGTGTGATGTTCGTCGAGACATATGCGCCGAGTTCGATCGAACTCAGCGCTTCCGGGTTCGAGGAAAAGAAGCTCATCGCCAGCAGGAAGTTCGGCGACTGCGCCTGCACCGTCACGCCCTGGCGCGCCACATCGGTCGGCAATTGCGAGGTCGCGAGCTGCACACGGTTCGAGACGTTCACTTGCGCGATGTCGGGATCGGTGCCGATCTCGAAGGTGATCGAGAGATTATACTGGCCGGCATTGGTGGAGGTCGAGGACATGTAGATCATGTTCTCGACGCCGTTGATCGCCTCCTCCAAAGGGGCGGCTATAGAGTCGGCCACGGTCTGCGCCGAAGCACCGGGATAGCTCGCCGAAACGCTGACCGTCGGCGGCGCGACGTTCGGAAACTGCGTGACCGGCATGACGAAGGTCGACAGAGCGCCCGCGATGACGAGAACGACGGAGACCACCGTCGCGAGACGCGGGCGACGGATAAACGTGTCGGAGATCATTGGCTGTTATCCGCCTCGGAGCCTGAGCCGTTCGAAGCCGAAGCGCTTTCGCTTTCGCTTTCGTCTTCCCCTTCTCCACCAGAAGACGCGGCTTCACCCCCTTCCGATCCGGCCACGCCTGCAGACCCGCCAGAGCCGGTTGATCCATCCTCGAAATTCGGCGTGACCTTCGCCCAATCTTCGAGGTTCTGAACGCCCTGCACGACAACCAGATCGCCGGCCTCGACGCCGCTCGAAATAGCGGCACTTCCCCGCATCTGCTTGCCTATCTGCACCGGCTGACGACGAACCGTGTCGTCTTCGTCGTCAAGAAGGAAAAGATAGCGACCCTCCCGGCTGAGCTGCAGGGCAGTCATGGGAGCGACCGGAAGACGAGGCGGCTCGCGCTCGGTGGCGAGAAGCGTCACGTTCTCGTTCGGAAGAAGCCGCCCGTCCGGGTTGGGGAAGCGAACGCGCACTTCGATCGTGCCGGTCGACTCGTCAACCGTGTTGCTGACGAAAGCGAAATCGCCGTCGCCCTGCAGCTGCTCATCGTTCGGAAGCTTGAGGCTGAGGCGGTAATTGTCCGCGGAATCGCCAGCATCGCCCTCTCCTCCTCCAACACGGCGGAGCGTCGAGATGCGCTCCTCGCCGATCGGAAACGTACCCCAGATCGGATCGAGCTGAACGATGTTTGCAAGCGTGCCGCTGGCGGCAGAGACAAAATTGCCCTTGGTGATCATGGGTGCGGAGATGACGCCGTCGATCGGGGCTTCGATTGAGGTGTAATCGAGATTGAGCTGTGCTTGCCTCACATCCGCCTGGGCCTGAAGGCGTGAAGCCTCAGCCGATTCGAACGTCGCGCGCGCATTGTCGAGTTCTGCTTGCGGGATGGTTCCGGAATCAATCAGTTCTTCGGCGCGTTGCAAAGCCCGCTCCGCTTCCGCGAGTTGGGCCTCCGCGCCGGCAAGTTGCGCCTCGGCGGAATCGAGCGAGGCCTGATACTGGTCATCCTCGATCTTGAAAAGCCGGTCCCCGACCGAGACCTCGTCGCCGCCCTCGAAGAAAACCTCTTCTATGAAGCCGTTGACGCGAGCCTGCAGCGTCACGTTTTCGATCGCCTCGATCCGGCCGATGAATTCAAATTCATCGCCGACCGATTGAAGCTCGGCCCGCGTCACCACGACGGCTGGAGGCGGCTGCGATCCCTGCCCGTCGCCGGGTCCGCCACCGCCGCTTCCGCCGCCCGATGCCGACTGCCCGGATTGTTCCGAAGACGATCCAAGAAACGAAAGCCAGTCCGGGAGTTCGATCTCGCCGATCAAAGGCAGGTCGAGGGTCGAGCGCTGGCTTTCGGTGTTCGATCCTCCGCCCTGACCTCCACCGGACTGGGCAATAGCGGATTCCTGAAAACCGGCGGCAACGGCCAATATCAGAAAGGCGATGGCAACAGCGCGCCGGACTTGCGTTCTTCTGGCTTCGGCGGCACCACCGATTTTCCGCATATTATCGTCCCTTTTCCATCCGCGCACGACCTTCCGGTAGCGGGATGGTAGGGCATGGGATATGTCCGTGCACCGCGCTCAGAACACAAAACCCCGTGTTTACGGTGAGCTGGAAGTCCATTTCGCGCTCATACTCATGAAAAACCCGCGCCTTCATGGGATGGCGCGGGTTCTCACCATGTCGAAATGTCGCGCTTACTCAGGCAGCCTGATTTTCGGGAGCGACAACCATGGAGCGATAACTTTCGATGATCGCCATGAACTCCTCGCGCTCCTGTTTGGGAACGCCGACCTGGTAGAGCGTCTGCTTGATCGTGGTGTAGACGTTGTCGAATTCGTCCTGATCGACCTTCAGGTGGGCATGGCTTTCGCGCATGTCACGGCCCGGATAGATCTTCGGGCCACCGGTTTCCTGGATAGACCAAGCCGTCACGAGAAACTTGAAGCCAGCCTCGCCACCCTGTTCGTGAAAGTGACGAACCGCCGGATTCTTGTTGGCGCTTTCGTTGGTGTAGAGCCGGTTTACCAGATCGTCGACCGCTCCGGAAATTCCATAGATGCCGCCAAGACGCTCGAAGAGCGACTTGTTCTCATTCGTATTCGACATGATCTCCTCCCCTGTCGTCGAAATCTTGAACTGCCGGCTCTTTTCTAGTCTTCTTTCTTGTCGGGGCCATGCAACAAATCGCCCTTTTCCATGCCCGCGACAATTCGCTTGAGGTCATGAAGGAGGGGGCCATGGCGCTCGGAATCGAGCACGATATTGCACGCGACCGCCTGCTGAATGATCGAGGCCTCCTTTTCCATTTCGGCACCGCGATCGGTCAGATGGATCATCGAAGTCCGACGGTCCGTTTCGGACGGCACACGCGAAACGAGTTCGATCTTTTCTAGGCGATCGACGAGCGGCGTGATCGCGTTGGGAGCAAGATCGAGTCGCCGTGCGACATCGACGATACGCATCGCGCCTTCGTCCCATAGCGCCATCATGACCAGGTATTGTGGATAGGTGAGTCCGATCTTCTGGAGAAGCGGACGGTATGACCGAATGATCGCATTGGTCGCATTGTACAAGGCGAAACAGAGCGCATCATCGAGCCGGATGCGATCCGCGAATTCCTTGTCGGACTGATCATCGTCGAATGGAGAAGCCGCAGTATCGATCATAGTAATCCATATACGCCATGCGTGAGGCTAGTCGACGTAGCTCACAAAAAACTCATGCGTTCGTGCGCTTAGACCTATTTTTGCCTCGCAGTAAAGGAACCGGCCGCCATTCTCGGCAGGCCGACGGGACTTGGGCTCTTTTCCGCAGGCCATGGCAGCGTTATGGCAGACCGGATGAATGACGGCGAAAAGCCGGCGAGACAGGAAAGATAACCGATGAGCACCAGGACAGAAACCGACTCGATCGGCGCGATCGAAGTTGAATCCGATCGCTATTGGGGCGCCCAGACCGAGCGTTCGCGCAACAATTTCAAGATCGGGGGTGACCGGCAACCAATGCCGCTCATCGTCGCGCTCGCGACCGTCAAGAAGGCGGCGGCGCGCGTCAATAACGCCAAGGGCAAGCTCGACAAAGAACTCGCCGATCTGATCGACAAAGCGGCGGACGAGATCATTGCCGGCAAGCTCGACGAGCATTTTCCGCTCGTCGTCTGGCAGACGGGCTCGGGCACGCAGACCAACATGAACGTCAACGAGGTGATCTCGAACCGGGCGATCGAGATGGCCGGCGGCACGATGGGCTCCAAGAAGCCGGTCCATCCGAACGACCACGTCAATATGAGCCAATCCTCGAACGATGTGTTCCCGACGGCCATGCATGTCGCGACCGTTGTCGAGACCAAGGCACGGCTCATGCCTGCGCTCGACCGGCTGCATACCTCCCTTGCCAAGAAGGCCGAGAAATACAAGGACATCATCAAGATCGGCCGCACCCATACGCAGGATGCAACGCCGGTCACGCTCGGCCAGGAATTCTCCGGCTATGCGATGGCGCTTGAGCTTGCGAAAAAACGCGTATCCGATGCTCTCGACGGCGTTCTGGCGCTTGCCCAAGGCGGCACGGCGGTCGGCACCGGGCTCAACGCGCCGGTCGGCTTCGACACCGCGATCGCCGAAGAGGTGGCCAATCTCACCGGCCATCCATTCCGCACGGCCGAAAACAAGTTCGAGGCGCTCGCCTCGCATGGCGCCCTTACCTTCTTCCACGGTTCGCTGAATACGCTCGCCGCCGATCTCATGAAAATCGCGAACGACATCCGGTTCCTCGGCTCGGGTCCGCGTTCGGGTCTCGGTGAGCTGAGCCTGCCGGCAAACGAGCCGGGCTCCTCGATCATGCCGGGCAAGGTCAATCCGACACAGGCGGAAGCCCTGACCATGGTCGCGACGGAAGTCTTCGGCCACGAGACGACCGTGACTGTCGCAGCGAGCCAGGGCCATTTCGAGCTCAATGTCTTCAAACCGGTGATCGCGAATGCCGTCCTTTCCTCGATCCGGCTTCTCGCCGACGGCATGGAGAGCTTCGCCGAGCATTGCGTCGACGGCATCGAAGCGAATGAAGAGCGCATCAAGAGCCTGATGGAGCAGTCGCTGATGCTCGTGACGGCACTTGCGCCCACGATCGGCTACGACAACGCCGCGAACATCGCCAAGACCGCGCACAAGAACGGCACCACCCTGCGCGACGAAGCGATCGCCTCCGGGCTCGTCTCGGCCGAGGATTACGACCGGATCGTCGATCCCTCGACGATGATCTCGCCGCGCTGAAGCTCTACGACTAAAAAGGACGGACAGGGCTCTTGCCCTGCCCGCTTTTTGACGATCGCCTTTTCAGGCGGCTCGGCTGGACCGAACTTCAAACCTTAGGGCTCGAACTCGATTGCTTTGCCAGGAGGTCGCGGATCTCTTCGAGAAGCGCCTCGTTGCGCGGCACTTCCGCGACCTCCGCCGGCTTTGCTTCTTCCTTACGCTTCATCCTGTTCATGCCTTTGACCACCATGAACAGGATGAAAGCGACGATGAGGAAGTTGATGGCAAGGGTTATGAAGTTGCCATAGGCAAGCACCGGCCCTTGTTCGCGTGCCGCATCGAGAGCGGTCGCCGTGACACCTGATTCGAGCGCGACGAACTTATTGGTGAAGTCGACGCCGCCGGTGATCGTCGCAACGATCGGCATGAAGAGGTCCTGCACGACGGAATTGACCAAGCCGGAGAACGCCGCGCCGATGATGATACCGATCGCCAGATCGACCATATTGCCCTTGAGGGCGAATTCCTTGAACTCCTTGAGCACCGCCTTCGTCCATATCGTTGTTTGAACAAGCTTATCGAGATGTCCGATTTAGCCTGTTCCCATGGCACGGTCACTACGGGCTTTCGACGCCGGTCAAAGAAGGCATTCGAGAGGATCGCCCGGTCTGAAAAACGGTGTGGCGGGCTCGTCAGACGACGCCTTCGAGACCGATCATTTTCACGATATCTTCCCGCTTGCAGCCGGCTGCCCGAAGCGCACGGATGGAAGTATCGCCAGCACTCTTCGAGAGCTTCCGCCCGTCCTCACCGAAGATCAGGTCGTGGTGATGATAGCGCGGCGCCGGAAAGCCGAGCAGCGTCTGAAGCAGTCGGTGAACACTCGTGGAATGAAAGAGATCGCGCCCCCGCACCACGTCCGTCACCTGCTGAAGCGCATCGTCGACGGTGACCGCGAGATGATAGCTGGTGGGAACGTCTCGGCGCGCCAAAATGACATCGCCCCAGATCTTCGGATCGGCCGGTATCACACCGCATTCCGCGTCCGGTCCCTCGCCCCATTCAAGCCAGTCGAGGTCCGCGACATGCGCCATGGCGGCCTCCATATCGAGCCTCCAAGCGTAGCGTTCACCGGCGGCCATTCGTCTTTGGCGCTCCTCTTCCGGCATCGCTCGATCAAGGCCGGGATAGAGCGGCGCACCATCTGGATCACGCGGCCAGTCGCTACCTTCTTCCTCTCTATATCGCTCCGCGTGGCGACGAATTTCGCCGCGTGTCATGAAGGCGGGATAAATCAGCGAGGCATCGCGCAGTGTTTCGAGCGCGGCGGCATATTCGTTAAAATGATCCGACTGCCGCCTGCGGCTTTCATCCCAGTCGACACCGAGAAAGTGCAAATCCTCGACGATCTGTTCCTCATAGGCCAGACTACAGCGGGTTAGATCGATGTCTTCGAGACGCAGAAGGAACTTGCCGTGGTTTTCCCGGGCCATCCGGTGATTGATCAGCGCGGAATAGGCATGGCCAAGATGAAGCTCACCATTGGGGCTCGGCGCGAAGCGAAAAACGGGGGTCGAATGATCCAACTCCCATGCTCCCGCCCCGATATCCATGCCGTGGTTCGATTCTCTTGTCGCCGCTCGTCAGCCCCTCATAACGAAGGATCGCAAGCGAAGGAATGGACGTGATGGACAGTTCTGTCGCCCCCATCGCCACCGAGGATGACATTGCCCGCGAACTTGAAGCGCTGGCTTCGCTCGATCCGCGACTAGTACCGATCATAGAGGCTGCTGGCGAAGTTCCGCTTAGACGACAGACCGAAGGCCTGCGCGGTCTCTGCGCCATCGTCGTCGCCCAGCAGGTGTCGAAGGCAAGCGCCGAGGCGATCTTCTCGAGGTTTGAGAACGAGGCCGATCTCGACGATCATCAGGCCATCCTCGCGCTAGACGACGAAGCCTATAGACGAGCCGGTCTTTCGCGGCCCAAGCAGGCGACGATCAGAGAACTCGCCCGTGCCCGGAATGAAGGCGAACTCGATTTCTCGCGCCTTGCTTCAGCCAATGGCGAAGATGCGATCGCAGAACTCGTAAAGCTCAAAGGCATCGGTGTCTGGACGGCGGAATGCTACCTGCTCTTTTCGGTCGGCCATCGTGACATCTTTCCCGCCGGCGACCTCGCGCTTCAGGTCGCTGTCGCTTTGGCATTCGGCATGGAGGAGCGACCGAAGCCGAAGCATCTCGCAGAGATCGCGAAGGTCTGGGTGCCACATCGCTCGACGGCGGCCAGGCTCTTCTGGGCCTATTACGCGGCTTGCACGAGGCGAGACGCGGCGCCTGCGGCATGACGTTTCAGGCCCTGTTGCAACGTCTTTCCACAGCCGCTGAACGGCTCGCTCACCGGTTATCCACAGCTTCTCAACGGACCCTTTTGGCAATCGCGCCGGCCAGCTTCGTCTTGGACCTTCGGCCAAACCGCCGCACTGCCCGTGCATAAGGCTTCACAAAGCTGTCGTGTTGGCGCACGATAAACGACAGTGGCCCGCCACTGGGCCTCGATGAGAAGAGGAGTTTGTCGGTGACGATCGGCGTCCCTAACGATTTATCTCCGGCGCTCGTCCTTAACGCAGACTACCGACCACTGAGCTATTATCCGCTTTCGCTCTGGTCGTGGCAGGACGCGATCAAGGCGGTGTTTCTGGATCGGGTGACCATCGTAGCGGAATACGACCGCGCGGTTCACAGCCCGACAGCATCCATGCGGCTGCCCTCGGTGGTTTGCCTAAAAAGCTACGTGAAGCCAGCGCGCAACCCGGCTTTCACCCGGTTCAACGTGTTCCTGCGCGACCGTTTCCAGTGCCAGTATTGCGGCTCGCACAACGACCTCACCTTCGATCACGTGATCCCGCGCTCGAAAGGCGGTCTGACGACCTGGGAAAACGTTGTCGCGGCCTGCTCACCGTGCAACCTCAAAAAGGGCGGCGTGATGCCGAAGGCAGCGGGGATGTTTCCTTCGCAAAAGCCCTACCAGCCGACGGTGCACGATCTCCACAACAACGGTCGCCTGTTCCCGCCGAACTATCTGCACGAGAGCTGGCTCGACTATCTCTATTGGGATTCCGAACTCGATCCGGAATGAGTCCTTGTTACCCGGCGCGAGAAGCCTTCAGACGACTGGAACGCCGGTAATCTGGGCTTCTTCTTCCGGTTCCACGTGAATCTGAATACGCGCCGTCGGAAATGCCTCGGCCAATGCATCCTCGATCCGGTCGCAGATGACATGCGAGTCGCCCACGGTCATCTTGCTCGGCACGACGAGGTGAAACTCGATAAAGATTATGCGGCCCGAAAGGCGCGTGCGCAAATCGTGCACTTCGATCGCGCCATCGGCGTTGGTCGAGACGACTTCACGAACCCGCACCTCTTCTTCCGGCGCCATCGCCTGATCCATCAGGCCGGACAGCGAGTTGGAGACGACCGCATAGCCCTCGCGCAGGATATTGAGCGCGACGAACGCCGCGAGTACCGGGTCGAGCAACGGAATATTGGTCCAGGTCGCAATGACGAGGCCTGCCAAGACGCCGACGGATGTCACGACATCGGTCATCAGATGCTTGCCGTCCGCTGCGAACGCCGGTGAGCGTCGTCGGCGCGCGAGGCGCAGAAGATAGATCGCCCAGCCAAAATTGATGACCGTCGCGACACCGTTGATGGCAAGTCCGATTGCCGGCATGTCGAGCGCTCGCGGCTCCTGGAAGGCATCCCAGGACTCGACGAGAATGAGGATCGCTGCAAGCGCGATCAGAACGCCCTCGATCACGGCCGAGAAATATTCTGCCTTGCTGTGACCGAAGTGGTGGTCGTCGTCCGCAGGCTTGTAGGAGATCGTGATCGCCCAGAGCGCGACCAGTCCTGCGACCACGTTGACGATTGACTCCATCGCATCGGAGAACAGCGCCACCGATCCAGTGACATGGTATGCGGCGTATTTGATCGCCAGCACGACGATCGCGATGGCAACCGAAGCCATCGCGATCCGCTTTGCCAGCGAACCGCCTTCTTCGATCGGTCTTGTTTCCGACATTCCTAGGCAGCCTGCTCCCTGGCACGGCGTGGCAAATGCGCGACGACGTTCTCGATCATGCGCAGTCCGGCTTCGCCGCCGAGGCTCATTATGCTCTCGGGATGGAACTGCACAGCGGCGATCGGCTCGGAGCGGTGCTCGAAAGCCATCACGATGCCATCCTCGCTCTCGGCGGTGACCTCGAAGTCACGCGGCAGACGCACAGGATCGGCAAAGATCGAGTGATAGCGCCCGATCGTTACCTCGCCCGGCAGGCCCGAGAAGATGATTCCGGGATTGGACACGCGAATGCGCGACGGTTTGCCGTGATAGGGAACATGCAGCGTGCGCAGCTCTCCGCCATAGGCTTCCGCGAGCGCCTGAAGCCCAAGGCAGACGCCGAACACCGCGGCGCCGTGATCGCGAGCCCGCCGGATCGTCGCAGCACAGTCGAAATCGGACGGCTTGCCGGGGCCCGGTGACAGAACCACCAGATCGGGATCGATGCGATCGAAGATTTCCTGCGGCACCGGCGTGCGGACCGTCGAAACCTCCGCGCCTGTCTGGCGGAAATAGTTCGCCAGCGTATGGACGAAGGAGTCTTCGTGGTCGACGAGGAGAATCTTCAACCCCTCCCCAACCTTTGCGGCTGTCAGCTTTGACGCGCCCTCGTTCACCTTACCGGCATCGCGAATCGCGCCCAGCAGGGCAGAAGCTTTCAGCTCGGTCTCGGCCTCTTCTGCGTCGGGATCGGAATCGAAGAGCAGCGTCGCGCCGGCCCGCACTTCGGCGATCCCATCCTTGAGGCGGATGGTGCGCAGCGTCAGCCCCGTGTTGAGGTCTCCGTTGAAATGCACCATGCCGACGGCGCCGCCATACCAGGCGCGCGGGCTTTTCTCATGCTTTTCGATGAAGCGCATCGCCCAGAGTTTCGGCGCGCCGGTCACGGTCACGGCCCAGGCATGGGAGAGAAATGCGTCGAAAGCATCCATGCCGTCGCGCAAAACGCCGGTGATATGGTCGACCGTATGGATCAGACGCGAATACATCTCGATCTGCCGGCGGCCGATGACCTTGACGGAACCCGGATCGCAGACCCGGCTCTTGTCGTTGCGATCGACATCGGAGCACATGGTCAGCTCCGACTCGTCCTTTTTCGAATTGAGAAGCTTCAGCACCTGTTCGGCATCGCCGATCGCGTCCTGCCCGCGCGGCACCGTGCCAGAGATCGGGCAGGTTTCGACGCGCTTACCGGCGACACGAACGAACATTTCCGGCGAAGCGCCAACCAGGAATTCATTCGAGCCGAGATTGACGAAGAAGGAGTACGGAGATGGATTCACCGCCTTCAGCCGACGCGAAATCTCCGACGGCTTGTGCTCGGCCCGCTCGTAGAAGACCTGGCCCGGCACCACCTCGAAAAGGTCGCCGCGCCGGAACCGCTCCTTGGCCGAGCTGACCAGATCGGCATATTCGCCCGGCTCGTGATCGCCGCGGCCCGGAATCCGCTTGGCCGGCTCGAACCCGTCGTCGGTTCCGCCACCCTTTGCGTTGGCCGTAGAGAGCGAGCCCTTCGCGAAATCATAAGTCGAGAGCACAGCCGAAGCTGAATAGTGGTCGACCTCCAATACCTCGTCGGGCAGGTAGAGAACGAGATCGCGCTGATCGGTGGGCCGTTCGAGGCTCTGCTCGATCGGGTCGAACTGGAAGGCGAGATCGTATCCGAAGGCGCCGTAGAGCCCGAAGCGCGCGTCCTGATCGGTCTTGAAGAGAGCGACGATCGCGCGCAGCACCGAGAACACCGTCGGCATGCGCGAACGCTCTTCCTCGGTCACGGCGCCTGACGGCTCCTTGATCTTGAGCGTGATCGAGCGGCTATCGTCCGAAAGTTCGAACTTCGCGATATCGGCATGGCCTTCGAGGGCCTCGCCGATCATCGCCAGGAGGATTTCGCCCTTCCCGTTCAGCGCCTCGATCACCATGCGGCGGCCGGCGGAGGTCAGCACCAGCGGCGGATCGACGAAGGCGATATCCTGCTTGGTATAGCGGCCGGGGTATTCGTAATTGGAGAAAAGGACCGCGCCGCGACGCTTGTCGAGCTTGTCGAAATAGGGCTCGATCGCATCGGCATAGGGCACGTCTCGCGAGCGCCGCGTGATCTCGACACCGCCCTCGGTCGAGAACGTCTCGCCGTCTGCCGTCAGCTTGGTCGCCATTGCATTTGTCCTTCGTATCGCACCTGCGGCCCAGACCGGCGCCATAAGAAAAAGGCCGCCGGCGTTTCCGCAGCAGCCTTCGACAAAGATCCCGCACGAGGTCGATCGGCCGCCTTAGAGCGGACGCCACCAGACCTTCGTGATGATCGTGTTCGTTTCCATGCCGCATCGATAGCCGAGCTTGGCCCGATCGGCAAGATCGCGTCCGAAGTCAGGAGGGATGAGACATGCTTTCCAGCGCTCATTGTCATGGTATGACGTCGAGACGGATGCAGCACCGGTTGCAACGCTGCTCTTCAGGCAAGCACGAAACTTCGATAAGGTGGTTCCATGCTGAAAGTGTTGTCCGGTGTCTGGGCCCTTTTGATCGGTATCGTGTTCATCATGCTGGGCAACGGCATGCATTTCACGCTGATCGGTCTGCGCGGCGGCATCGAGGGCTTTTCAGCGGCCGAACTCGCTATCGTAACATCAGGCTACTACGTCGGCTTTCTTTCGGGCGCACAGTATACCCCTTCGCTCATCCGCCGCGTGGGGCATGTACGCGTCTTCGCCGCGCTTGGCAGCTTCATGTCGGCGGGACTGATCGCGTTTCCGCTGCTTACCGAACCCTGGGCCTGGACATTGCTGCGCGTGCTCCTCGGCTTTTGCATGTCCGGCATCTATGTCGCGGCCGAAAGCTGGCTGAACGAAGCCTCGACGAACGAGACGCGCGGCAAGGTGCTTTCGGCCTATATGATCGCGCAGACGCTCGGCATCATCGGTGCCCAGTACCTGCTTACGCTGGGCGATGCGGCGACCTCGGTTTTGTTCATTGGCGCCTCGATCCTCGTCTCGATTTCGTTTGCGCCCATTCTACTGACGGCTGCACCAGCGCCGAAGACCGAAATCACGCGGCCGATGTCGCTCGCCAAATTGTTCTCCAGTTCGCCGCTCGGCACTGTCGGCATCTTTCTGCTCGGCAGCGTTTACGCGACACAATCGGGCATGGGCGCGGTTTTCGGCACCCTGATCGGCATGACGGCGGCGCAGATCGCCCTCTTCGTTGCGATGCTGTTCGGGGGCGCGCTGCTGCTGCAATATCCGATCGGCTGGCTTTCGGACCGGGTGGACCGACGCGCCCTGATCTTCGGAGCCTCCGCCATCGGCGCGGGGTTCTGTGCCATCGGCTGGATCAGCGGAGACAGTCTGTGGCCTTTGATGGCGTCAGCCTTCATCGCCGGCGGCATGACGACACCGCTATACGCGCTCTTTCTGGCCTATACGAACGACTTCCTCGATGCAGAGAACATGCCGGCGGCTTCGGGCGGTCTGGTCTTCACCTTCGGCCTGGGCGCAATCCTCGGCCCGCTCGCGACCGGTTGGGCGATGGAAGGGATCAGTCCCTACGCTTTCTGGCTTGTGCTGAGTGGGACGTTCGGGTGCATCGCGATCTATGCGCTCTATCGCATGACCCAGCGTGCGACGGTCCCGGTCAGCCAGACTGACAGCTATATCGGCGTGATCCCGACGGCTTCACCGGTGGCGATCGAGGCAGCTGGTGTGTGGGCGGCAGAACAGGCGGAAGCCGAGCGGGAAGCGGAGGAAAGTTCCGAGGGCTCTGAGACCGAGGAAAGAAGCGCTGGAGACACCGACAGCACCGCTACGAAAGACGCAAACTAGCCTTCTACTGGCTGCGAGAACCGAGCGAAGCTGTTAAGCTCAATCGGCGGTCGGCAACCGGCGCATCGTGAATTCCACGGCACCGTCGTCGACCAGCCGCCAGCTCTCGACCTGGGTCCAGTATGCCGCCTTTGGATAGCGCTCGAACCACTCGCGCGCCTTGGTGCGGGCCTCGTCGCGCGGAAGCGTGAAGGTCTCGCGCACGAAATGCGCGGCTGGGTCCGTGCCCGCCTGCCGGTTCCGGCGCAGCTGCCGGCGCAGTCCGCTCAAGGGTGGATCGAATTGGCCGGCGGTCATGGCGCTCTGTGTCCTCGGCTGATCGATTATGAGACTTGGGATCGTTTGCTGCATGCAATCTAGCGTGCGCCAATCATGATTGCGAATCGGTGAACTCCTAGCTGGTAATCGTCGATCCGATCGCCTTGCGACGGCTGGAAGCGGTGAATTTCAATCAAGTTTTCATTGCCAGAGCGACATGCTACCGCCATACCCCGAGAACGGGTCCGCTTGAGCGGACCGCATTCAAGCGCGGACCGGAGAGCATATGGAACGGGAGAACCTGCCGGAGGGGCTGCCGGACAACATCGAGACGAAAAAGGCCACCGCCCGCGCCTGGTTCGAAGCGCTCAGAGACCGCATTTGCGCCGTGTTCGAGGATCTCGAAAAGGCGCACGGCGCGGAAACGGGCCTGGAGCCGGGGCAGTTCGAGCGCACCGAATGGAGCCGCGACAACGATGGCGGCGGCGGTGTCATGTCGATGATGCATGGGCGGGTTTTCGAGAAAGTGGGCGTCCACACCTCGACCGTGCACGGCGAATTCTCCGAAGAATTCCGCAAGAATATTCCGGGCGCCGACGAAGATCCCCGATTTTGGGCTTCCGGCATTTCGCTGATCGCCCACCTGCGCAATCCCAACGTGCCCGCCGTTCACATGAACACGCGCATGGTTGTGACGACCCGCCAGTGGTTTGGCGGCGGTGCCGACCTCACGCCGACACTCGATCGCCGCCGCACCCAGGACGATGCCGATACCCGCGCCTTTCACAAAGCGCTGCAATTCGTCTGCGATCGCCATTCGAAAGTCGCCGACTACAAACGCTACAAAGAGTGGTGTGACGAATATTTCTACCTACCCCACCGCAAGGAGACCCGCGGAGTCGGCGGCATCTTCTACGATTATCTCCATTCCTCAGACGAGGCCGGAGGGTGGGATGCCGACTTCGCCTTCACACGCGATGTCGGCAAGGCGTTCATCGTCGTCTATCCCCATATCGTGAAGCAGAATGTGGAGCAGCCTTTCACCGAGGCTGATCGCGAAGAACAGCTGATCAAACGCGGGCGATATGTCGAATACAACCTGCTCTATGACCGCGGCACGCTGTTCGGCCTGAAGACCGGCGGCAATGTCCAGTCGATCCTCTCCTCCATGCCGCCGGTGGTGAAATGGCCTTAGATATGAAATAGTTGGTTAGATATTCTAATAGAACCTTTTGTTTTCTCCTGCGTTATGAATGTACTAAGAGTCGATGCGGGAGGAAACCAATGTACGAACTTGATTGCACCGGTGTAATTCCGGGATGTGCTCGCGTGATCCGTGCGGAAACCGAGTCAGAAGTCTTCAGCCGCGCTGTCATGCAGGCTCGCCGGATGGGCTATGATCGACTTCCGGCGACGATGCTCGATAGCTTTCGTCAGAACATGACGGAAATTTCCGAAAGTTCTGTCAGGGCTGCGGGCTGAATAAGCCTCTATGTCTCAAAAACGGCTCGTCGTTCGCGGCGGGCCGTTATACGTTTGAATCAAGCAGCACACGGCTTCGGCACAGTCCGTCGGCCGTATTCCTTTCGAACCCAGAAGCGGCGCTTCACTTGTCTTTCAACGATAAGCGGGGGCGTGGTTCCGGCCGGGTCCAGAGAAAAGCGAGAACCATCGCGAAGATGGCGATCTGAGTTCCGAGGATCGCGATCGAAAGCCCGGCAAATCCACCGATCAGGACCGTTACGACCATGACCAGGGTCGCCAGCCATTTCGCCTTGCGCGCGATGGCGCGCTCGGTTCGCCAATTATGGATCGCGGGGCCGAAGCGGGGATGATCCAGCAACCACGCTTCGAGCCGGGGGGAACTTTTTGAAAAGGCGAACGCGCCAAGGATGAGGAAAGGCGTGGTGGGCAGCAACGGCAGGACCGCACCGATCGCCCCGAGCACGAGCGACGATCCTCCGACACTGAGCCAGAACAGACGAGCAGCATTCATCACGACCCGCGCCACCGGTTTCGACCTTGGAGATATAGCATATGGAACGCTGGCGTGTCGGCTTGGTTGCCAGGTATGATCGAACCAGCGAACCGAGCCTCTTTTGTACGCTTGGTTAAACAAAAGATCGTATCGATGAGGTCGTCAGTGGACTCCGTTCGTTCTTCGTCGCCGCTTAACGCTTGCGCTTCTCAGATGTCCGCCATCTGGCTGAGTAACGTCGGAGAGACGAAGCATCGGTGGGTCGGCTTGGCCATTTGTTTCGCCGTCATACGAATCGCGCTCATGCCCCAAACAGGCGATGAAGAGATCGATGACATCGGCGAACTGGTCATGTTTCATGCTTGATGCTCTAGCTCGAGACACCCCTCTCTCTAAACCAGAGTAGCGCAACAAAACTTAAGAGACACGCAATATTTTATTTCATTTTTATTGATTTGCATTGCAACCAGGGGGAACCTGATAAATTTCTACTCTCAAATGATCGGGAATATTCGTGATACTGACAAGCTTTTCGAATATAAAGCCGTCAACCATCGAGCCCGTCCACCTTTCTCGGATTCCGCTCAAAGCAGCTTGACGGCGGGACCGGCACAAACGACCTTCCAAATCCATGACAACGATTCGATCCATCTGCGTTTATTGCGGATCCTCCGCAGGACACGACCCAGCTTTCATCAGCGCGGCGCGCGATCTCGGTATGGCGATAGCCGAAGCCGGAATCCGCCTCGTCTATGGCGGTGGAACGCGCGGCATCATGGGTGCCGTTTCGGAGGGCGTGATCGCGGGCGGCGGAAAGGTCACTGGTATCATCCCACGCTTTCTCATCGACATGGAAGCGACCGACCGGGAACTAAAACGGCTGGACGAACTCGTCGTCACGGAAGACATGCACGAGCGCAAACATCTGATGTTTCAGCGATCGGATGCCTTCGTCGCATTGCCCGGCGGTATTGGAACGCTGGAGGAACTGATCGAGATCCTCACCTGGGGGCAGCTCGGGCGGCACGAGAAACCGATCGTGATCGCCAATCTCAACGGCTTCTGGAACCCGCTGAAGAGCCTCCTCGATCACATGGACAGCGAAGGCTTCATACACCGAGCCCAGCACGTGCGGCCTATCATGACCGCTGATATCGCATCGGTGATCCCGGAGATCGAAGGCGCGCTCGACCGGGCGTCGAGCGAAGGGCGAAGCCAGATCATCGAAAAGTTATAGGCTGGCAGCGAAGCCGAACCTGCACCGCAAACGCACTTTGCGACTGAATCACCGTCGCCTCACGCCTTTGCGCGGCCGATCGCGCACCTAGATCCCGGCAAACGACATCATTTCAAGCAGGACCACCGACAAGCCATGGCCGAAAAACGAGCGAGCCCGAAAATCGAAGTCCGCGTTGCGGAAAAAGAGGACGTCGATGCGATCATCGAACTGTCGGCCAAGGTCTTTCGCAACGAGACACCCTATACGCGCGGCATGATCCTCGGCCAGATGTCCGCTTTCGCCGAAGGGCAGTTCGTCGTCGTCTACGAGGGCGAGGTCGTTGGCTATGCGGCGACCATGATGCTGCCCGAGAAGAAGGCGCTTGGCCAGCACACCTGGGCGGAAGTCACCGGCGGCGGCTACGCGGCCATGCACGACCGAAAGGGTGAATGGCTCTACGGGATGGAGGTTTGCGTCGATCCGGACCGGCGGCGTCTGCGCATCGGCAAGCGGCTCTACGACGCGCGCAGGCGCCTGGCGACGGATTTGCATCTCAAGGGCATCGCCTTCGGCGGGCGCATTCCCGGCTACCGGCGGAACCAGAAGAAATACGACACGGCCGAGAATTACCTCGAAGCCGTTAAGAGCAACGAGGTGAAGGACCCGGTTGCGACGTTCCATATCAATGCCGGGTTCGAGCCGATCCGGCTCCTCAAGGGCTATTATCCCTCAGACAAAGAGTCCGCTGGCTACGGCGTCCTCATGGTCTGGCGGAACCCGTATTACGATCCCCAGCGCGAGGAGCAGCCGGT
Source organism: Fulvimarina thalattae (assembly GCF_040239565.1). Lineage (NCBI taxonomy): Bacteria > Pseudomonadati > Pseudomonadota > Alphaproteobacteria > Hyphomicrobiales > Aurantimonadaceae > Fulvimarina > Fulvimarina thalattae. The sequence goes on from NZ_JBEHWS010000004.1 coordinate 211,019, forward strand.
CAATCGTGGCAATCCCGACGTCGTGCGCGTAGCGACCGTCCAGATGAAAGCCCGCACTATCAGCAAGCCGCAGGAATTTTATGATGCGGTCGAATATTTCGTCGAAGTCGCGTCGGAATATGGCGGAGATTTCGTCGTCTTCCCCGAGCTCTTCACGCTGATGCTGATCTCCTGCGAACCGGAAGAGCTCGACCCGGAGGCTGCGATCCAGCGCCTCACCGAGCACACACCGGAATTCGTCGAGAAGCTCACCGAGATGGCGATCCGGCGAAACATCAACATCATCGGCGGCAGCCACGCGACAAAGACGGACGACGGCGACATCCAGAATGTCGGTTATGCCTTCCTGCGCGACGGCTCCGTGCACGCCCGCGAGAAGATCCATCCGACACCGAACGAGCAGACCTACTGGCAAATCCAGGGCGGCGATCCGATCGATGTGATCGAGACCGACTGCGGCCCGATCGGCATCATGATCTGCTACGATTCGGAGTTTCCGGAGATCGGACGTCGTCTCGCCGATCAGGGGGCGCGTATCCTGTTCGTGCCGTTCAACACGGATACCCGCCACGGCTATCTGCGCGTCCGCTACTGCTGTCAGGCGCGAGCCGTCGAAAACCAGTGCTACGTCGTCACCAGCGGCATGACGGGCAATCTCGGCAATGTCGATAATCTCGACATCGAATACGCCCAGTCCGGCATCTTTACGCCCTGCGACTTCCCTTTCGCCCGCGACGGCATCGCGGCGGAAGCGTCCGAGAACGTCGAGATGGTGACGGTCGCCGACCTTAACCTCGCGACGCTCTCATGGGCGCGCTACGAGGGTTCGGTGAAGAACCTGCGCGACCGCCGGCTCGATCTTTACCGCACGACTTGGTCGGACGGCGGCTAAGATCGCATCAGGCGTCTGACCGCCTCTCCCGCATGGGCGCGCCGCCTTGCGTACTCGCTCCCCGGCGGCGACGGCTTTCCGCCCTCGCCTGCCGGAAAAGCGTAATTGTGTAGAGGATCAGAGCCGCCCAGATGAAGGCGAAGGCGACCAGCTGCCAGAGGCTGAAGGGTTCGTCGAACAGGAAGACGGCGGTGAGGAAGAGCAGCGTCGGCACCGTGTATTGCAGGACGCCGATGGTGGCGAAGTGCAGGAGGCGAGCGCCGGCCGCGAAGAGGATCAGTGGCACGGCGGTGATGATCCCGGCAAGGACAAGCAGAATTGTTTCCGTCGGGTCGCCACCGAAATGAAGCTCCGGCACAAGAAACAATGCGGCAATCGCTACCGGTGTCAGGATCGCGACTTCGAGGAAGAAGCCCTCCGTTGCATCGACCTTCACCGTTTTTCGTAAAAGGCCGTAAGTGCCGAACGAGCACGCAAGAACGAGCGCGATCCAGGGCAGCCCGCCGGCCTTGAAGGTCATGATCGCCACGCCGACGATTGCGAGACCGATCGCGACACCTTGCAGCCTGGTCGGCCGCTCCCTGAGAACGATCGCGCCAAGCGCGACGTTGATCAGCGGGTTGATGTAATAGCCGAGAGCCGCATCGATCGCCTGGTTCGAGATGATCGCATAGACGTAAACACCCCAGTTCACCGAAATCAGTGTCGCCGTCGTTGCCGCCAGAGCGAAGGTCTTCAGATCCCCGAGATAGCCGATCGTAGGCTTGAGGCGGCCTTGATAGACCAAGAGGAGCGCGGCGAAGGGTACAGCCCACAGGATGCGGTGCGCCACGATCTCGAAGGGCGAAACGTGGTTCAGGGTCTTCATGTAGAGCGGAAGGACGAGTCCCCAGATGGCGTAGGCACCGAGGGCGAGGAAGAGCCCGCGGCGCATATCGGTCTCGGTGTCTTGCATCGGATCGGCCTTATCGGAAATCGTAAGTTCGACGGAGCCTTATCAGCCGGAACGAGGTCGCGCGCCTCGGTTTTGGTGATCGGTGCGATCACATAAAGTGATGATTCCGGCCCTCAGGCAGAATCCTTCTCATTTTCGTAATCCGGCTGGTCCGGGTGCTGGTAGGAAACGATTTCCGCCAGAAACGGCTGGTTTTCCGCGTCCTCGTCCGTCCGGCTTTCGGGCAGCGTCCCAAGGGTCGAGACGAAGTCGCATCGCGCTTCCACACCATGCTGCTTAAGGGGCGGAAGGGATGCCGGATCATCGAATGCACCGATGGTCAGGAATACACCGTCCGGAGCTTCGTAGCTCAGCGGCGTCCCGCAATCGGGGCAAAAGCCGCGCCGAGCGATGTTGGACGATGCGAAACGCTTCGGCTCGGCCTTCGTCCATCTCAGGCCGCCGGCATCCACACGCACCAGAGCAGCGAAAATGTTTCCAACGGCCTTCTGACACATACGACAATGACAAATATGGGCGCTCGATGGATCAGGCTCGCACCTAAATCGCACCGCGCCGCATTGGCACCCGCCGCTCATTTTCATGGTTTTACATCCAGAGACATCAGAGGAGGGACTGGATTGTATCGGCTCAGGAAGCCGCTGCAAACCGGTCCGAGGCAGCCAGCAGTTCCTGTAGTATTCCGGGTTCGGCGAAAGCGTGCCCCGCGCCTTCCACCATCCGATAATCGGCCCGCGTCCAGACCTCGGCCAGCTGCCATGAGGTGATTGCGGGGGTCACGACATCGTAGCGACCCTGCACAATGACGCCGGGTATTTTCGATAGCCGCACCGCGTCTCGAATCAGCTGGCCCTCTTCCAACCAGAGGCCATGGTAGAAATAGTGATTCTCGATGCGCGCGAAGGCGATCGTGGCGTCCGAAACGGAAGGTGTGCTGCGCGGCACCGCACCGGAGCGCATCATCACAGTTGCCGACTCCCATTGCGTCCAGCTCGCGGCTGCCGCCGCGCGGACCGACCGATCGGGGTCCGTGAGCCGCCGCCGGTAGGCACCGATGATATCGTCCTGCTCAGATTGCGGCACCTGAGCAACGAAACTCTCCCACTGATCCGGGAACAAGCGGTTGGCGCCCGTCTCGTAGAACCAGGCAAGTTCGGATGGACGCCCTGAGAAGACGCCCCGCAGAATCATGGCCGAAACCGTCTCAGGGTATCTTTCCGCATAGGCGAGTGCCAGCGTCGCGCCCCAGGAACCGCCGAACAGCACCCAGCGCTCGATACCGAGTTTCTTGCGCAGCAGTGCAAGGTCCTCGACAAGGTGCCATGTCGTGTTGGCCTCGAGCTCGCCGAGCGGCGAGGACCGGCCGCAACCGCGCTGGTCTAGGAGGATGATACGGTAGCGAGCCGGGTCGAAGAGCCTGCGATGCTGCGTAGAGGAACCGCTGCCCGGTCCGCCATGCAGGAAGACGATCGGCTTTCCGTCCGGATTGCCGCAGAGCTCGTAGTAGATCTCATGGCCATCACCCACTGCAAGCCGGCCCGTCTCATACGGGTCGATTGCCGGATATGCCTTGCGCTGCGTGTGTGAATCCATGAAGCGTCAGATCGTGTCAGTGTTGATCGGCCGGGTCCCTTTGCGCGCCTCCGTCACCTTCATAACCAAAGGTCGGCTATCTGCATGAAACTTCAAGCGTTCTCGATTGGCCTCAAGCGCATTTTATCTGTAGCCCGGACTTTAGGCCGGGATGGCTATACATTTACGCCGTAGAACACGCCTTGGATGCACGCCTTGCCTTCAACGATGGACCGGAAAATCAGCGCTTGAGCTCCCAGGTGGTGACCCGCTCTCCGGTTTCCGGGTCTTTGCCGTCCTTCAGCTGGATGCCCTGCTCCAACAACTCGTCGCGAATGCGATCGGCGTTGGACCAGTTCTTGTCGCGGATGAAGGCAAGGCGTTCCTCGATCAGCTTTTTCTGAACATCCGTGAGCGACTGTGATGCCACGGACAGATCAATACCAATCAAACGAAGGAAGTCTCCGGCCGCTCTCCGATCGTTCCCACTGTCTCGAAGATGTTCGTTCAACGCGGCCATTGCCGCCGAGATGTTGAGATCGTCCCAGAGCGCGGTCTCGACTGACTGCGGCAGCATCCCCTCATCTTCAACGGAACTAGCTTCGCTTGCTATCCGACGAAGAGAAGAAAGACGTGCCTCCGCCTCCTCAAGCCGCTTCACCGAAAAATCGATCGGCTCCCGATAATGGGTCATCAGCATTGCAAGGCGTAGGACTTCGCCGGGCCATTTGCGTCCGCCGAATTTCTCGGTGTGCAGGAGGTCGTGGATCGTGATGAAGTTGCCCTCCGATTTGGACATCTTCCTCCCTTCGACCTGCACATAGCCGTTGTGCATCCAGACCTCGGCCATCTTCTCCGAGCCACGGGCGCAGCGGGACTGGGCGATCTCGTTCTCGTGGTGCGGGAAGATGAGGTCGAGGCCGCCGCCGTGGATATCGAAGGTCCGGCCGAGATGGGCCTCGCTCATCACAGAGCATTCGATATGCCAGCCAGGCCTGCCCCTTCCCCAAGGCGAGTCCCAGCCGGGCTCATTTTCGTCCGACAGCTTCCAGAGCACGAAATCGCCCGGATTGCGCTTGTGGCTTTCCACGGCGACACGCGCGCCCGCCTGCTGCTCGTCGAGCTTGCGCTTCGACAGACTGCCATAGTCGGGCATGGAGGTGACATCGAACAGCACTTCGCCACCCGCCTCATAGGCATGGCCCTTTTTGATCAGCGTCTTGATCATCGAGACCATGTCGTGACCGTCCGCATGGTCCGAAACGAAGTCGGTCGCCCGTGGTTCGACCGTCGGCGGCAGGCAACCGAGCGCCGCGATGTCGGCGTGAAACTGCTCCGTCGTCCGCGTGGTCACGCGTTTAATCGCCTCGTTGAGCGGCATGTTCGGGAAGTCACGCGCAGCACGCGCGTTGATCTTGTCGTCGACGTCGGTGATGTTCCGCGCGTAGACGACGTGATCCTCCCCGTAGAGGTGCCGCAGCAGCCGAAAAAGCACATCAAACACGATGATCGGACGCGCATTGCCGATATGGGCGTAATCGTAGACGGTCGGCCCGCAGACATACATGCGAACCCGCTTATCGGCCTCTGGAATCGTATCTTCACGCCAGTCGCGCGGAGAAAAATCTTCTTTCTGCCGCGTCATCGTATTGGTCAGTCGGAGACCGCGAAAGCCTTCGCTCATTGGCCTTTATCCCGTGAAACATGCTTGCCGGATTGGATCGGGATTTGGGTAAGCGCAAACGGCGCCGATTTCAAACGCCGATCGCGTGGAACCTCGTATGAGAGAGATTGTTCGTCGGGCAGGAGAGAACGCCGCTGTCGTTAACCAAACGGTTACCCTAATAGCGGGCGCCGTGGCTCTATTGCCACGCCACTGGCCCATCACCTGTCATCGAACAGGTATTCCTATCGGGTAGGAAGGTTTTGCCCTCAAAGCGTCTCATTTTGGGAGCGGCTAAACAGGGCACCGAAACAAGCAGGCATGAAGGCCATGAAGAAGATCGAGATCCAGTTCCGTTCGCGGCGCGAGCGCGAACGCGAAATTCACCTGGAAAACAACTACCGCCAGCTCGGCAATCCCGGGCTTCTCACGGCGGCCCGGTATTGCGGCACGGGCCGCGAATCGGCGATCCAGACCAAGGTTCAACCCGTCCAACTGATGGCCGGCGAGTGACAGCTTTCGAGCGGGGCTGACAGCAAGCGGCGGAAAGCCCCGCTCTTCATATTCTGCGCGTCGGATATTGGAGGCGTCGCGGTCTAGATCAATTTCAGCTGTGCCCCGCCATCTCCGCCATCGGCGGACGCTTCTTTTTTCTTTCTATCCTGTGTGTCGTCTATGGGCTTTTCGATCGGTTCTTGAATCGCTGGATTCGAATTGGCGACCTTGTTGACCGCCGTTCCGATCGGCACGATCTCGAAGTCTTGTACGATCGAGCTGGCGATCAGATCGGCCACGTCCGACGAGTCGTACTCCCGACAATTCAACCATCTCTCGAATTCGCCCTCCTCCAGCGCGACTGGCATCCGGTCGTGAACCTCTTTTGGCGGGCCGGCTGCGGCTGAGGTTACGATCGCAGCTGTATCGATCTCACCGCCGTCCGGATCGATTGCGGTCTCCATGAGTCCGGCGAAGGCAAATGGCCTGCCGCTCTTCGGACGAAACAGGAATGGCTGGGACAGCCGGCTGTCCGTGCTGCGCCACTCGTAAAATTCGGTCGCGGGGATCAGGCATCGCCGATACTTCATGGCGGCCCGGAAAGAGTTCTTTGTCGCCGCCGTCTCACCGCGGGCATTGATCAGCAACGGGAATTTCGAAGTATCCTTCACCCAGGACGGGACCAAACCCCATCGCACAAGCTGAGCGGAGCGGTTCGCCCGGTTGGCATCGGGCCTATCCTCGCGCCCGCCGATCGCGATGACGATGGGCTGCGTCGGCGCGATATTGTAGCGTGGCGGGAAATGGTCGATCTCTTCGAGCGACAGAAATTCCGCGACAATTTCGGGTGAAGCATGAAGGGCAAAGCGTCCGCACATTCCATGAGGGAACAGCGGCTGCAGGATGCCGTCAAGCAGATTATCCCAGAACACAGCTTGCGCATGCTGGAGTCCGGATATTGAACCAACATCCCCAGATCGCCGTCTCCGCCGCTCTCTTCCGAGGCGATGATCTTCTCCTGATCGAACGGCAGAAGGGCCAGACGCTGGAAGGCCTGCTGTCCTTTCCTGGCGGTCGCGTCGGCTTCGGCGAAACGCTGAAACAGGCAGTTGCCCGTGAAGTTTTGGAGGAAGTCGGACTCGATCTCGATGAGTCGGGCCTCGTTTTCGTGACGAATCATGAAGCGATCTATGATGATTTCCACTTCGTCATCGTCGTTTTCGCCGCCGAAATCGGCGTGGATTCGGAGCCCGTTGCCGGCAGCGACGCTGCTGCGGTTACGTTTATCCACAGAAATTTAGTTGAAGGCCTCGAAGAGAACGGACGGACGACGCCGAAACTCGCACCGATCTCCCAACAGGCTTCGAATTTGTTGCGGCAAAAGCACAGTTCTGTCGAAAATGCTTCCTAGTCGGGGGCCGTCTTGAAATCGCCGGACCGGGTCTCGACTGTTCGCCAATGCACAAAATCTTAAGGTTCTCTCTTCCCTGGCTCCTGACCGCCGCTCTGCTGATCCTGATTCTGCCGATCGCGCCTGGCATCGCGCAGGAAGCGCCGCAGGAAGAGACGACCGAAGAAGGCGAAGCCGAGACACCTGACAATGCGGCTCGGCCAAGCGATGGTCCGTTCATCGAAGCAATGAGCCGGCTTTCCACCGTTCTCGGCTCGATGCACTTCCTTCGCGAGCTTTGCGGAGACGAGGAGAAGTCGATCTGGCGCGATGAGATGACCGCGCTGCTCCAGGCGCAGTCTCCCAACGATGCTGACCGTCGCCGGCTGATCGCGAGCTTCAACAGTGGGTATCGGGCCTACGAATCGACTTATCGCCACTGCACAGAGGCGGCGCGTGTCGCCCACAACCGCTACCAAAAAGAAGGTGCGAGCCTGTCGCGGGACATCCTCACTCGCTACGGGAATTAATCAAACGTAAACGATCTTCGCACTGCACCCGCGACAATCGTCACGTTCGTGGTAATAAATCTTAAACGGATCGAACGATCCGAAACGACAAAAGGGATGCCGTCATGCTCGAACTGCCAAAATCCGAACTCGACGAGATCATCCAGGCCGAGAAGAAACAGGTCGCTCTCGAGTACCACAACGAGGCGTGGGCCGACGGCATCAGCGAAGGCATCGAATCGGAGATCCTTGCGGAAACGGCTCTTTCGACGGCGATGATCGAACTCGTGCGCCTCTATGGCGAAGCCCATGCCATCGAAATGCTGGACGATCTACGCCAGCGCGTCGAGTTCGGCGAGTTCCGGGCGAACCGGACCTTTCAGTAAAATTTTCATTCGACAGCCGTCCCACAAGGGTGGCAAACGAATCCTCAAAACCCGCCAAGGAAGACGATGCCGCCTTCCATCAAAGCACTGCCCATTCTGGCGTTTTGCACGGGGCTCCTTGCCTCCGGGTCCGCTATAGCGCTGTCTCAAATCGTCGATGACGACGGGAACGCGACCGGCGAAATCCGCGATGGCATCGTCGCGGTGCCCTTACCGCCTCTTCCGGGAACCGAGGTAGGCGGCGAAGGAACGCCGGCCGTTGAAGAAGGCGAAACGCTCGATCCCGGCGAGTCGGGCGAAGATGATGTTCCCGCATCCGCTGATGAAACTGAAACACCTGCTATAGGTCCGGCCACGGACGAGACTCCTCCCACGGAAGAGCCGGAAGGCGAAGAGCCGGAATTACCTGTCGAGGAACCGGCTGCGGAGCCAGACGCGGATGCAAAAAGCTCTGAAGGCTCGCCATCGGCAGCCGCTGAAAAGGTCAAAGCGGAACCGCTGCCGGCTTCGCGCGTCAGTTATGACGCCGAAAGCCTGCCGAGGCCGGTCCGAGATCTACGGGCAAGACTGATCGACATTTCCCGAGGCGGCGAGATCGAAAAGTTGAGGCCTTACATCGAGACCGGTGCGGAAGAGACGGTGCTTTCCTTCGGGGGCAGCGTCGAAGACCCGATCGAATTCCTCAAAGCATCGTCCGGCGACGAAGACGGCATCGAGATGCTGGCCATCCTTCTGGAGCTTTTGCAGGCCGGCCATGTGGTGCTTGAGCCCGACACAGAGAACGCGATTTATATCTGGCCCTACTTCGCGCAGGCGCGGCTCGATACGCTGACAAAGCCGCAGAAGGTGGAGCTTTTCGAGATCGTCACCGCAGGCGACTATCAGAACATGCTCGATTTCGGGGCCTATAATTTCTACCGGCTTGGAATCACGCCGGAAGGCAAGCTCGCATATTTCGTCGCCGGCGACTGAACCGGCTCATCTAGGGCAGCGGCTTCCGTGCCTGCCCCCTCCGAACAACGCTCACTGATGAGAGCGGAACCTGCCGTCGCTGCCAGGACGCGATCACTGTCTCGGCGAGACTTCCGACGTTTTTCAAAGCCCTTCTTCACGCCGCTGCATAGCCATGGCAAAAGGCACCCATGCTGCAGATCAACGACCTATCCGCGCGCGTCGCCGGACGCCTTCTCATCGACCATGCGAGCCTGACGCTGCCGACCGGCACCAAGGCTGGACTCGTCGGGCGCAATGGCGCCGGCAAGTCGACGCTCTTCCGAGTGATCACGGGCGATCTTGCCTCCGAAAGCGGATCGGTAAGCATGCCCTCAGGCATGTCGGTCGGCCAGGTCGCGCAGGAGGCACCGGGCACCGAGGATTCGCTGATCGACATCGTGCTCGCCGCCGATACCGAGCGGGCGCACCTCATGGCCGCCGCCGAGACCGAGACCGACCCGCACAAGATCGCCGACATCCATACGCGTCTCTTCGATATCGACGCCCATTCGGCTGAGGCGCGCGCCGCATCGATTCTTGCCGGCCTCGGCTTTGACGATGTAGCGCAGGCCCGGCCGGCCTCGTCCTTCTCTGGAGGCTGGCGCATGCGCGTCGCCCTCGCCTCGGTTCTCTTTTCGAGCCCGGACCTCCTGCTTCTCGACGAGCCGACGAACTATCTCGACCTGGAAGGCACACTCTGGCTGGAGAACTTCGTATCGCGCTACCCGCACACGGTTCTCCTGATCAGCCATGATCGCGACGTTCTCAACAATGCCGTGTCGTCTATCGTTCACCTCGATCAGAAGAAGCTCGTCTTCTATCGCGGCGATTTCGATTCCTTCGCGCGGCAGCGGGCCGAGAAAATCGAGCTTCTCCAGAAGCAGACGGCCAAGCAGACCGAAAAGCGCAAGCATATGGAGGCCTTTGTCGCGCGCTTCCGCGCCAAGGCCTCGAAAGCGAAACAGGCCCAGTCACGACTGAAGGCGCTGGAAAAGCTTGAGCCTCTCCAGGCGATCGTCGAAGAAAGCGTGACGCCGATCGGTTTTCCCGCTCCGGAGAAGCAGCCCGCCTCGCCGATCATCGCGATGGAGGACGTGAGCGTCGGTTATGCGCCCGGCCAGCCCATCCTCTCCTCGCTCGACCTTCGGATCGATACGGACGACCGGATCGCTCTCCTCGGCCAGAACGGTAACGGCAAATCGACTTTCGCAAAGCTTCTTGCCGAACGGCTCGACGCCGAAGACGGCAAGCTGACCAAGGCGCCAGGACTGAAGGTCGCCTATTTTGCCCAGCATCAGATCGACGATCTGAGACCACAGGAGAACGCGATCGAGCACGTGCGTCGGCTGATGCCGGATGCGCCGGAGCCGAAGGTGCGCGCGCGGGTCGCGCAGATGGGTCTGCCCCGGGAAAAGATGGAGACCGTCGCCGACAAGCTCTCGGGCGGAGAGAAGGCGCGACTGCTTCTGGGCCTCGCGACACTGCACGCCCCTCACCTGCTCATCCTCGACGAGCCAACAAACCATCTCGACATCGAGGCGCGCGACAGTCTGATTCACGCATTGAACGAATATCCGGGCGCGGTCGTGCTGATCAGCCACGACCGGCATATCGTAGAAGCGACGGTCGACCGGCTCTGGCTCGTCGAGGGCGGTTCGGTGAAACGCTTCGAGGGCGATCTCACGGAATACAAGCGTCTGGTTCTATCGGGAAACAAGAAGTCCAAGGCGACGAAGATCGAAGCCGAAAAGGTCCCGGAGCCCGTCTCGGCCAAACCCGCCGAGCCCGCAGCGCCGAAGTCCGAGATGCGCCGTCAGTCGGCGGAGAAGCGCGATCGGCTGAAGCCGATGAAGCGCAAGATCGACAAGCTCGAAGCCGATATGGCGAAGCTTCAAAAAGCGGTTGCAGAAGCCGACGGCAAGCTCGCCGATCCGGCGCTCTATCAAAAAGATCCGGCGAAGGTCACCGAACTCAATCAGAAGCGCGCGGATGCAGAGAAGTCGCTCCGGGCCGCTGAAGAGGAGTGGCTTGCCCTATCCGGCGAATATGAAACCGCACTTGCCAGCTGAAATAGCGAACCTTTTTGACCTTAGGTCATTATCTGCCACGCTGTCATAACTTTGCAACAATTGCATTCTGTTTGCCGGCTAGCGCTTTGAAAACGCTGCGTTCAGCATGACATGGGCCAGCTTCTCCGCCCATTGTCGCCCGACGCTGGGGCTCAGACTCTTCACCAGCACTGAAATGAAATCTCTCCGGATCGGCATATCTTGGCACTCACAGACAAATGCCCGTCGGCGAATCGCGTCGGCACCTTCGTGTTCGAAGGCTTGGCAACAATCATAGGGCGCCGCTCCTTTCGCGAGATCGCCCTCTTTCTAGCCTTTGCGTTGCTGTGTCTTGGCATCGCGGCCATCGCGGCAGTGCTGCTCTATCCAATCGATACGCTGGAGATCGGCCCGGTTGAGAACGGGTGGTACGAAAGCGCACAAACCGTAGTGCTCGGACTGACCACACTCATTGTCTTGCGTCTGCTCGTGATCAGCTGGCACGAGATCTTCTACTTCTCGGCGGGCCTTGCCATGCTGCTTCCGCTCGCCATGGTCCGCGAGACCCCGCGTTGCGGCTCGCACTACTATGACGGCGGCGCCTGCCTGACCGAGGACGGCAAAGTGCTTACAGTCAGCATTGCAATCGCAGTGGTCATCGCCATTCTCGCCATTCGCCGTGTTCCGGTGGCCAAAGCGTGGCGCGAATTGACCTTCTTCTACGCGGTTCCTGCGGCCTTCAGTGTCTCCATGCTGATCGGCTCTGAGATATTTGGAAAGCTCGTCTATGTCTGGGCCGAGGAAACTCTGGAGTTCGCAGCCTACCTCAATCTGCTCGGACTCGCAGTGGCTGTGAGCATATGGCCCAAATGGTTCATCGCCGCGAGCGATGAGCATTCCGGCGATTGATCTCACTGACCGACTACCGCCTCCTCAACTGATCTTAAAAAACAGTCGCCGACAGACCGATGTTCGGAATCAGCCTTTTTTGACCCAGCGTCTATCTTCGGTCTGCTGCCAGTAAGTCAGGTCATGGCCGGCAGCCTTTTCGGCCTTCCAGCGCTCGCGGGCATGAGACATCTGATCGTTGTCAAACGCATCGAACATATAGATGCCGCGGACATACCCGTCGAGATCGCCGGGCGTCGCGCCGTCGACCATGAAACGCACATCAGGCCTGTTCGCTTCCTGCTCCGTAGATGTCGTCAGCAGGATCGGCTGGCTTTCCGGATGGCCTTCCACATCCGTCCCGTGCGGAAGGAAACTGTCGTCACGAAAAGTCCAGAGGACGTTGTCGAGACCGTCCCGCCGCTCGTCACTCGCACACTGAACGACCACGCGCCATCCACGCGAGAGCGAGCGCTGGAGGAGGTCCGGCAGGGCCTCCTCCAAGCGGCTTTCGGTGAGGTGATAGAAGAGGACTTCCGCCACCTGAAATGCCCCTCCGCCTCAGCGGGCTTCGTAGTGGTCGCGGACCAGGCGCTCGAGCAGACGCACGCCAAATCCCGAAGCCCAGGACTGGTTGTAGGCGTTGGACGGAGAGCCCATTGCCGTACCCGCAATGTCGAGATGGGCCCATGGCACATCGTTGACGAAGCGCTGCAAGAACTGTGCCGCCGTAATCGAGCCCGCGGCGCGTCCGCCGCCGATATTCTTGATGTCGGCGAACTTGCCCTCGATCATCTTGTCGTATTCAGGCGCGAGCGGCAGGCGCCAAACCTTCTCACCGCTCACCGTTCCCGCCGAGAACAGGCGATCGGCCAGCTCATCGTTGTTTGAGAACAGCCCGGCCTGATGATTGCCGAGCGCGACAACGATCGCACCAGTCAGGGTCGCGAGATTGACCATGAATTTCGGCCTGAAACGATCCTGGCAGTACCAGAGGGCGTCCGCGAGAACGAGACGGCCTTCCGCATCGGTGTTCAGGACCTCGATCGTGGTCCCGGACATCGCGGTCACGATGTCGCCAGGTCTCTGGGCATTGCCGTCGACTGAATTCTCGACGAGACCGATGATGCCGATCGCGTTGACCTTCGCCTTTCGGGCGGCGAGCGCGTGCATGACTCCGACGACGGCGGCTGAACCGCCCATATCGCCCTTCATCTCATCCATGGACCCGGCCGGCTTGATCGAGATGCCGCCGGTATCAAAGACGACGCCCTTCCCGACGAAGGCGATGGGCTGCTCGCCTTCTTCACCGCCATTCCAGCGCATGACGACGAGGCGCGGCGGGCGCGGCGAGCCCTGCGCGACGCCCAGCAAAGCGTACATCTTGAGGTCTTCGAGCTCGCTCTGTCCGAGAACTTCGACCTCGACGCCGACGTCTTTCAGCTGCTCCGCCCGTTCGGCATATTCCACGGGACCGAGGATGTTTGCGGGTTCGTTAACCAGATCGCGGGCGAGCATCGTGCCGTCGCTCAGGGCGCGCTCGGCTTCGTAGGCCTGTTCCGCCGCGGCGACGTCTGAGACGAGGATTGTGATGTCGGACGCCGGCGTCTCGCCTTCTTCGCCCTCGTCATCTTTCTTCTTTTTCGTCTTGTAGCGGTCGAATTCATAAGCACGCAGGCGCATGCCAGCAGCGATCGTTGCAGATTCTTCGGCAGAAATCGGCCGATCACCCGCAACAGTCGTGGAGATGGTGACCTTTTCGGCGCCCTTCGTAGCCGCTGCGATCGTACCGCCGAGCTTCAGCCAGTCTTCCTCGACCGGCTCGCGGTCGTGATGCGTGCCGAGAACCAGCAGGCGATCGACATCAATCGCGGAGGGAGAGACGAGATCGAGCTTGGCGAGCGCCTTCCCCTTGAAGCGGCTTGCGGTTGCGGCCTTGGCGACGAAATCGCGAAGCGCGGCATGGTCGTCGGCAAGGCTCGCATCCTCGCCGCCGAGAATGACGAAAACCCCCTCTGCTTTTTCGTCGATATTCGCAAATCGGATATTCGGAAGGCTCGCCATGTCGGGTCCAGTTTATGAGGGCATGAGAAGGATCGCCGGGCCGGAGCCGGCGCTTGTGCGGAATGCCTATCATGGTCCTCGATCAAGAGAAAACCAGACTCCGGCTTTGCAGAGTGGGCAAATGTCGCGTTAAGGACGTTCGTTCGCCGAATATTAGCTTAAATGCGATACGTTCCGGTAAGGTTGAGGGCAGCCCATGCATTGCCCTCGGGGTCGCAATTTGGACGCGTTGACGTTTGAAACACGCCGGTGAACTTGCAGCAGAGGCCGGATGACCCTCATTGAACGATACATCTTCCGACGTGCCCTCACGTCTTCGGTCGGTTCCCTCCTCTCGCTCGCACTCATCGTCTGGATCGTTCAGGCTCTTTCGCGAATCGACATAGTTAAGACCAGCGCGTCCGCTGCCGGCAACATTCTCTGGATCGCCCTGATGCTATTGCCGGATCTGGCGGCCGGCGTCGTGCCCTTCGCGATTCTCCTCGGCTCGATTCAGGTTCTGAATGCCCTTAACGCCGACTCCGAACGCGCGGTGATCGCGGCGTCCGGCGCGTCCATGCGGGTCATTTTGAAGCCGATCCTTTACCTCGGTTTTGCGGGCGCCCTTCTCGTCTTGACGGTCGCTCACGGCATCGGCCCTCTGGCTTCGAGCGCCTTCTATAACGGCGTGCGCTCGATCAATGTCGATACGATCACGCTGTTTCTGAGACCGGGCCGCTTCGAGCGGATCTCGTCCGATCTCGTAATTTCGGTCGGCAAGACCAATGGCTCGATGATCGAGAGCCTGTTCATTCAGGACACCCGCGACCCCAATCTTGATCTCACCTATTTCGCGGCGGAAGCCTCGATACTCGATACGGACGATCAGTCGGTGCTGATGCTGTTCGACGGACAACTCCACCGAAAGCCAAAACGCGGCAATTCGGTCTCCGTCATCGAGTTCCAGACATACGCCTTCGATCTGTCGGACCTGAAGCCTTCGGATAAGGATGACTGGACGCGGACCTCGGAACTCTCGACCCTCACTCTCGTCGACCCTGATCCTGACGACAAGATCTTCCAAAAGACACCGGGGCGCTACATCGAAGAAGCAACTGACCGGTTCACCTCCTGGCTCTATTGCATCGCTTTCGCGCTTTGGGCCGTCGTTGTCGCAGGCCAGCCGCAGACAAACCGGCAGGCGTCGAACGCGGCGATGACCCTCGGTCTAGCCGGCGCTGTCGGGCTAAAGGCGGCCGCATTCCTTGCCTTGAGCATGATCACGGATAATCCGATCATGGCGATTTTCGCCTATGCGCTGCCGCTTGCGGCGTGTCTCTTCAACATCATTCTGATCTCGCGTGGCACGAATATCGCCCAGACACCGATCATCCAGACAGTCTTCGACCTGCCCCGAAAGCTGCTCGCTTTCGTCCGAAAAAACCTGACATCACGTCCGCCCCGCCGACGCGAGGGCACCGCGCGATGAACCGCTGGACCCTCAACCGCTACTTCTTCAGGCTGTATCTCTTCAATTTTTTCTCGACGCTGATCGCAATCAGCGCGCTGATCTTTCTCATAGATCTCGTGGAACTGGGCCGGAGATCGGTTCTGGCCGATGGGTCATTTGGCCTGCTGCTCGCCTTCTCCGCACTGCGGGTTCCGTCCTTTATGGAGCAGGCCTTTCCCTTCATCATTCTTTTTTCGTCGATCTTCACGCTGATCTCGCTCAACCGGAAGCTGGAACTCGTGGTCGCGCGAGCGGCCGGCGTCTCGACCTGGCAGATTCTCATTCCGTTTATCGCCGGCTCGCTGTTCCTCGGCCTCCTTGCGACATTCGCCTACAACCCGCTTGCGGCGATGGCCAAGGCGACAGCGGCGAATATCGAGGCGACCGCGCAAGGCAGAGAGCCTGCGTCAACGGCTCTGCAGACGCCGTGGCTACGCCAGCAAGCCGAGGGCGTAACGTCCATTATCGGGGCCAAACAGGTGGCCGAGAACGGCCGCGTCCTCTCCAACGTGTCGGCTTTCGTGATGGCTGACGATGGATCCGTGGAGACAAGAATCGATGCTCCGCGCGCCACATTGGGGAACCAGGAATGGGTTTTGCTGCGGCCAAGAGTGACGCGGATTGGTTACACTCCGCGTGATCTCGTCGAGTACCGCCTCCCGACAAGCCTCAGACCGGAGTATATCGAGCAGAGATTGGCCGATCCCGAAACGATTTCGATTTGGGACCTCGGTTCGAAGATAGATGTCGCCGCGAGCTTGGGTTTTAACTCCATGGCATTCTCCATGCAGTATCATACGCTCATCGCACAGCCTGCGCTGTTCGTGGCGATGACACTTCTGGCGGCGACCGTGGCCACGCGTTTCTCCCGAACCGCGCAGCCTGGGCGGGTATTTGTTGGTGGAGTGCTCGCCGGTTTTGTGTTGTACGTCGTGACGTTCTTGGCAAAAGCCCTGGGCAGCAATGACGTCGTACCACCAATCATCGCGGCGTGGTTTCCAGTCCTGGCCGCGGGACTGTTCGGCGTAACGATCCTGCTGCACCAGGAGGATGGGTAGATTGAGTGAATTGAGGGGACGCGGGGTTTGGCCGATGGGGATCGGCGAACGATCGCGAAAATCGGTGCTTCTGTGCAGTACGGCCCTCGCTCTGTCTGCAGCGTTTGCGGCCGTCGGTGCGAAGCCCGCCATGGCCCAGGCCGTGCCGGCACTGAGCGCAGATGTTCCGACCGACGCCCAGCTTTTTCTGGAAGCTGACACCGTCACCTATGACAGCGAACGCGCGCTCGTTTCTGCGAGCGGCGGTGTTCAGGTCGACTACGGAGACTACAAGGTCGTCGCTCGCGAGCTAATTTACAACCAGAGATCACGCAGGCTGATAGCCCGCGGCGATGTCGAACTGCAACAGCCAGACGGCAATCGCATCTATGCTGACCAGCTCGATCTGACCGACGATTTCCGAGACGGCTTCGTTCAGGCCTTGCGCATCGAGACGCCGGACAACACGCGCTTCGCCGCTGCGTCCGCGACCCGTGCAGATGGTTCCGTCACCACGTTCAACCGCGGTGTCTACACCGCCTGTGAGGCATGCCGCGAAAATCCGGACCGCCCACCGCTTTGGCAGGTCAAGGCGCGCAAAATCGTCTGGGACCAGCAGAACAAGGAAATCCGTTATTACGGGGCGCAGTTCGAGTTCTTCGGCGCGCCGATCGCTTATCTGCCCTACTTCCAGTCTCCGGACCCAACGGTGAAGCGCAAGTCAGGCTTCCTGGCACCGGAGTTCAAGTCTGGAGACGGACGCGGTTACGGCCTGCGTGTTCCCTATTTTGTCGCTCTTTCAGACGACAAGGATTTCACGGTCGCCGGCACCTATTACACCAAGCAGGGATTTCTTGGCGAAATCGAATACCGCCAAGCTTTCCAGAATGGCATCATTACACTCCAGGCGGCGGGCATCAGCCAGCAGGATCGCTACGAGTTCGAAGACGATAACTTCGTCCGCGGCGGCGGCGTGGTAGAAAGCCCGGATTACGCAAACACCGATCGCGGCATGATCGGTACTAAGGGCCGGTTCGCGCTCTCGGAGCAGTGGACGTTCGGTTGGGACTGGCTTTTCCAGAGCGACCGTAACTTCTCCAACACCTACGAGATCGATGGGTTCGACGACACGATCCAAACGTCTGAAGTCTATTTGACTGGCCTCGGCGATCAGAGCTTCTTCGATCTGCGCATCCAGGAATTTGACTACCAGACAATCGATCCCGATCGGGACGACGAGCAGCCGACCGTTCTTCCGGTCTTCGATTACGAACGGATCGAACAGGAAAGTGTTCTGGGTGGTGAAATCGAGTTCGACGTCAACGTGGCGTCTCTCAGCCGCGACAAGGAGGACTTCAGCCAGATCTGCAACACCTCGTTGATGCTCAACGAGAATCTGCGCGAAGTCTGCGTCCAGCCAGAAGACGGTTTCTTCTACAATCCGAACTTCAACCGAAATAACGGACTTGAAGGCGATTACACCCGCGGCACGGCGGAACTTGCCTGGTCCGACCGTTATACGATGTCGAACGGGCTGGTGCTGAAACCAACCGCTGCCGTCCGAGGCGATCTTTATTCGGCGAACATGGAATCCGACGGCTTCGGCAACCCATTTTTTGCCAATGGTGTCCCGCAATACCTGCTCGACAACAGCGGTGCGGTGGACATTGATCGATCCGGCTCACGCGGCATGGCCATGGCGGCCCTCGAAGCACGATATCCCTACCTAATCGAGGTTGGAGGCGTCTCGCACGTGATCGAGCCGATCGGCCAGATCATCGCGCGCACCGACGAAGAGGACATCGGCCTTATTCCGAACGAGGATGCTGGCACGCTCGTCTTCAATGCGACGAACCTGTTCTCCTTCAACAAGTTCTCCGGCTACGATCGGGTCGAAGGCGGCCACCGCGCAAACGTCGGCGTCCGCTATTCAGCCGATCTCGGCAATAGCTGGCTGATCAACGCTGTTGCGGGCCAGTCCTACCACCTCGGAGGACGGAACTCTTACGATCAGCTCGATCTCGCCCTCGCCGGTTTCGATTCGGGTCTCGAGAATGACGTCTCCGACTATGTCGGACTCGTTTCTCTCCAGACGCCATTCGGCGTGACGGTCGGAACCCAGGGCCGCTACGATGAGGACAACTTCGATCTGAAACGCCAGGACGTCTTCGCAGACTACAGCTTCGGTGGCGGGCTCGGAAATGCGACAGTGAGCTATACGAACATCGCGGCCCAGCCGATCTACGGCTCACTCGACGATCGCAGTCAGGTCTCGGGTTCGGCGACGCTGAACTTCGCACAGAACTGGAGCGCTATGGCCAGTGCCTCCTACGACATCGAAAACGATGCTCTGGTCGATCAGAGCTTCGGCATCCGTTACGCAGACGAGTGTTTCAGCCTGCTCGTGAGCTATCGCGAAAGGACGGACCGGTATTCGCTGGAGACGGACGAAACGACTCTGATGTTCAATGTCGGCCTGCGGACGATCAGCGATTTCCAGCAGAGCTACGACATCGGCAACTAATTCGCCGCGAATTCCATGCTTTTGCCCCATCGAGACTGTAGGCGGCCACAATCAGACCTGGGTTGAGAACAAGGGAAGAAAGAGCATGCAAAACGTTACGTCGTGGTTGATGCGTGGAGCGATGGTGGCCATGCTGGGTCTCGGCGGACCAGCATCGCTCGGACTGGGGATCGAGAGCAGCCAGGCGGCGAGCGCGGTCTCCGTCGTCGTCAACGGTATGCCCGTGACGACCTATCAGATCCGCCAGCGCGCCGCCTTCCTCAAGCTGCGCCGGGTCGGTGGTAACACCACCCAGAAGGCAACCGAGGAGCTCATTGACGAGGCGTTGAAGCGCCAGGAGATTCAGCGGCAGGGCATCAGCATTCCCGACGATGCGGTGAATGCGGCCTATCTGAACTTCGCAAAGAGCAACAAGCTATCCGAGGCGCAGCTCGCTCAGGTGCTTCAGCAGGCCGGCTTCTCACCGCAAGGCTTCAAGGACTATATCCGCGTGCAGATGGCCTGGGGTCAGGCTGCGTCGAAGCGATTGCAGCGTGAGGAGCGTCTCAGCGAGCAGGACGTCGTCCAGCGCATGCTGGCACAGGGCGGCGATAAGCCATCGACCACCGAATATACCCTCCAGCAGGTGATCTTCGTCATCCCCAACGGCCAGCGCGGCCAGTTACTCGCGAATCGCAAGCGTGAGGCCCAGGCCATGCGTTCGCGGTTCCAGTCTTGCGAATCGACCTTCGCCTTCGCGAAGGGCCTTCGCGACGTGACCGTTCGTGATCTCGGCCGCGTGGCTCAGCCGGAACTGCCGCCTATGTGGAAAGAGGATGTCATGCAGACCTCGCCGGGCCGAGCTACACCGACGAAGGAAACCGAGCGCGGCGTCGAATTCATCGGCGTCTGCAATGCCCGGCAGATCTCCGACGACCGAGCGGCCCAGATGGTGTTCCAGGCGCGCGACATGGAGTCCATGAATCAGGAAGGTAGCGGCGCCGACGCGGAACTTCTGAAAAAGCTCCGCGAAGAGGCACAGATCGTCCGGCGCTGACGGGCAGAGGCCTATGACATCCGCAGACGGAGCGCTCCCGCTCGCCATTACGGTCGGAGAACCTTCGGGCATTGGTCCCGACCTGATCATCGATCTTCATCACACCGGCCTCATCCGGGAGGCCGGATGTTTTGTTCTGGGAGATCCAGACATGCTGGCGAGCCGTGCGGAGCGGCTGAAGCGACCTATTCGCATAGCAAAAGTCCGAACGCCTGCTGAAGCCGCCGGATGCGACGCCGATCATCTGCCGGTCCTGCCACTGGTGAACCGGCAGAGTGACCGACCGGGCGAGATTGATCCGGCGAACGGCGCTGGAACAATCGAGGCGATCGATCGCGCGACAGCGCTTGCTCTCGACGGCATGATTTCCGGCATCGTCACGGCCCCCATCGAGAAGAAGGCGCTCTACGATGTCGGCTTCCGGCATCCAGGGCATACAGAGTATCTGGCTCATCTCTGTTCGGAGGCGACCGGCAAACCGATCATGCCGGTCATGCTTCTTGCTGGACCGGATCTCTCCTGCGTGCCGGTTACGATTCACGTTCCTCTCGAACAGGTGCCGCGACTTCTGACTGAAGACCTGATTCTGGAAACTTGCCGCATCGTCGATCGCGATTTGCAGGAAAAGTTCGGCATCGCTCGGCCTCGGCTGGCCGTCGCCGGACTTAATCCTCACGCCGGAGAGCGCGGTTCCATCGGCCTGGAGGATGAGAAGATCGTGCGTCCGGCGATTGAAAAGCTACGCGTGGAAGGGATCGAAGCCACGGGTCCCATACCCGCCGACACCATGTTCAACGCTCGCGCCCGGAAGGGCTACGACGTCGCCATCTGCATGTATCACGATCAGGCGCTTATCCCGGCCAAGACGCTCGCCTTCGACGAGACCGTGAACATCACGCTCGGTCTTCCGATCATTCGGACCTCCCCCGATCACGGGACCGCTTCCGATATCGCCGGCAAGGGCGTTGCACGGCCAGACAGTTTTCAAGCAGCAATTTTGAAGGCCCGTGAAATGGCGGCAGCTTCTGCTGGATCGCGCCGGATGCACATCGCGACGGCTTCGCAGAATTGAGCCCGATCGATGACCTTCCTCCGCTTCGGGCGGTGATCGCCGAACACGAGCTGGCGCCGCGCAAGCAACTCGGCCAGAACTTTCTCCTTGATCTCAATCTTACCTCGAAAATCGCCCGACAGGCCGCGCCGCTCGAAGATTGCGTCGTTGTCGAGGTCGGTCCCGGCCCCGGTGGCCTCACGCGCGCCCTACTCGCCAACGGTGCTTCGAAGGTAATCGCTGTAGAGAAGGACCCGCGCTGCCTACCGGCGCTGAAGGACATTCAGGACCGCTATCCGAGCCGACTGGATGTCCGGCATATGGACGCACTCGACCTTGATCTGGCCGCGGTCGCGGATGATGGGCAGCTGAAGATCGTCGCCAATCTTCCCTACAATGTCGGCACCCAGCTTCTCATTAATTGGCTCACGAACGAGGTCTGGCCTCCACGCTGGGAAAGCCTGACGCTCATGTTCCAGAAGGAGGTCGCCGAGCGAATCGTCGCCGCACCGAAGACAAACCATTATGGGCGCTTGGCGGTTCTTGCCGGATGGCGGACGAAGGCTCGCATCCTTTTCGACGTTCCACGAGAAGCCTTCACACCGCCGCCCAAAGTGACCTCCGCCGTGGTGCAGCTCACGCCGCGCGAGGCACCGCTTGCGGCATCGCTCTCGGCGCTGGAACGCGTGACGACCGCGGCATTCGGCCAGCGCCGGAAGATGCTGCGCCAGAGCCTGAAATCACTCGGTGGCGAAGTTCTTTTGTCGAAAGTCGGTATCGACCCGCAACGGCGCGCGGAAACACTGTCGATCGAAGAATTCGTCGCGATCGCCAACGCAAGCTGAAATCAGTCCGCTCTTCGGTCCGCTGGCCGCTGGTGAACTCGCCGCTACTCCGCCGGCTCGCTCAAAAGCTGTTCGGTAAATGCCTGAAGCCCGGGCCGTCGCTCACGCTTCAGACGCTCGGCTGTGATAATTGAACGAACAGCCTCGTAGGCCTGATTGAGATCGTCGTTGACGATCACATAGTCGTAGTCGCGCCAGCGCTCGATCTCCACGCGCGAATTGGCGAGCCGGATCGCGATCGTCTCTTCGGAGTCCTCCGCCCTTCGCCGGAGCCTCGACCTCAGCTCCGCCATGGACGGCGGCAGAATGAAGATCGAGACCACATCGTCGCCAGCTTTTTCCTGAAGCTGCAAGGCGCCTTGGTAGTCAATGTCGAACAGCATGTCCTGACCGCTCTGCATCGCTTCCTCGGCGGGGCCACGCGGCGTGCCGTAGAAGTTACCGTGGACCTCCGCCCATTCGAGAAGCGCATCGGCATCCCGGAGCCGGATGAACTCGTCACGATCGATGAAACGGTAATGAACGCCGTCCACCTCGCTACCGCGCCGCTTGCGTGTGGTCACGCTGATCGAAAGCGCGAAGCTGCGATCGGCTTCCATAAGCGTATGGGCGATCGTCGATTTCCCTGCGCCCGAGGGTGAGGAAATGACGAGCATCAAGCCTCGACGCTCGATCAACGAATCCGTTCTGGCCTGATTTGAAATCTTCGTCATTCGATATTCTGAACCTGTTCCCGCAACTGATCGACCGCCACCTTCAGATCGAGACCGATCGTGGTGAGCGAGACAGCGTTAGATTTGGAACAGATCGTGTTCGATTCGCGATTCATTTCTTGTGCCAGAAAATCAAATCTGCGGCCGACCGGCTCGCTTTTCGCGAGGAGCTCTCGCGCACCGGCAACATGGCTATCGAGTCGGTCCAGCTCCTCGCCGACATCGGCCCGTATGACCAACATGGCAAGCTCCTGAAGAAGGCGCTGTTCGTCGGGCGCATGGTCGAGGACCTGTCTCGCCTGCTCTTCGATACGGCGTTTCACTTCGGCGGGAGCACGGCTCCGATCCTCTCGCGCACTCCGAGCCAAAGCCTCAATACGATCAACGCAGTTCGAGACGACCGCTGTGAGATTGGCTCCCTCTTCCGCACGCGCCGACTGCAACCCCGCCAGCGCGTCCTCGAACGTTTTGGCCGCCGCATCGAGAGAAGCTTCATCGACAGCCTTTCCGGCCCGGCCATCCTCATTCGCCTCGACCACACCCTTGATCGCCAGCAAGCCATCGGCGCGTGGCAAGGCGGCGCGGCCTTCCGCAACCATGCGGTCGGTGATTTCGAGAAGCGCTTCGAGACGAGCCTCGTCGATCGAAATCGAACCCTCGCTTTTGGCAGGACCGGCATTCAAGATGGCATGAACATTGCCGCGGGCGAGCGTACCGCCCGCAATGGTACGAAGCCGCTGTTCCAAAGCTTCATAGCCTGACGGAAGCCGCAGACGCAGATCGAGATTGCGACCGTTGACGCTGCGAAGCTCCCAGCGGAGGGAAACACCCTGAACTTCCCGCTCGACACGGGCAAAGCCGGTCATACTGATCAGCGGCATGTCCGCGCTCCCAGATGAGTAGGCAGTCTTTCTGCCATAAACAGCCGAGGATGCAACGCCGAGCTAGTTACTGGGCAGCCTGCTCGGCATCGGCGCGACGTTCCCGTTCGATCGCTCGGTATTTCTGAACGTTCCGGTTATGCTCGTCGAGCGTTTCGGAGAACACATGGCCGCCGGTGCCGTCGGCGACGAAATACAGGTCGTTCGTATCGAGCGGATGCGCGACCGCTTCCAGCGCTGCACGACCGGGAATCGCGATGGGCCCGGGCGGGAGGCCGTTGATCCGGTAGGTGTTATACGGGGTGTCGCTTTCAATATCGGAACGCGTGATCGGCTCTTCGCTTGGCTTTCCGGCGCCACCGTAGATTCCATAAAGAAACGTCGGATCGGACTGGAGCCGCATACCTTCGCGCAGACGATTGACGAAGACCGAGGCTACATGCGGGCGTTCCGATGCGATCCCGGTCTCACGCTCGACGATCGATGCCAGTGTCACGAACTGCCCGATATCTTCGATCGGCAGCCCTTCGTCCCGTCCCTCCCAGATTTCCTCGATCATCTGTTCCTGGGAGTCGTGCATGGCTTCAACCAGCTGCTCTCGCGTCATACCGCGTTGGACCATATGGGTCTCTGCCTGAAGCATGCCCTCAGGGAGAAGCCCAGGCATTGGTCCAGTGAGGATTTCGGAGCTGGCAATGCGCTCAAACGCTCGCTGGACGGTCCAACCTTCCGGAATTGTAATTGCATGCTGCACCGAATCGCCGCGGGCAATCTTCTCCATGACATCGCGCATGGAGACGCCGGGATCGAAGGCGTATTCGCCGGCCTTTAGCTGATTACCGACATTGGAAAACTTGGCACCGAATTTGAAAATCTGCGCATTCGAAATCACGCCGCGCTCTTCGAGCCCGTCAGCGATCGAATTCAGCGAGCTGTTACGAGCGACAACGAAATTTGCCTCATCGTTCAGCGGCCCCTGATTTTCGAATTCGCCCTTGCCCCAGTAGAACACCGCCCCAAGCGCAAGAACCCCGAAGAAAGCCAGCGACAGGCAAAAATTCAGGAAGATCACGAACTGGCTGTGCGCCAGACGGGAACGCCGCTTGGGCTTTCGGCCTGGCTTGCCCGTAGCCGCAGTCTCTTCTGCGGTTTCCAAGGTTTCAGCCTTCCGATCCTTGCTCAACGCTCGCCCCTCTCAAACGAAGTCCCTCGTGAAGAAATCGTCCACCACGGCAATGTGGCAAAAGCCCGGCGTGCGGTTCGACGCAAGGTCGCTCGCGGCTCGGTGTGATCAGTCGGCGACGCGTCGCATGACGAGCGAGGCATTCGTTCCGCCGAAGCCGAACGAGTTCGAGAGAGCGACATCGATCTGCTTTTCGCGCTTTGCGTTGGCGCAGAGATCGATCTTCGTTTCCACCGACGGATTGTCCAGATTGATCGTGGGCGGCGCGACATTGTCGCGGATCGCGAGCGCCGAGAAGATCGCTTCGACGGCTCCAGCCGCGCCCAACAGATGGCCGACTGCCGATTTCGTCGAAGACATGGTGATCTTATCCGCCGCATCACCGACGAGACGCTCGAACGCCCGCAATTCGATTTCGTCGCCCAGAGGCGTCGAGGTGCCATGTGCGTTGACGTAATCGAGCTGATCCGGCGTGATACCGGCCCGCTTCAATGCTGCCGACATGCAGCGATAGGCGCCGTCGCCGTCAGAAGCCGGCGCCGTGATGTGATAGGCATCACCCGACATGCCGTAGCCAATGATCTCGGCATAGATCTTGGCGCCACGCGCTTTCGCGTGTTCGTATTCTTCAAGAACGACGATACCGGAGCCCTCGCCCATGACGAAGCCGTCACGATCGCGATCGTATGGCCGGGAAGCTCGCTGAGGCTCATCGTTGAAATGGGTAGAGAGCGCCTTGCAGGCAGCAAAGCCTGCCAAAGCGAGACGGCAGACCGGCGATTCGGCACCCCCTGCTACCATCACGTCTGCATCGCCGAGAGCGACGAGCCGGGATGCGTCACCGATCGCGTGCGCGCCGGTAGAGCAAGCCGTCACAACCGAGTGGTTCGGCCCCTTGAGGCCGTGACGGATCGAGACATGCCCCGAGGCAAGATTGATCAGGCTGCCAGGGATGAAGAACGGAGAAACCCGGCGGGGCCCTTTTTCAGCCATAAGTAGCGAGGTTCGCTCGATACTTTCGAGACCCCCGATACCCGAACCGATCAGCGCACCGCTGCGGATCTGGTCCTCGTAAGATTCGGGATGCCAGTTCGCATCGTCCAGCGCTTCTGCCGCCGCGGCGACGGCGTACACGATGAAATCGTCGACCTTGCGCTGCTCCTTCGGCTCCATCCACAGATCGGGATTGAAGGTCCCGTTCTGTCCGTCGCCCTTCGGAATCTCGCAAGCGATCTTGCACGGAAGGTCGTCGACATCGAAGGAGTCGACCCGGTTCGCACCGCTCTCGCCCTTCAAAAGCCGTTTCCAGGTGCTGCCGACATTCGCTCCCAAAGGAGAGACCATGCCGACGCCCGTGATTACAACTCGTCTCATCTCACGCACAATCGCCGAACCATTCAGACTGATGTACCGGATCCTGGCCGCGCTCTATGAGGCTGCCATCAGCCGGCTTGCCAGCGCCAAAGGTTCGATCCGGACCGCTGGCGCCAAGCTTTCGGAAGATTAGGTGGTCTTGTTCTTCTCGATGAAGTTGACCGCGTCGCCGACAGTCAGGATCGTCTCGGCAGCGTCATCCGGAATCTCGACACCGAATTCTTCCTCGAACGCCATGACGAGTTCAACGGTGTCCAGGCTGTCTGCGCCCAGGTCGTCGATGAAGCTGGCATTCTCGGTTACCTTGCTTTCCTCGACCCCGAGATGCTCGACGACGATCTTCTTTACGCGTTCAGCGGTATCGCTCATTGTGAGTCCTCTGCTCCAGTGACCTAGTCGCCGCCCTCGTTAGACGTGCGACAGATGTTTATCAAGCGCCCTGCCGCTTCGCTAAGCAGGATAACGCCGTTCGGTTGTCTTTAAAGGCCTGACGGCCCGCTCAGATCATCGCCATACCGCCATTCACATGGAGTGTCTGCCCTGTGATGTAGGCGGCTTCGTTCGAGGCGAGGAAGACTGCGGTGGCCGCGATTTCGGACGCTTCGCCCATGCGCTTCATCGGAATTGCGCCCATAATCGAATCACGCTGCTTGTCGTTGAGCTTTTCCGTCATGGCGCTGGCAATGAAGCCGGGCGCGATGCAGTTGACCGTGACATTGCGTGAGGCAATCTCGTTCGCCAGCGATTTGGAGAAGCCGATCATGCCGGCCTTGGCCGCGCAATAGTTTGCCTGGCCCGGATTACCTGTAACCCCCACGATCGAAGTGATGTTGATGACTCGGCCGAAACGGCGGCGCATCATGGCATGGGTCAGGCCGCGCGTGATGCGGAAGGCCGCGGTGAGATCGATCTCCAGAACCTTGTCCCAGTCGTCATCGGACATGCGGACGAAGAGACCGTCTTTCGTAATACCCGCGTTGTTGACGAGGATATCGACGCCGTCGAGCGCCTTGTCGGCCTCTTCCGCCAGCGCCTTCTGACCGTCGCGATCAGAGAGATCGGCAGGCAGGACGTGGACGCGATCGCCCAATTCGGCGGCCAGTTCGTCGAGCGCCTCGCGACGGGTACCGTGGATGCCGACCGTCGCGCCGGCGCCGTGAAGCGCGGCTGCAATCGACCGGCCGATGCCTCCGCTAGAGCCGGTCACAAGCGCCTTGCGTCCCGTCAGATCGAACATTGTCTACCTCTCAGTTTTCTGCTTGCCGCCCAGGGCAGCCGGATATCGGATCGAGCGGTCCGTTGCCGGGTCAGCCCCGATCTTTCAAGAATGTGGCAATATCATCGGGCGTGCCGACCGGTTTTGCGGAAAGCCGCTTGTCGATGCGCCGTGCGAGCCCCGACAGCACCTTGCCGGCACCAACCTCGGCAAGCTCGGTGACGCCGTTTTCTGCGGCGAACAGCATCGACTCGCTCCAGCGGACAGCCCCGGTCACCTGCTCCACCAGCCTCTTGCGGATGACTTCGGGATCGCTCGTCGCATCTGCCGCGACATTCGAGATAACGGGCATAGCAGGCGCCGATATCGACGCATCCTTCAGGGCTTCGGCCATGCGTTCGGCCGCCGGAAGCATCAGCGCGCAATGGAAGGGCGCAGAAACGAAAAGCGGGATCGCCCGCTTCGCACCGCGTTCCGGCGCAAGCGCGATCGCACGTTCCACTGCCGCCTTGCTGCCGGAGATCACGATCTGGCCGCCGCCATTGTCGTTGGCAGGCTCGCAGACTGAACCCTCGGCAGCAGCTCCACAAAGCCCTTTCACCGAGTCCATATCGAGGCCAAGGATCGCGGCCATCGCGCCCTCGCCTTCCGGTACGGCTTCCTGCATGGCATTTCCCCTGATCCGCAGAAGTTTTGCGGTATCGGTAATCGTAAAAGCGCCAGTCGCGGCGAGCGCCGAATACTCGCCGAGAGAATGGCCGGCTGCGAAGGAGGCGTCGGCAACGGCAAATCCCTCACTCTCAAGCGCACGGATCGCAGCCAGCGAGACCGCCATCAGCGCCGGCTGAGCATTCGCCGTCAGAGTCAGCTCTTCGATCGGACCCTCGAAGATCAATGTCGACAGCTTTTCTCCGAGCGCCTCGTCGACTTCGGCGAATACGTCGCGGCTCTGTGAGTAGGCATCGTAAAGCGCCTTGCCCATACCGACACTCTGACTGCCCTGCCCCGGAAATACGAGTGCCAATGACATGCTGTGTATCCTCCAGGCCCGCGTGATCGTTGGGCTTCTCTGATGCGGCAACGACCGCTTGTCGTTTGGCAATGCCATGTTCCGCACGCGGAGCCGCTGTCAAGTTCGCGCGTGTTTTGATAGTCAGAAGACCGCTCTGCAAATCGCAGTTCAAACGCAACTTCTGTAAGGCTGGACCCGCTGTTGCGTTCCGGCCCCAAAACCGCTATCTGCCGCGCATCGACGTTTGGGAACCCAGCTGGGGGCTGAACGGAAGGCTACCGGCATCGCCGGTTTCTTGGGGATCAGAAGTTCCCCGGCTTCCCGTGTCTCCGCTCTCGACCGTTTTTCGCATGACGCGCCTTTCCTTCGATGTCCGCCTTAATCGCGGACCTGAGAAAGGTCGCTGAGGCTTAGCCGTTGGGTTCTCTTCTTCACCGTCGATGCAACGAAACTGGAAAGGCGATCCGATATGGCTCTCTACGAGCACGTATTTCTCGCACGTCAGGACGTTTCGAACAGCCAGGTTGAACAGCTGGTCGAAAACCTGCGTGGCATTCTTGAATCCGGCGGCGGCAAGGTCGGCAAGGTCGAAAACTGGGGTCTGAAGACCCTGGCCTACCGCATGGATAAGAACCGCAAGGCGCACTACACGCTCATGAACATCGACGCCCCGTCGGCGGCGGTTCACGAGATGGAGCGCCAGATGCGCTTCAACGAAGATATCCTGCGCTTCATGACCATCCGCGTCGACGAGCATGAAGAAGGCCCGTCCGCGATGATGCAGAAGCGCGACGACCGTGGCCCGCGCCGTGGAGGTGGACGCGACGATCGCGGCCCGCGCCGTGATCGCGACGATCGCCCCCCGCGTGGCGACCGCGAAGACCGTGGCCCGCGCCGCGAACGCAACAGCGATTCGGAGTAAGTCATCATGGTCGATATCGCACAGCTCCCCACCCGCCGTCCGTTCCATCGCCGGCGCAAGTCCGATCCGTTCTCCGGCACAGATGCGCCGAAGATCGACTACAAGGACGTCCGCCTGCTGCAGCGCTACATTTCCGAGCGTGGCAAGATCGTTCCCTCGCGGATCACGGCGGTCTCCCAGAAGAACCAGCGCGCCCTCGCCAAGGCCATCAAGCGCGCCCGCATTCTGGGCCTCCTGCCCTACGTCGTGAAATAAGGCGTCACGAGCGCCGACGCGCTCACCCAGCAATCGAAGCGGGACCAACTAACCAACGGCCCCGCCTCCCCTTCCCTCCGCATGACGGCGGCGGTCGGAAGTGACAAGTTTTCAAAGCCGGGTTGGGGCGCGGCCCCTAACTGCGACACGCAGGACAGCGACGAAACATGAAACCTTCTACGATCCTGATCGCGATCGGCGCGGCATTGACGAGCGCCCTGCTTTTCGCAGGACTCGCGACCCAGTCGCCCCTTGCCGTCGGTTTCGCTCTCGCAACCCCCGTCCCCGTCGCTATTGCCGCACTCGGTTGGGGTTCTGCCGCAGGTTTCGTTGCCGCATTCGCGGCACCCATCCTGATTTTTGTGTTCACCGGCAACACGCCGACTGCCTTGACACTTGCAATCGCGATGACGATTCCGACAGCCGTTTGCGCCTATCTGGCACAGCGTGCTTTTCCGGTCGCGCCGCCAATCGAGACGCCGCACGGGCCGCACGACGTCCAGCCCGCGGCTGCCACGACAGACTGGATGCCGGTCGCCCGCATTCTTTTCGTGCTGACCACGCTCGCCGCAATAGCCTGTGTCTTAATCGGCTGGCTTCTCGGTTACGAACCGGACGCCATCCGGAGCGCGATGACCGAAGCCTTCGTGCAATCAGGCACCGAGCTCGATCCGGCAGCGGAGGTACAACTCGAAAACCTCGTGTCGGTGGTCGTCGATCTCGTGCCGCTGATACAGCCGTCAATTCTAACGCTGACGCTCGTCGTATGTCTGCATCTTTCTGCTGCGGTAGCGCGGCGCTCGGGGCGGTTCGAGCGGCCGAAAGACGATCTACCGTCTGCAACATCCCTGCCGCAGGATGCTCTCCTGCTCTTCGCGGTCGCTCTTGGCGGCACATTTCTGAGCGGCGGCGCTGGTCTGATCGCAACCGTATTCATCGGCGCGTTCGGCACCGCTTTCGGACTTGTTGGCCTCGCGAGACTGCATAAACGGACACGAGGTCGCCCAGCGCGCGGTGTCATCCTCTTCGTGGTCTACACGTCGATTCTCTTTCTCACCTTTCCGCTCTTCGTCTTCGTCGTCATCGGCATCATCGATGTCTGGCGTAACGGAGAGCGGCTTCTCCCGAACAGGCCCGGCTGACGACAACCGGCGCCCGCAACAACGCCCAATCAACCGAAAACCCGAAAAGGATATCAATCATGGACGTCATTCTTCTCGAACGCATCGGCAAGCTCGGCCAGATCGGTGAAACCGTTCGCGTGCGCGACGGTTATGCCCGCAACTACCTGCTGCCGACAGGCCGTGCCCTGCGCGCGAACGAGGCCAACCAGGCCCGCTTCGAAGCGCAGAAGGAGCAGATCATCCAGCGCAACGAAGAGCGCAAGGCCGATGCCCGCCAGATCGGCGATCAGATCGAAGGCAAGACCTTCGTCGCCGTTCGCTCCGCCGGCGAGAGCGGCCAGCTCTACGGTTCGGTCTCGGCCCGCGACATCTCGGAGCTCATCGGCCAGGAAGGCTACAAGGTCGGCCGCAACGAGGTCGATCTGCAGCAGCCGATCAAGCAGATCGGTGTCCACGAGGTTACCATCGCGCTTCATGCCGAGGTCGAGGTGAAGGTGAAGATCAACATCGCCCGCTCCGCCGACGAAGCCGAGCGTCAGGCCGCCGGTGAAGACCTCACCTCCTACGAGGCCATCTACGGCGAAGAAGAGCCAGACTTCGGCGGTGATGAAAACGCCATGGACGAGGACCGTGACGACGATTACGCCCGCGCCGATTCCGGTGAACCGATCGACGCGGAAGCCGAGGCAAAAAGCGAAGAACAGCCGAGCTAAGCTGCGGCAGTTCAGCGACAAATCCGGCGCAAACAGCGCTCTTGTGGGGGGTCCGCATACCGGGACCCCCTTTTTTTTGATCAGTTTTGGCTCATCGTTCCATCGATCTGTGTCATTGCGGTCCCCGGATTTCTCCACAGCGACTCCCGCTTTCTGACGACCCGTCGCAACAGTCCATCAAACGCTTCGGGATTTGATTGTCTTATCGGCCGGGGCTCGTGTATCCCCTCTCCCACGGCGATACATGAGGAAGCGGAACGACCATGGCTCAGGCCCTTCGAAAGCTCGAGCAAGACGAACAGGCGCTCTATCGGGAAGCCCCAAACAATCTGGAGGCGGAGCAGGCGCTACTCGGCGCGATTCTCGTCAACAATGACGCTTATTACATCGTCCACGACTTTCTGAAGGCCGACCACTTCTACGAGCCGCTGCACCGGGACATTTTCGGCAAGGCTTCGGAAATGATCCGGATGGGCAAGATCGCCAATCCGGTCACGATCAAGACCTTTCTGGCGGCAGACCAGCGCATCGGCGAGATGACGATCGCGCAGTATCTTGCGCGTCTCGCGGCTGAAGCGACCACGATCATCAACACCGGCGATTATGGCCGGGCAATCTACGATCTCGCGATCCGGCGCTCGCTGATCCGCATCGGCGAGGACGTGGTCAATGTCGCCTTCGACGCGCCGGTCGACATGGAGCCAAAGAGCCAGATCGAAGACGCAGAGCGGCGGCTCTTCGAACTCGCGGAGACCGGACGCTACGATGGCGGTTTCCAGTCCTTCCGAGATGCGATCGACCTGGCCGTCCAGATGGCGACGGCAGCGAAAGACCGAGATGGGGGGCTTTCGGGTATCTCGTCGGGACTCAACAGTGTCGACCGAAAGATGGGCGGTCTCCAGCCTTCTGACTTGATCATCCTCGCCGGGCGCCCGGCCATGGGTAAGACCTCGCTCGCGACCAACATCGCCTTCAACGTTGCCGCGGCCTATGAGCCGGCAGAACAGGCCGACGGCTCGTTCAAAGCCAAGAATGGCGGCGTTGTCGGCTTCTTCTCACTGGAGATGTCGGCCGAACAGCTGGCTACACGTATCATCTCCGAGCAGACCGAGATCTCGTCATCCAAAATTCGCCGCGGCGAGATCAACGATACCGAGCTCCAGAAGCTGATCGCCTGCACCGAGATGATGAGCAAGATCCCGCTTTATATCGACCAGACCGGCGGCATCTCGATTGCGCAGCTCGCCGCGCGCGCGCGCCGTCTCAAGCGGCAGCGGGGTCTGGACCTGATGGTGATCGACTACGTTCAGTTGATGACCGGCTCCTCCAAGAAATCGTCCGAGAACCGCGTGCAGGAGATCACCGAAATCACGACCGGTCTCAAGGCGCTCGCCAAGGAACTCGCCGTTCCGATCATCGCTCTTTCGCAGCTCTCGCGTCAGGTGGAAAGCCGCGAGGACAAGCGGCCGCAGCTCTCTGACCTTCGCGAATCCGGTTCCATCGAGCAGGACGCGGACGTCGTCCTCTTCGTCTATCGCGACGAATATTATCTCGCGAACCGCGAGCCGAAACCGGGAACGGACGAGCACCTGAAATGGGAGCAGGCGATGAACGATTCGCGCGGCAAGGGCGATGTCATCATCGCCAAGCAGCGTCACGGACCGGTCGGCACGGTCCCGCTGGCGTTCCAGGCTGAATATACGCGGTTCTCCGATCTCGCCGACGAAGCCTATCTGCCGGAACAGACATACTGAGGGGTGCGCCATGCGGCACCGGCCAGGAAGCTCCAGTTCCGCTCAAAATCACGGGCCACATGCCTCTCAAAGCGTAAGTTTCGGCAGGATGCCGCGGGTCGAGATCGATCGCGGCGCGCTCCAGCGAAATTGGGCTGCACTTGCTGCCATGCATCCGGACGCCCGGACGGGCGCGGCGATCAAGGCAAACGGCTATGGGCTTGGCGCCGAGACCGTCGCGCGTTCTCTCTTCACGGCCGGATGCCGGGATTTTTTCGTCGCCTGGCCTGAGGAGGGACTGAGCGTCCGGCGCGAAATTGGGTCTGCCGGGCGAATTTTCGTATTGCAGGGCATCGAGCCAGCGGCAGTCGAAGTTCTTGCGGCAAACGGTTTGATTCCGGTCCTCTCAAATCTCGACGACCTTACGATCTGGGCGGAAGGTATCGCTCGGCTCGGGCAAGATGCGCCGGCCGCTTTGCAGCTCGAAACCGGCATGAACAGGCTCGGGCTCGACGAGCGCGTTTTCTTGAAAGCAATGGATATCGTGGCCGAGCGGAAGCTCGACATCCAACTCCTTCTCAGCCATCTCGCCAGCGCGGATGTTTCGGCCGATGACACGGCAGACCAGCATCGGCGCTTCGAGGCGATGACGTCGCAATTTCGTGAAATTCCGCGATCTCTGGCGAATTCCGCAGGCATTGTCTGCGGCGAAAGGTTCGGCTTCGACCTCACTCGGCCGGGTATGGCGCTTTACGGCGGTATGGCCTGTCTGCGTGGAAAGGTGGTGACCGAGCCCGTGGCACGCTTCACCGCCGCTGTTCTTCAGGTGCGCGAAGCTGAAAGCGGCGAGAAGGCAGGTTATGCCGGTGCGGCCCGGCTCTCGCAGCGGACGCGTATCGCCACCATCGGAGTTGGCTATGGCGATGGATATCCGCGCGCGCTTTCCGGAGCTGGCGTCCCGCTGCGTGACGGACGGGCTGGTCCAAGCGCCTTCCTTGCCGGCCATCCTGTTCCCATTCTCGGACGCATCTCGATGGACATGACGCTCCTCGACATCAGCGACTTACCGGATGGCGCGGTTAAGCCAGGCGATCGCGCCGAGCTGTTCGGGCCCCAAATACCGATCGATGACGTCGCCGAAGCGGCGGGCACGATTGCTTATGAACTGCTGACAGGTCTCGGCAGCCGCGTCCGCCGCGACTGGTCTTGCTGAGTTTCGGACAGAAGCGAAACAAGTGATCGAATAGAAAAAATTTAGTACATCGGGCTAGGCGGCCCGTGCGTTCCTGATCTTGAATGCCAGACGCCGAAAACAAAAAACTGCATATGATGATATTAACCTTGGCTTCATTCGCTCATGACACTCTGACGGTCTATTTATCAGCGTTAGATCAGAACGGATACTGTCATGAAGTCAGCGATCCCGAGGATCTTGAAGCAGTATTGTGATGACCGCCGTGGTCAGTTTGCCGTCATCACCTGCCTCATGCTCGTTCCGCTGCTCGCATCTGCGGGCGGTGCCATCGATTTATGGAATGCTCGCCGCGTGCAGAGTGCGGTGCAAAACGCAGTCGATTCTTCCGCGCTCGCGGCAGTGAGCTATTCCGGCGAAAGCGAAGCAGAACGGAAGCGCTCGGCAGATACGCTCTTCGTCAACAATACCAAAGGGATTTCCATCGACGACACGTCGCTCGACAAAAGCGAGGACGGCTGGATCTACCAGGCCGAATACACCGTACCCACCCATTTTCTTCACCTCCTAGGCAAGGAGAAGTTCGAGATGAAAAGCAGGGCGGGCGCTGCGATGGCAAATTCGCCGATCGACGTCGTTCTCGTCCTCGACTCCTCGGGCTCTATGGCGAACGACAACCGAATGGTCGAACTGAAGGCCTCAGTGAAGTTGTTTCTCGACCAGTTCAAGTCGCAAGACACCACTCAGGTCGCGCTTGTCCCGTTCGATACCCAGGTCAAAGCCGACAGCGAAGCATTCGCTTTGCTCGATAATCTCTCTGCCGAAAATCCATTTGCGACCGATTCATGCGGGACAATTTCTGATCCGCTGGATCGCTATGCCTGCTACGCCGCTCAGAACGCTCCGCCGCCGATCGTGGACTGCTCCAAACTGACAGACTTCATAGACGCGGCCCTGTGCGGTGAAAACAACGATGGGTTCAAGGTCGGCACGACCGGAATCGCCAACTTCCACTTCATTCAAGACCGGCGATACGATGCATTTCTTGACGGG
Organism: Fulvimarina thalattae; assembly: GCF_040239565.1. Lineage (NCBI taxonomy): Bacteria > Pseudomonadati > Pseudomonadota > Alphaproteobacteria > Hyphomicrobiales > Aurantimonadaceae > Fulvimarina > Fulvimarina thalattae. Next base: position 246,227 of record NZ_JBEHWS010000004.1, read on the forward strand.
AACATGTTCCGGATTACGCGCAAGAAAGGCAAGGCAGATTGCCGTTACGGTTGCACTTGGGAGGAGACATACTCGACGGAAACGATTTTCGAGGTGGCCTCCAGCGCAGGGGCTCCAGCAACGAGCAAATCCAACGATGCCGAGACGGCCAATAACGACCTCATCGCCCAATATCCGGGACCTTGGCCTCGCTGCTTTATCGATCGCTCGCAGCCCTATGACACGAACGCCACTCCGATGACGATCGCGATGAAGAACTCGATCTATCCTGAAGCCCACTGCGCGACAGATTCGCTGGAGCCCATCACCCCGCTGACCTCGGACCTTGGGAAGATAGAAGCGGCCGCAAACAAGCTGACCCCGTCAGGCAACACCAATGTGACGATCGGCGTTCAATGGGGCATTGAAGCGCTCACCGCTGCCGCACCTCTCAAGGGTGTGAGGCCGGATGGCGAAGCGCGCAAAGTGATGATCGTTCTTACAGACGGACTCAACACGCAAAACCGCTGGTGGGGTTCGCGCGATCGCGACAAGATCGACGCGCGGACGCTGGAGGCCTGCAACAATGCCAAGGCGATGGGCATCGAAATGCTGACCGTCCGATTGATCCAGGGCAATGAAAGCCTGCTGAAAGCCTGCGCGGAAAATGAGGAGAAATATCACTATGTGACATCCTCAAATCAGCTCACCTCGGCCTTTGCAAAACTGGCTCTGCAGGTCAAAGGCGTCCGTCTTGCCTGGTAGGCCAAACCGCTCTTGCGTAAAGCCAGCATTGCAGAGTGCGGAGCAAGGCTGACGATCAGAAGAGGCCCAGGGCCTGGCAATTCGAAAATGCGGCGAGCTTGTTGCTGCCCGAATGGGCAGCCTCCCGCACCACTGTCTGATTCGTGGCAGGATCAGTCTCAGCTCTGAAGATACCGCTGCGCTTGTTGCCGCTCTTCGCGCTCGAAGCGTTGTAGATGCCACAGGTGACGAGCCTCCCGTCCACCGTGCGGCCGGTGTCCAACCCCTTCAGCACCACATCCCAGGATCCGGGAAATATCCTGCGAACCGACTGCCGGACAGATTGATCCTGAGTGGGATTCAGGCCGGCAGGCGTCGTCTTCTCGAAGGTTTCGATACCACCGCGAGTCATCACATCGACAACCTCGGACATTTTCGGAACCGAGACATCGGGTATTCTTACGGTGCCGATACCACCGAAAAAAGAGCATCCCGAGAGCGAAACGGCGAGTATCAGTGCTCCGAGAAATCCAACGCGCATGACGATCCGCCCCCAATCATTTTAAATCCCTCTTGTGCAAAAACCGCTTCCCCAGCGGATAAGGTTTCAAGAAAGTTAACGGCGGATTTTGTCAACCTCGCGTTTTTTCCAGCTCAATTTGAACTCGAAACGAGAATTTCCGCACGTGCGATCGCTTCAACGAAAAAGGGCGGCCCGATGCCGCCCTCTTCCGAGTTTCTGATCTCCTGAGCTCCGACATTTGAAGCCCGAGTGGCTGCTGAGTTAGTTCGCCGCCTCGCCTTCGCTCGACGAAGCCTCTTCGGCGGCCGGCTCTTCCATCGAGCCGCTGTCGCCGCTTTCCATGGAACCGCTCTCGCTGGAGCCCTCGTCGGATGCCTGACCCTGCGACCAGCGCTGGATCAGATCGTCATAGGCGATCGTCTCAGGCTGCGGGTCCTCGTTCTCGATCTTGGCCTTCGGCGAGCCTTCCTCGTCGAGCCACTCCTGCGGATCCTTTTCCTCGTTGAGGACCGGACCGAGATCTCCCTGAATGCCGGCGCGTTCGAGGCGGCTCATCACCTGCTCCATGTCGGCGCAGAGCTTGTCGAGCGCTTCCTGGCTGGTCTTGGCACCGCTCATCGCGTCACCGATGTTCTGCCACCAGAGCTGCGCGAGTTTCGGATAGTCCGGCACGTTGGTACCCGTCGGCGACCAGCGGACGCGGTCCGGAGAGCGATAGAACTCGACGAGACCGCCAAGACGATCGGCACGCTCGGTGAAGTGGTCGGAGTTGATCGTCGATTCACGAATGAAAGTGAGACCGACGTCGGACTTCTTCACGTCCACCGTCTTGGAGGTGACGAACTGGGCATAGAGCCAGGCGGCCTTGGCGCGGTCGTCAGGCGTCGAGTTGAGGATCGTCCAGGAACCGACGTCCTGATAGCCGATCTTCATACCATCTTCCCAGTAGGCGCCATGCGGCGAGGGAGCCATGCGCCATTTCGGCGTGCCATCTTCGTTGAGAACCGCATCCGCACCGTCGCCCACCATGTTGGCGGTGAAGGCGGTGTACCAGAACATCTGCTGAGCGATGTTGCCCTGAGCCGGGACGGGACCTGCTTCCGAGAACGTCATACCGGCAGCCTGCGGCGGCGAGTACTTCTCGAGCCACTCGATCGCCTTGTCGACGGCATAGACAGCCGCCGGCGAGTTCGCCGCTCCACCGCGTGCAACGCAAGCGCCGACCGGCTGACTGTTTTCGTTGACGCGGATACCCCATTCGTCAACCGGAAGACCGTTCGGCTCACCCGTCGAGCCCATGCCGGCCATCGACATCCAGGCGTCGGTGTAGCGCCAGCCAAGTGACGGGTCCTTCTTGCCGTAGTCCATGTTGCCATAGACGCCGGAAGACGGCTCGCCGTCGATATAGCTCATGTCGCGGCCGGTGAAGAATTCGGCGATATCCTCGTAGGCGCTCCAGTTGACCGGCACCCCAAGCTCGTAACCGTATTCGTTCTGGAAGTCCGTTCGGGTCTTCTCGTCGTTGAACCAGTCGTAGCGGAACCAGTAGAGGTTCGCGAACTGCTGGTCGGGCAGCTGGTAGAGATTGCCGTCCGGGCCCGTCGTGAACTGGGTGCCGATGTAGTCCTCGAGGTCCAGCGTCGGGCTGGTGACGTCGGCACCCTCGCCTTCCATCCATTCGGTGAGGTTGCGGGCCTGGCCGTAGCGCCAGTGCGTGCCGATCAGGTCGGAGTCGTTGACATATGCGTCATAGACGTTCTCGCCGGACTGCATCTGAACCTGCAGGCGCTCGACCACGTCGCCCTCGCCGATGAGGTCGTGCGTGACGTTGATGCCGGTGATCGCGGTGAAGGCGGGCGCGAGGACCTGGCTTTCATATTCGTGCGTCGTGATCGTCTCGGAAACGACGTTGATGCTCATACCTTCGAATGGCTTGGCAGCATCGATAAACCACTGCATCTCCTTTTCCTGATCTTCTCGGGAAAGCGTAGAGACGTCGCCGATTTCCGAGTCGAGGAACTGGGTTGCTTCTTCCATGCCCGCATGGGCGGGCACGGCGAACGCGGCCAAAAGGCCCAGCGCTGTCGTTGTCTTGAGTACGAGGTTCATTCATTCCTCCCTGGATTGGAACCTTGGCTGAAACGGCGGCCCTCCGAGACCGCCGGATAAACTCCTCAGACGGTCTTGAAGACAACCGCCAGAAAGAGAAGCGAGATCGCGAGGCCGGCCCACTGGGTGATGTCGGTGAGACCGAGCCAGGCGAGATTGATGAAGGCCATGCTAAGCAGGCCGATAAAGAGCCGGTCGCCGCGCGTCGTTTCCATACGCAGGATGCCGCGCCGGGGCGTTTCCGGGTATCGGATCGCTAGCACGGTGAAGAAGGCGAGCGTTGCCGCGATGATCACGAAGAAGGCCGCCGTCGGCCAGGTCCAAGCCATCCATGACATGGGTTGATCTCCTCCCTCAGACCCGGCCCAGCGCGAAGCCGGACGCGATGTAGTTGCGGACGAAGTAGATGACGAGCGCACCGGGGATGATCGTCAGGATGCCGGCAGCCGCCAGCACGCCCCAGTCGACGCCGGCCGCGCCCATGGTCCGGGTCATTGTCGCCGCGATCGGCTTGGCGTCCACGGAGGTGAGCGTGCGCGACAGGAGCAGCTCGACCCAGGAGAACATGAAGCAGAAGAAGGCAGCGACGCCGATGCCGCTCGCGATCAGCGGCATGAAGATCTTCATGAAGAAGCGCGGGAAAGAGTAGCCGTCGATATAGGCCGTCTCGTCGATCTCACGCGGCACGCCGCGCATGAAGCCTTCCAGAATCCAGACCGCGAGCGGCACGTTGAAGAGGCAATGGGCCAGCGCCACTGCGATATGCGTGTCGAAAAGTTCGACCGACGAATAGAGCTGGAAGAAGGGCAGCGCGAAGACTGCCGGCGGTGCCATGCGGTTGGTCAGCAGCCAGAAGAACAGGTGCTTGTCACCCATGAACTGGTAGCGGCTGAAGGCATAGGCCGCCGGCAGTGCCACCGTCACCGAGATGATCGTATTCATCACCACATAAGCGATCGAATTGACGTAGCCCATGTACCAGGAAGGATCGGTCAGGATCTTCTCGTAGTTCCGAAGCGTCGGGTATTGGGGGAAGAGTGAGAAGGACCCCAAAATCTCCGAATTCGACTGAAGGCTCATATTGAGCAGCCAGTAGATCGGCAGCAGCAGGAAGACGAGATAGGCAGTCATCACGACGCCCGAACCCGAAGGCCGGATGCGCTGGAGAACGGAGACGCCCGAGCTTTCCTCGCTCTTCGTCCCGCGCGCCGCCGCAGCGGCGCCAGTCGTAGAAGTGGCGGCGTCGCTCATTGCGGTCCGTCCCTCTTATCGAGATTGGTCATGACGATGTAGAAGACGTAGGAGATCGTCATAATGACAAGGAAGTACATGATCGAGAAGGCGGCGGCGGGCCCGAGATCGAACTGACCGAGCGCCATTTTGACGAGGTCGATCGACAGGAAGGTCGTCGCATTGCCTGGTCCGCCGCCCGTTACGACGAACGGTTCGGTGTAGATCATGAACGAGTCCATGAAGCGAAGCAGGATCGCGATCATCAGGACGCCGCTCATCTTCGGCAGCTCGATGTAGCGGAACACCGCCCAGCGCGAGGCCTGATCGATCTTGGCGGCCTGATAATAGGCATCCGGAATGGACTGAAGACCGGCATAGGCAAGGAGTGCCACCAGCGACGTCCAATGCCAGACATCCATGACAATGACGGTCGTCCAGGCCGCGAAGAAGTCCTGCGTGTAATTGTAGTCGACGCCTATCGCGCGGAGCGTATAGCCGAGAAGGCCGATATCGACGCGCGCGAAGATCTGCCAGATCGTGCCGACGACATTCCACGGAATGAGCAGCGGCAGGCTCATCAGGACGAGGCAGACGGAGGCCCAGAAGCCCTTCTTCGGCATGTTGAGCGCGACGAAGATACCGAGCGGCACCTCGATTGCGAGGATGATGCCGGAAAAGACGAGCTGGCGCTGAAGCGCATTCCACATTCGGTCGGAGGCCAAAAGCTGCTCGAACCAGTCGAGCCCGGCCCAGAAGAATACGTTGTTACCAAATGTGTCCTGAACCGAATAGTTGACCACCGTCATCAGCGGGATGACCGCAGAGAAGGCGACGAGGATCAGGACCGGGAGAACGAGGAACCAGGCCTTGTTATTGACGGTCTTTTCCATCAGGCCGCCCTCCTTCCTTCGGCCGAACCGCCCTGCGGCTCGATGCGCCAGTCATCGACATAGACGTTGACCCGGCCGGGCTCGAAGGCGACAGTCTGGCCCTCCGAAGCGATGTCCTCGCCCTCGCCTGAGATGATGTCGAGCGGGACACCGAAGAGCCGCGCTCGGACGATCCGATGCCGGCCGACGTCCTCGACCCGATCGATGGTGACAGGCAGCCCCTCGCCCGTGGTCAGCCTCACATGCTCGGGCCGAATGCCGAGCTGCGTTCGCCCCGAAGGCCGGCCGTAATCGCTCCCGAGCGCGATATGGTGGCCCTCGACCGTCGCGGTTTCGCCCTCGACGGAGCAATCGAGGAAGTTCATGCCGGGCGATCCGATGAAGTAACCGACGAAGGTATGTTCGGGACGCTCGAAGAGTTCCTCCGGCGTTCCGATCTGCACCACGCGGCCGTCATGCATGACGACGACGCGATCTGCGAAGGTCAGCGCCTCCGTCTGGTCGTGGGTGACGTAGATCATGGTATGGCCGAACTGGCGGTGAAGCTCCTTCAGCTGGGTGCGGAGCTGCCATTTCATGTGCGGATCGATGACCGTCAGCGGCTCGTCGAAGAGAAGCGCGTTCACGTCTTCGCGCACCATGCCGCGCCCGAGGCTGATCTTCTGCTTTGCGTCGGCGGCCAGACCCCTCGCCTTGCGGTCGAGCTGATCGGTCATGCCGATCATGTCGCCGATCCGCTCGACGCGCTCCTTGATGACGGCCGCGTCGAGGCCACGGTTCTTGAGGGGGAAAGCGAGATTTTCGCGCACCGTCATCGTGTCGTAGACGACGGGAAACTGGAACACCTGTGCGATATTGCGCTGCGCCGTCGGCGCGGTCGTGACATCGTTTTGATTGAAGAGGATGCTGCCCTGGGACGGGATCAGCAGACCCGAAATAATGTTGAGCAGCGTGGACTTCCCGCAGCCCGAAGGGCCGAGCAGCGCGTAAGCCTCGCCGTCGCGCCAGACATGGTCGATCTCCTTCAGCGCCCAGTCGTCGTCCTTCGACGGATTGGGATGATAGGAGTGAGCGAGGTTTTTGAGCGTAATCTGCGCCATAATCCCTCAAGCGGCCTGAGCGTAGGAGGCAGGCGCGATCAGCGCGCCGTTCTTGTCGAATAGATAGACGTGGCGAGGCTCCAGATAGACGGAGACCTGCTCGCGCGCATCGAGGTCGCGCACGCCATGGACCAGCCCGATCCAGCGATCCTTGCCGTGGTCGAGATGCACGAAGGTTTCGGAGCCGGTGATTTCCGTGACGGCGACGCTAGCCGAAAACTCGAATGCCGTTCCGTCTGGTTTCTCAAGCTCAAGATGGTTCGGCCGGAAACCTGCGATATAGGCGCCGTCGGCGAGTTCAGAGAACGCGCCGGTGGCTGATTTCGCCTTGCCGTCGCCGAAGTCGAGTTCATTGCCGCGTTTCTCGACACCCGTGAAGTTCATCGGCGGATCGGAGAAAACGCGAGCCGTCGTCGCATCGACGGGTTGGCGATAGACAGTCGGCGTCGGGCCGAACTGCGTGACACGGCCTTCCCAAAGCGTCGCCGTGTTGCCGCCGAGAAGGAGCGCTTCTTCCGGCTCGGTCGTCGCATAGACGAAGATCGAGCCGCTTTCCTCGAAGATCTTCGGGATCTCGATGCGGAGTTCCTCACGCAGTTTGTAGTCGAGATTGGCGAGAGGTTCGTCGAGGAGGACGAGGCCTGCGTTCTTCACAAGGGCGCGGGCCAGTGCGCAGCGTTGCTGCTGCCCGCCTGAGAGCTCGAGCGGCTTGCGATCCAGCATGGGCGTCAGCTTCATCAACTCGGCGGCCTTGCGGACCTCGGTATCGATCTCCTGCTTGGGCCGGCCGGACAGCCGCATCGGGCTCGCGATATTGTCGTAGACGCTCATAGAGGGGTAGTTGATGAACTGCTGATAGACCATGGCGATCTGCCGGTCCTGCACCCGCACGCCGGTCACGTCCTCATCGTTCCAGAGCACGCGGCCCGTCGAAGGCCGGTCGAGTCCAGCCATCAGCCTCATCAGCGAGGTCTTGCCGGCGTTGGTCGGCCCGAGCAGCACGTTCATCGTGCCCTTGTCGAGGGTCAGATCCATCGGATGAATGTGGGTGCTGCCACGCACCACTTTCGAAACGCCGTCCAGCCTGAGTGTCATCGCATCTCCTCCGCCCTACTCCGCCGCGTTTGCAAGCGAATTGCTGCGCGACGTCATGAAGGCATCCAGCGCTGCAATCTCTTCGGCATCAAGACGCAATCCGAGTTTCGTGCGCCGCCAGACGACGTCATCTGCGGTTTTCGCGAATTCCTTGTCCATCAGCCATCGCACTTCGGCCTCGGTCAGGTCAGCACCGAAGTTTTGGCCGAGATCGCCGGCAGTCTTCGCATCTCCAAGCACGTCCGCCGCTTCGGTGCCGTAAGCCTTCATCAGCCGACGCGCCCAGCGTTCGGTCAGGAACGGATGGTCGGCCATGAGCCGCTCGACGAGGCGGTCGGCTTCATCGACGCCGAAATCTCCGCCCGGCAGGGCTGCGCCGGACGTCCATGGCTTCGTCTTGCGACCAAGCGCCTCGTCGATGTGTTCCAGCGCGCCTTCTGAGAGCCGGCGATAGGTCGTGATCTTCCCGCCGAAGATATTGAGGAGCGGGGCGCCATTCCGGTCGAGCTTCAGAACATAGTCGCGTGTCGCGGCCGTCGCGCTCGAAGCGCCGTCGTCGAAGAGCGGGCGGACGCCGGAATAGTCCCAGACGACGTCTTCGACCGTCAGGCTCTTTTCGAAATAGCGATTCACGAAGCCGAGGAGATAGTCCCGTTCCTCTTTCGACGTTTCCGGCTTTTCGTCGGGATCGGCGTGTTCCTGGTCGGTCGTCCCGATCAGCGTGAAATCGGTCTCGTAGGGGATGACGAAGATGATGCGGCCATCTTCGCCCTGAAGGAAATAGGCCTTGTCGTGGTCGAACAGCTTGTCGACAACGAGATGACTTCCGCGAACGAGGCGCACCGAATGTTCGTCATTCGCCCGCGACGACCGGGAGATGACGTCGGCCGCCCAGGGGCCTCCCGCGTTGACGAGCATCTTGGCGCGGAACGTCCGGCGATCACCGCTCTCGGTGTCCTCGGTTTGGACTGTCCAGCCATCATTCTCCCGATCTGCGCGAAGAACCTTGCAGCGCGTCATGATACGCGCGCCACGCTTGGCGGCGTCACGCGCATTGAGAGTGACCAGCCGTGAATCCTCGACCCAGCAATCGGAATATTCGAATGCCGTCTTGAATTCGTCTTTTAACGGCCCTCCAGCCGGATCGCGCTCGAGATCGACGCTCTTCGCTCCGGGCAGGAGCGTTCGGCCACCCATTGTGTCATAGATGAAGAGACCGAGCCGGATCATCCAGGCAGGACGCCGCCCCCGCATCCAGGGCATGACCGTGGACAGGAGCTTCGAAGCCGGGGTGTCGGTCTCAAAGCGCATTTCGGAATTGTACGGCAGGACGAACCGCATCGGCCAGGCGATGTGCGGCATCGCCTTCAGGAGGATTTCGCGTTCGTGCAGAGCTTCTCGGACCAGACTGAACTCGAAATATTCCAGGTAGCGAAGGCCGCCGTGGAAGAGCTTGGTCGATTTGGAAGATGTCGCCGAGGCGAGATCATTCATCTCGGCAAGAGCGACCGAGTAGCCACGGCCGACGGCGTCTCGCGCAATCCCGCAGCCGTTCACGCCACCGCCGATCACGAAGAGATCGACGATGTCGTCGGTGTGCTCGCGTGCATTTCGCGCAAACCGACCCGCGGTCGGTGCAGCAGCTTGAGCCGAAGATGGTGAAGGCATCGCGTCACCCTCCCAAGCGGCGCAATCGGACATTCTTGTTTATACGGCTCAAACAAACGCGCCTATGTTCGTTTGTCAATCATGAATGTTCAATATTCCCATATTCGTTTTCGTTTTACGCAAAACCGAAAATCAGCGCTTGTCAAATGCTCGTCGGTTCCACACTATCCATCAACTGGTAAAACCGGCTCGAAAGCGCTGGGGGACGAAACATTGACGCTATTGATGCGGCATCCTGAAATTCTTGAAATTGCCCGGACCGAGGGAAAGGTCTCGGTCGACAACCTCGCCGAACGATTTGAAGTCACGGCCCAGACGATCCGGCGCGATTTGAGTGAACTCTGCGATTCGGGTCAGCTGAAGCGCGTGCATGGCGGTGCGATCCTCGCCTCAGGCGTCGCCAATATAGGCTATGAGGCGCGGCGCGCGCTCAATGCCGACGCGAAGGCGCGAATCGGGCGCACTGCGGCGGCGGCGATCCCGAATGGCTCGTCGATCTTCATGAATATCGGCACGAGCACAGAGGCTGTTGCGCGTGAGATGCTTCATCACCGCGATCTCCTGGTGATGACCAACAATCTGAACATCGCGAACATTCTTGCGGCGAACGGCGACTGCGAGGTGATCGTGGCCGGTGGCACGCTGCGACGCAGCGATGGCGGCATCGTCGGCAGCATGACGAACCGCATGGTCGAGCAGTTCAAGTTCGACTTCGCCATCATCGGCTGCTCGGCGCTCGACGAAGACGGCGACATCCTCGATTTCGACGTTCAGGAAGTCGGCGTCAGCCAAGCTGCCTTGCAGCGCGCCCGCAACGTCATCCTCGTCGCCGACGCCTCCAAGTTCGAGCGCAATGCACCGGCCTGCATTGGCAGCCTCGAAGCGGTGGACGTTTTATACACCGACGCGAACCTCTCCGAGCCGCTGCTGGCCAAGTGCCGCGACTGGAATACGAAGGTCACCCTCTGCTGAGATCGACCGTCCGTTCTCTCAATAACCGTGAGCGCTCATGCGCTCGACATACCAGGTGGCAAAATCGTCGAGGGCGCCTTCGGTGAATTTGGAATAGGGCCCCGGACGATAACCGACCGAGTGGGCGCCGGCATCGGCTCTGGCGACGAGAGCTGCGTCCTGGGCGTTGGTCGCTTTCCAGACCGAGGTCAGGTGTTCAAGATCGTAATCGACCCCTTCGACGGCATCCTTGTGGACCAGCCATTTGGTGCGCACCAGCGTCTGGTTGGCCGAAAGCGGAAAGATCGTGAAGATTACGGCATGATCGGCCATCACGTGATTCCAGGAATTGTTGCCCCACAGATGGATGTCGCCGGTATCCTTGCGGGTCATCGTGCCGAGAAGCTTGCTTGAGGCGGCAAGCGCGTCCGGTGTCTGGGACTCGCCCGCTCCGGCAATGATCAGCCGCTGGGTTCGGAAATTGGTTTCCTTCCCCACCGTGTGCTCGATCGCGCGGGAGGGGTAGCCGGCATTCTCCCAGGCGTTCGTGCGCTCCTCGTACATCTTGCCATGTGTCGCCGCTTCCTCGCGGTCCGCGTCGGAAAGCTGCTCGGGGTCGAATCCGAAGTCGAGATCGATGAATGAAACACAGAGCTCGGGATGGTTCGAGGCGCAGTGATAGCACTCCCGATTGTTCTCCATCGTCAGCTTCCAGTTGCCGTCCTCCACGAGTTCGCTCTCATAGGCGACCTTCGTGTTCGCAAGATCGTAGGGTGCGAGGCGCGGCTCCATGGTTTCGGCAAGCGTCTCGATATCGGACGGCGCTTCGTCGGCGAGACAGACATAGAGGATGCCGCCGATCGAGCGCATGTGGACTGGGCGCAGATGATGCAGGTCGTGGCGGAAGTCCTTGCCCATATGCGGAGCTTCGATCAGCTCACCGTCAAGCTCGTAGATCCATTGATGGTAAGGGCAGACGAGCTTGCCGATGGTCGAATGGCCGGCATCGACGAGCTTGGCACCGCGATGGCTGCAGACATTGTGAAAGGCACGCACCATTCCCTCGTCATCACGCACGATCACGATCGAGGAGCGGCCAATATCGACCCCGTATACATCGCCCTCCTCCGGTACGTCCGCTTCAACCGCAACGGCGATCCAATGGCGATGGAAGATCACGTCCAGATCGGCCTCGTAGACGTCAGGCCGCGTGTAGAGGCCGGCAGGCAGTGAATAGCCCGGCTGGCGCGCGCGCAGAAGGCCGGAGACGTCATCCTTCGGGGATTGCAGCATGGCTAAACCTGAAATGTAGGAGATAAGGCGGATCTCGGTCCGGCGCGCATTCTCCGTCCGATAAAGGTCGCTTTCAACGCCAGAAATTCTGGCGTTTCACATAATCTGAAGTTATGTAAGGCCTGAAGATTGGAACCGGGAGGTCAGGTCGACAATGGCTCTCCGCGGCAGCATTCCTTCGCTGGCCTCACTCGCGACCTTCGAAGCTGCGGCGCGTCTGGGCGGGTTCACCAAGGCAGCTGAGGAACTGGGCGTGACGCAGGCGGCCGTCAGCCGCCAGATCAAGCTGCTCGAAGTCGAGCTTCACACCAGTCTCTTTGTGCGCGGCCATCGCCGCGTGGACCTAACACCGGCCGGCCAAGTACTCGCTCGGGCCGTCTCTCATTCTTTCGACACGATGGCGGAGGCTATCGCCCAGATCAGGCAACCGGCTCTAACGGGCACGGTGACGATCGGTGCGACGCACGCCGTCTCGCATTTCTGGCTCTTGCCGCATCTGAAGGCGTTTCGCGAAGCAAATCCGGGTATCAAACTCCGCGTCCTGTCGCAGGATAATCATTTCGATCTTCGCGGCGATGACGTCGACCTCGTCATCCGCTTTGGGCGTCCGCCCTTCCGCGATGGCGTGCTCGTCGGCTCGGTAACGGACGAGGTGTTTCCGGCGGCAAGTCCTGCGCTCGCGAATGAGCTTGGAGCGGACTTTCGGGCCGAACGGCTGAGTGAAGTCCCGCTGATCACCACCGATATTCCGGACGCGACCTGGGTTTCCTGGCGGCAGTGGCATGCCGAGGCCGGGCTTGGGCGTTTCTCCGAAGCCTCCGCATTGCGGTTCAGCCAATACAACGATGCGGTCTATGCGGCGATCGCTGGAGAAGGCATCGTTCTCGGCTGGCGCCTTCTTCTGTCTCAGGTCCTCGCCGACGGCCGGCTCGTTCCGCTTGGCGAGCGGACTGTCCGATCATCCGGTCTCTACAACGTCGTCATTGCCTCCCGAAAAACCGACAATCTCACGGTTCAGGCTGCCGCTGGGTGGATCGCCGAACGGCTCGGAGAGAGTTGAGAACAATCGAGCGAACGCTGCCTATCGGAAAAGGTCATCCAACGACAATTTCCCAGAGACCATGTCCGGTTTATCCTGCCTGAAAAACATATCATGATCCTTGCATGACGATCCGGGAGGCAAAACGATGGATGTGATCACCCTGAGCGCGCAGCGGCGCAATAAAGTCTGGCTCGATAAGGTCAGCGGGCGGTTCGAAACCTTCTTGGAAGAGGTTTCACGCGAGACACGGATCGAAGACTGGCCACATGCGGCGGGGGTCGAGAAGAACGTTCTCATCTATGACGGTGGCTCGGTCCGAAACGCCGCTCGAGACAGGGAGGCGCGGCTCGCACTCAGCGCGGAATGGGCGGAAGTTTTCATGTCGGGCCCCGGCGTGATCGTCATCAAAGGAGCGATGACCGACCTCGCCGTCATCGACGAAGCGACCGCGATCTTCGATCGGATCATCGAGGAAGAGAAAGCCGGATCCGGCGGAGGCGGCGATCATTTCGCGAAGGCGGGCGCAAACGACCGGATATGGAACGCGCTCGAAAAGCACTGTCTGGCAGAACCGGAGAACTTCGCACACTATTACGCTTGCGATGCCATCGCGATGGCGTCAGAGGCCTGGCTCGGGCGCGGCTATCAGGTGACGGCTCAGGTGAACCGGGTCAATCCGGGCGGGGCCGCGCAGACGCCGCACCGGGACTATCATCTCGGCTTCATGTCCCCAGAGCAGATGAACGCCTTTCCGGCGCATATCCACCAGGTCTCGCCACTCCTGACGCTTCAGGGAGCCGTCGCTCATTGCGACATGCCGGTGGAAAGCGGGCCGACGCTGCTCCTTCCGTATTCGCAGACCTTCTTTGAAGGCTATCTTGCCTTCGAACGCGAACCGTTCCAGCGGTATTTCGCGGAAAACCATGTGCAGCTGCCGCTCGCGAAGGGCGATGCCGTCTTCTTCAATCCAGCGCTGATGCATGGCGCGGGCACGAACCGGTCGACTGATATCAGGCGGATGGCGAACCTTCTCCAGGTGTCTTCCGCCTTCGGGCGTGCGATGGAATCGGTCGATCGCTCCAAGATGGCGGTCACGCTCTATCCCGCGCTTAAAGCGGCGCAAGAGGCCGGGCGGATGAGCGAGGCCGAGCTCTCCAATGCCGTCGCCGCCTGTGCGGAGGGCTATGCCTTCCCCACCAATCTCGACCGCGATCCGCCGAAGGGCGGCCTTGCCCCGAAGAGCCAGGCTGATCTGATGCTGGAGGCTCTTCTCGCGGGTGTCGAACCGACAAGCTTTGCCGAGCAGATGGCCGCCTATGACGAGCGCCGGCTGACCTGATCGCGTTCGTACGCGCCACAGGCTGTTAAGCGGCTCGGCTTCGCGATAAGCGCGATCGGGTTTCAGGTCTCGGGAGGGAGAAATCGATGGGCAGGCTCGACGGACAGTTCGCGGTCGTTACCGGCGGAACGCAAGGGCTCGGTGCGGAGATCGCGCGGCTGTTCGCCGAACGCGGCGCGGCGGGGCTGACGATCTGCGGCCGGAACGGCGCGAAGGGTGAGGCCGTCGCCAGTGAGATCGATAAGTCATTCGGCGTGCCGGTGGAGTTCGTCGCGGCCGACCTCGCCGATGTGGACGCCTGCCGAAATGTCATCGCCCGCGCCAAGTCGCGCTTTGGCCGGATCGACTGCTTAGTCAACGCGGCGGGGCTCACCGATCGCGGCACGATCCTCGATACCGATCCGGCGCTCTTCGACCGGATGATGGCGGTCAATCTACGAGCTCCCTTCTTTCTCATGCAGGAAACGATCAAGGTGATGCGCGAGACCGTGACGGAAGGCTCGATCGTCAACATCTCCTCAGTCTCGTCCTATGCCGGCCAGCCCTTCATCGCCGCTTATTGCGCCTCCAAGGGCGCGCTCGACACGCTGACGCGCAACACCGCCTATGGGCTGTTGAAGAACCGAATCCGGGTCAACGCACTCAACATCGGGTGGATGGCAAGCGAGGGCGAAGCGGAGGTTCAGAAGCGCTTCCACGGCGCAAGCGACGACTGGCTCGACACGGCCGGTTCGCATCTGCCGAACGGACGCCTCGTCGATCCGAAGGAGGTGGCGCGGGCCTGCGCCTATCTCGCCTCGGCCGAATCGGGGCTGATGACCGGCGCGACGATCAGCTTCGATCAGTCGATTCGCGGGGCGTTCGACAGCCAGCCCATGCCCGATGGGCCGCTCTGATTAGGGTACGTCAAACAGTCGAGATGCCCGTATTTTCCCGCCCTTGCCGAACACCTTCAACGCCTTGGATAATGGTGCAGCGCGGAATTCTTCATTAACCAAGATCAATCCTTGCATTTGCGATTGTCCGCTTCCTAAGATGATCCCGGATGGTGCGCGGGAGGCACACCCCAAACTTATCCACGAGCCGCGGCGAAGAGATTTCAGCTGCGGCCGACACTGCCGTTTTCTGGGAGGAAATCCATGGCATCACTTCTCAAGTCACTCGCCGTAGGAGCAGGCATTCTCAGCCTCGCCGCTGTCTCGACCATTCCTGCCGCCGCGCAGGACGGCGAAACGCCGACGATCATCGTCGTAACGCACGGCCAGGCCAACGATCCGTTCTGGTCCGTCGTCAAGAACGGCGTCGATCAGGCCGCGCAGGACACCGGCGCGGACGTCTCCTACCGCGCACCCGAAACCTTCGACATGGTCGCGATGAGCCAGCTCATCGACGCCGCGGTCAATCAGGAGCCTGACGGCATCGCCGTCTCGATCCCCGACGCCGACGCGCTCAGCCAGTCGATCGAACGTGCCACACAGGCCGGCATTCCGGTAATCTCGCTCAATTCCGGAAGTGACGTCGCCAAGGATCTCGGTGCTCTCCTTCATGTGGGCCAGAGCGAATACGATGCCGGCGTCCGCGCGGGTGAGCAGCTGAAGGAGATGGGCGGCACGACCGCGATCTGCGTCAATCAGGAGGTCGGCAACGTCTCGCTCGACCAGCGCTGCGAAGGCTTCTCGGAAGGCTTCGGCGGTACGGTCGAAGTGCTGCCGACCACCAATGATCCGGCCGATGTGGAGGCCAAGGTCCGCGCCGCGCTCCAGTCGAACGAGGAGATCGACACGGTTCTCGCCCTCGGCGCACCGACTGCCGGCGAGCCTTCGGTGGCCGCCGTCGAATCGCTGAACAAGCTGGAAGACGTGCGCGTCGCGAGCTTCGACCTTTCGGCGAACTTCCTGCAGGCGATCGCCGACGGCAAGGCTGCCTTCGCGATCGACCAGCAGCAGTATCTGCAGGGCTATCTGCCGGTCGTCTTCCTGAACCTCAACGCGAAGTTCGGCCTCGTACCCGGCGGCGACGTGCCCTCTGGCCCGAACCTCGTGATGCAGGACGACGCCCAGCAGGTGATCGATCTCTCCGCGCAGGGCATTCGCTAAAGCCAGTGCGCATCCGCACGTAGCATTGCCGGACCGCCCTCAGGCGGCCCGGCGTCTTTGCATTTAAAGATTTGCGGCTCCGCATGCTGTAGCGCCTGACCGTCGCCGAGACCGCCATCGAACACGGCTGGATAAGGTGCGGCGACCGACGCCGTCGCGTAGCGGTGCTGGCGAAGCCGACGTGAGGACCGGGAGGAGATCATGACAGCCGAAACCGCCGAAAAGGACGAACGGCTCAAGAAGAGCTCGTTCATCTCCCAGCTTCTCAAACGGCCCGAACTCGGCGCGATCGCCGGCGTCGTTGCAGTGACGATCTTCTTCATCTTCGCCGCCAATCCGGTGATGTTCTCGCTGTCGGGCGTCCTTAACTTCCTGACACCTGCGGCCCAGCTCGGCATTCTCGCTTTGGGCGCGGCGCTCCTGATGGTGGGCGGCGAGTTCGACCTCTCCGTCGGCTCTATGGTGGCCTTTGCCGGCCTCGTCTTCGGCACGGCGCTGACGGTGTTTCAGCTGCCACTCCTCATCGCCATCGCTCTGACGCTGGTGGTCGCGGCGATGTTCGGGCTGCTCAACGCCGAGATCGTCCTGCGCACGGGACTTCCCTCCTTTATCGTCACGCTCGCCTTCCTCTTCATCCTGCGGGGCTTGAGCCTCGTTGGCCTGAAGTGGGCGACGAACGGCTCCACCCAGATGCGCGGCATCAACAGCGCGGTTCAGGACGACTGGCTGCTGCCGATCTTTTCCGGTCGCGCCTTTAGGGGCCTCTTTGCATGGATGGCCGAACAGGGCTGGATCGACTCCTTCTCGAACGGTACCCCGAAGGTCGAAGGCGTTCCCGTGGAAATCCTCTGGTTCATCGGCCTCACGCTGGTTCTCACCTGGATCCTCCTGCGCACCCCCGCCGGAAACTGGATCTTCGCCGCTGGCGGCGACGCCAATGCCGCGAAGAATTCCGGCGTCCCGGTGCGCCGGGTGAAGACCGCGCTCTTCATGCTGACGGCCTGCTGCGCCGCGCTCGTTGCGATCCTCACCGTGCTCGACGCCGGTTCGACCGACGCACGGCGCGGCTTCCAGAAGGAGTTCGAGGCGATCATCGCGGCCGTCATCGGCGGATGCCTGCTGACCGGCGGCTACGGCTCCGCGGTGGGCGCGTTCTTCGGCGCGATCATTTTCGGCATGGTCCTGATCGGGCTGACCTACACTCAGATCGATCAGGACTGGTATCAGGTCTTCCTCGGCGGCATGCTGCTCATCGCCGTGCTCTTCAACAACATCATTCGCAAGCGTGTGACGGGGGAGCGGTAAGATGAGCGAACCGATCGTCCACATGGAGAATATCGAGAAGCACTTCGGCAATATCGTCGCGCTCTCGGGCGTCTCCTTCGACGTGCGCCCCGGCGAATGCCACTGCCTTCTCGGCGACAACGGTGCGGGCAAGTCCACATTCATCAAGACCATGTCCGGCGTCCACAAGCCGACCAAGGGCAAGATCTATGTGAACGGCGAGGAGGTTTCCTTCGACAGCCCGCGCGAGGCGATGGATGCCGGCATCGCGACGGTCTATCAGGACCTTGCGATGATCCCGCTGATGAGCGTCACCCGGAACTTCTGGATGGGCCGCGAGCCCACCAAGGGCTGGGGCCCCTTCAAGCGCTTCGACACCAAGACCGCCGAAGAAGTGACGATGAAGGAGATGGGCCGCATGGGCATCCATCTCCGCGAAGCCGATCAGGCCGTCGGCACGCTGTCCGGCGGCGAGCGCCAGACCGTGGCGATTTCGCGCGCGGTCTATTTCGGGGCGAAGGTGCTGATCCTCGACGAGCCGACGTCTGCCTTGGGAGTGCGCCAGACCGCGAGCGTTCTGTCCACGATCGACCGGGTGCGCAAGGACGGCATCGCCGTCGTCTTCATCACCCACAATGTGCGGCACGCCATGGCGGTGGGAGATCGGTTCACGGTGCTCAACCGGGGCAAGACCTTCGGTACCTCGACCAAGGACAAGATCACGGCCGAAGAGCTTCAGGACCTCATGGCCGGCGGCCAGGACATGGTGGAACTCGAAAGCAGCCTCGGCGGTACGGTCTGAGCGTCGCCTGACAAGAAAAGCCGCGAAGTCTATCGGAACTTCGCGGTCTATATAATTTCAAACCTCGGAAGCCTGCTCCGCCTCAGAGAGATGCGAGTTCTACGCTGCGGCCTTCCTTCAGCGAGACGTTCGCAGCCTCCGCAAGGAGCAACGCATTGACACCGTCTTCTACCGTGGCGGGCACCGGCTTACCATCGACGACCGCGTCCACGAAGCGAGCCCATTCGATGCCATAGGCGCGCATATAGCGTTCGAGAAAGAAGTAGACGGGTTTCGCCGAGGTCACGCCTGCCGTGGTCGACTTCGTGACGCTGTTTTCGAGAACGTTCTCGGCCTGGAGCATGCCCTCTGAGCCCAGAAGCTCTATGCGCTGGTCGTAGCCATAGACCGCCCGGCGGGAATTGCGGATGGTCGCGATGCGGCCGTCCGGATAGTGCAGGATGACGACCGCTGTATCGATGTCGCCAGCCTTGCCGATTTCCGGATCGACGAGGCAGGAGCCCGAGGCCGTCACCTTCTCCGGCATGCCGAAGAGCCAGGCGCAGATGTCGAAATCGTGGATCATCATGTCGCGGAAGAGACCACCGGAGACCTTGATATAGGAGACCGGCGGAGGGCCCGGATCGTAAGAGGTGACGGCCAGCATTTCGCCCTTGCCGATCTCGCCGCCCGCGAACGCGCCCTTCAGCGCGGAAAAGTTAGGGTCGAAGCGACGGTTGAAGCCCATCATCACCGGCTTAGCCGACTTCGACGCTATCGCCTGAACCTCCCGCGCGCGGCCAAGATCGAGATCGATCGGCTTTTCGCAAAAGATCGCCTTGCCGCCTGCAACACCCTTTTCGATGAGATCAGCATGGGTGTTGGTCGAAGATGCGATCAGGATCGCCTCGATCGCCGGATCACCAAGGATATCTTCCGGGCTACGTACCGCGATGCCATACTCCTTGCCCAGCGCCTCGGCGGCTTCGCCGACGACATCGGTGACGGCTACGAGCTCGCTGCGCGGGTCCATGCGGATCGAGGCGGCGTGGACCTTGCCGATACGGCCGGCACCGAAGATGGCGGTTTTCATGGGGTTCCCTCCAAGGCGAGATGTCAGAGCGTGACGCGCAGCTCTTCGCGGGCGGACTGATCGATGGCGTGGATGACGGCCTCGAAGGCGAGCGCGTCGGTGAAATTGGGATACGCCTCCTCGCCGGCCGCGATGGCGCGAAGGAAGGCGGCGACCTCGATGGTCTTCAGGTCGCCGAAGCCGAGCTGATGGCCCGGCGCGGGGCAGAACGCTCCATAGGGCGGATGCTCCGGCCCGGTCAGGATGGTCGAAAAGCCCTGCCGGCCGACCGGGCCCTCGTTCACGTATATCTGGAGTTCGTTCATCCGCTCCTGGGAAAAGGCGAGCATGCCCCTGGTGCCATGCACCTCCCATTCGAGCTTGTTCTTGCGGCCCCAGGCCGAGCGCGAGGCGTTGATGGTGCCCTGCGCGCCGTTGGCGAAGCGCACCAGCGCGCTCGCGGCGTCCTCGTTCTCCACTTCCGCCGAGCCGGGGCCTGTCGCAAGACGCCGTGTCGGATGGATGATCTGGGTATCGGCGACGAGGCTTTCTATCGGCCCCATCAGCCCGCAGGCCATGGAAACGAGATGGCAGCCGATATCGCCCAGCGCGCCAAGGCCCGCATCGGCTCGCCGCGAACGCCAGCTCCAGAAGAGCTCTGGATCGGCCTGGTAGTCCTCATCGACGAAGCCGCGGAAATGCACCGGCGTTCCGATCGCGCCCTCCGCAATGAGCCGGACCGCATGGGTGAAAGCCGGATTATGGATGTAGTTGTAGCCGACCATGGTCCGCACGCCCTTTTCGCGCGCGGCCGCCTCCATCTCGCGGGCATCGTCCAGCGTGAGTGCGAGGGGCTTTTCGCAGTGGACATGCTTGCCCGCCGCAATCGCCACCAGCGCGATCTCCTTGTGGAGCGCGTTGGGCGTCGTGATCGAGACGATGTCGACTTGCGGATCGGCGACGAGGTCGCGCCAGTCGCTGGTCGCGCGCGAAAATCCGAACTGATCGGCCATGGCGCGGGCGCGGTCATCCGGCTGATCGCAGAGGCAGGCGAGGTCGAGATGGGGCAGCTGGCCGAAGACGGCGCGCGCCGAGCGATAGGCCAGCGCATGCGCCTTGCCCATGAAACCCGTGCCGATGAGGCCGAGACCGAGGCTTTCTCCCGGCATCATTTGCTCTCCACCGAATTAGAATTTATATTCCAAAACGGGAGTGCGCTCATCGGCGGCTTCTGTCAAGAGCGAGGCCCCTTCGATGACGTCGATCACCGACGACGCAAGAACCAGCCCGGCGACGATCGCCGAACTGCTGGACCAGCTGGATCGCATCGAGGCTGGCCTGCCGAAACGGCTGAAACAGTGCTCGATTCACCTGCGGCGGAACATGCATCTCGTCGCGGTCTCGACGGTCGCCGATATGGCGGCCGGCGCGGAAGTGCCGCCATCCGCCTTCATGCGCTTCTGCCAGTCGCTCGGCTTTTCCGGCTATTCGCCGATGCAGGCGCTGTTTCGCGCCGAATATGCCCAGTCGCGCCCCGATTACGCCGAGCGCCTGTCGCGGATCGGCGAGGCGAGCGCGCAGAATGTCGGAGCCCTTACCGCCGAATTCGCCGTTGCCGGCCGCCAATCGCTGGAGGCCCTGACGAGCGGGCTCGAACCTTCGGCATTGCAGGGCGCGGCGGAGGCTCTCTCCAGTGCCGGGACGATCCACCTGGTCGGCCTGCGCCGTGCCTTTCCGATCGTCAGCACCATGGCCTATCTCCTCGACAAGATGGAGGTGCCGACGCTGCTCCACCACGCGGCCGGACACCTCGCCAGCGACCATGCGATCCGGCCTGAGGACGCGGTCTTCGCGGTGACCTTTTCACCCTATTCGCCCGAGACGATCGAGGTCGCGACGCGCGCGGCCGAGCGTGGCGTCCCGCTCGTTGCTCTGAGCGATACGGCCGAATGCCCGCTTGGCGATCACGCCCGCCATCTCCTCATCGCGCGGGAGGTGGAGGTGGGCGCGTTCCGCGTTCCAACGGCGGCGCTAACATTAGCGACCGCACTCTCCGTCGCAATCGGGACCATTCGCAAGAAGGCCCGTTGACATGCCGGCCAGTGAGGCGCAAAATGGAATAAATATTCCAAATTGGACCGTTCGCGGTGGCACCGGGAAATCTGGACACCTGCCGCGCATCCCGGCCACCGCGCCGCACAGGGGAGGACGACAATGACGGGACTCCATACCGGACCAGAACTGGCATCTACCGCCGCATGGGGTCGCCAGGCATGACCAAGGATCTTGATCTCATCACGATCGGCCGCTCTTCGGTCGATCTCTACGGGGCACAGGTCGGCGGCCGGCTGGAGGACATGCGGAGCTTCGATAAATATGTCGGCGGCTCGCCCACCAATATGGCGACCGGCACGGCTCGCCTCGGTCTTAAATCGGCCCTCATCACCCGCGTCGGCGACGAGCATATGGGGCGCTTCCTCCGCGAGGAGCTAGAGCGCGAGGGCGTCGACGTGACCGGCGTCGTCACCGATCCGGAGCGCCTCACCGCCCTCGTCCTCCTCGGCATTCGCGACGAGGAGCAGTTTCCGCTAATTTTCTACCGGGAGAACTGCGCCGACATGGCGCTGTCCGAAGACGATATCGACGAGGACTTCATCGCCCGCGCGCGAGCCGTCGTTGCGACCGGAACGCATCTTTCCAATCCGCGCACGGAAGCTGCCGTCCTGAAGGCGCTTCAGCTTGCCCGTGAACACGGCGCGCGCACCGCGCTCGACATCGATTACAGGCCGAACCTCTGGGGTCTCGCCGGCCACGATGCGGGCGAGGAACGCTTCATCGCTTCGGACACCGTCACCGAGAAGCTGCAATCGACGCTCCACCTCTTCGATCTCATCGTCGGTACGGAGGAGGAGTTCCACATCGCCGGCGGCACGACCGATACGATCGGCGCGCTGAGGACGGTTCGCTCGGTGTCGAACGCGACGCTCATCTGCAAGCGCGGCGCGGCCGGCGCGGCGGCCTTCGAGGGCTCCATCCCGGAGAGCCTCGAAGACGGCCAGACCGGGCCGGGCTTCCCGATCGAGGTCTTCAACGTCCTCGGCGCGGGCGATGGCTTCATGTCCGGTCTCCTCAAGGGCTGGCTCGACGACGAAGACTGGCCGACGGCGCTGAAATACGCCAATGCCTGCGGGGCCTTCGCCGTCTCGCGCCATGGCTGCACACCGGCCTATCCCTCGCTCGCCGAACTTGAATTCTTCCTGAAGCGCGGCGTAACCGAAAAGGCGCTGCGCAAGGACGCCGAACTGGAACAGGTCCACTGGTCGACCAACCGCAACGGCGACTGGCCGGAAATGCGCGTCTTCGCCTTCGACCACCGCATGCAGCTGGAGGATCTCCCCGGCGCGGACGCGGACAAGATCGGCGCATTCAAGCAGCTCTGCCTCGACGCCGTCCTCAAGGTGCAGGACGGGCGGCCCGGCTACGGCCTCCTCTGTGACGGGCGGCTCGGGCGGCAGGCGCTCTACCGCGCGGCGGGTCGCGGCCTGTGGATCGGCCGGCCGGTGGAATGGCCCGGCTCGCGCCCCTTGGAACTGGAGCCGGAGATCGGCGCGGACTATGGCGGTCTCGCCGAATGGCCGGCCGAGCACGTGGTCAAATGCCTCTGCTTCTGCCATCCGGACGACTATGCTGAGATGTGGGCGAGGCAGGAGGCCACCGTTCAGCGCCTCGTCGCCGCCGCCCGCCGCAACCGGCTGGAATTCTTGCTGGAGGTCATCCCCTCCAAGGCCGGACCGGTCGACGACGAGACGACGGCGACCGTCATCCGCCGCTTCTACGATCTCGGTGTCTATCCCGACTGGTGGAAGCTGGAGCCGATGGTGAGCGAATCCGGCTGGCGCAACGCCTGCGCCGCGATCCAGGAGAATGACCCGCATGTGCGCGGCATCGTGGTCCTCGGGCTTGAAGCGACCGAAGACTCGCTGAAAGCGAGCTTCGCCAAGGCCGCGAAATTTCCGCTGGTCAAAGGCTTTGCCGTCGGCCGCACCATCTTTGCGGACGCCGCGAAAGCCTACATGAAGGACGAGATCACGCCGGATGCGGCCGTTTCGCAGATGGCGGATCGATACGCGCGCCTCTGCGCCCTCTGGGACGAGGCCCGCGCGGGAGGAGACACAAAATGAGCACGATCCGACTGACCGCCGCACAGGCGCTGGTGAAATACATTGCCGCCCAGCTCAACGAGGACGGCGAGCCTTTTCTCGCCGGCGTCTGGGCGATCTTCGGCCATGGCAATGTCGCCGCCCTCGGCGAGGCGCTCTATGGCGAGCGGGAGAACATCCAGACCTATCGCGGGCACAACGAGCAGACCATGTGCCACGCCGCGACCGCCTATGCCAAGCAATCGAACCGCCGCCGCGCGATGGCCGTCACCTCCTCGATCGGCCCCGGCGCGACGAACATGGTCACCGCTGCGGCGCTCGCCCATGTGAACCGCCTGCCGCTACTTCTCCTGCCCGGTGACGTCTTCGCCAATCGCGGCCCCGATCCGGTACTCCAGCAGGTGGAGGATTTCGGTGACGGCTTGGTAACTGTGAATGACGCCTTCCGGCCTGTGACCCGCTATTTCGACCGCATCACCCGGCCCGAGCAGCTCTTGACGGCGCTCCCGCGCGCCTTCCGCACCATGACCGATCCGGCCGAATGCGGCCCGGTTTGCCTCTCCTTCTGTCAGGACGTGCAGGCCGAGGCCTACGATTATCCGGCAAGCTTCTTCACGCCGAAGACCTGGCGCTTCCGCCGGCCGCATCCCGATCCGGTAGAGGTCGCAGCGGTGGCGGACATGCTGAAGGCGGCGAAGAAGCCGGTCATAGTCGCGGGCGGGGGCGTCCATTATGCCGGCGCGACGGATGCGCTTCGGGCCTTTGCCGAAAAGCACGGCATCCCCGTCGTCGAAAGCCAGGCTGGCAAGTCGGCGCTCGTCTGGGATCACCCGCTCAATCTCGGCCCCGTCGGCGTCACCGGCGCATCTTCGGCCAACATCGTCTGCGCGGAGGCTGATCTCGTGCTCGGCGTCGGCACGCGCTTTCAGGACTTCACCACCGGCTCTTGGAACCTGTTCCGCAACCCGAAGCGCCAGCTCGTCAGCCTCAACGTCGCGGCCTATGACGCCATGAAGCATGAGGCCGAACCGCTCTGCTGCGATGCCCTCGTGGGGCTCGAAGCGCTGTCGGACACCCTCGGCGATGTCGCCTTCGAGGCCCCGTCGGCATCGCTGAAAGAGGAATGGTTCGCCGCCGTCGATCCGCTCACCGATGCGCCGGACGAAACCAACGAACTGCCGACCGACCAGCAGGTCATCGGCGCGGTTCAGCGTGCGAGCGGGCCGGATACGGTCGTCATGTGCGCCGCTGGCACCATGCCCGGCGAGCTCCATAAGCTCTGGAAGACGCCGCGGCCGGGCGGCTACCACATGGAATACGGCTATTCCTGTATGGGCTACGAGATTGCCGGCGCGCTCGGCATCAAGATGGCGCAGCCGGAGCGCGACGTTGTCTGTATGCTCGGCGACGGCAGCTACATGATGGCGAATTCCGAGCTCGCGACCGCCGCGATGCTCGGCCAGAAGATCACCGTCGTCATCACCGACAATCGCGGCTATGGCTGTATCAACCGGCTCCAGCAGGGCTGCGGCGGGGCGGAGTTCAACAATCTCCTTGCCAACAGCTATCGCGGCGAACACTCGAACATCGACTTTGCCGCCCATGCCGCGTCCATGGGCGCGACATCCAAACACGTCGGCTCGATCGCCGAGCTCGAAGCCGCTCTTGCCGAGGGCAAGGATGTGGACGGACCCTATGTGGTCGTCATCGACACCGACCCCTATCCCTCGACGCCCGACGGCGGGCACTGGTGGGACGTGGCCGTGCCGGAAGTCTCCTCGCGCGAGGAAGTCGAGACCGCCCGCAAGGCATACGAGGAACAGCTGCGCATCCGCGCCGCCGGCTGACCGACCTTTTTATTGAACTGGACCACTTAATGATCCGCTTTGGAACGAACCCGATAGCCTGGTCGAACGACGACGACTGGTCGATCGGCGATCACATCTCCCTCGACCAATGCCTCGACGACTGCCGAAAGATCGGCTTCGACGGCATCGAGAAGGGCCACAAGATGCCGACCGACGGCACGGAGCTGAAGGCAAAGATCGGCGAATACGGCCTGAAATTCGTCGGCGGCTGGCATTCGACCAACATCCTCGACACAGGCTCGACGCTCGAGACCGAGATCGCGGCGATGGACGTCCATCTGGAGATGACGAAGAAAGCCGGCTCCGACGTCATCATCGTCTGCGAATGCTCGAACACCGTTCACGGCAACGACCAGGCGGCGGCGAACGATCGACCGATCATGGACGAGGCCGACTGGCCGCGCTTCATGGAGGCGATCAACGCGCTGGCGAGCCATGCCGCGAAGCAAGGCGTCCGCTTCTGCTACCACCACCACACCGGCACCGTGGTCGAGAGCGCCGACGACATCGACCGCTTCATGTCGCTTGCCGGCCCGGATACCAAGCTCCTCCTCGACACAGGTCACTGCACGGTCGGCGGTGCGGATCCGGCGGCGATCGCAGAAAAATACATGGACCGCGTCGGGCATATCCACTGCAAGAATGTGCGGCCCGGCTTCCTCAAGATGCTGCGCGAGGAGAACCTCTCCTTCCTAGAGGGCGTGCGCCGTGGCATGTTCACCGTGCCGGGCGACGAGGAAGGCGTGGTCGATTTCCTGCCAGTCCTCAAGGCCGCGGCGAAGGCCGGCTATTCCGGCTGGGTCGTCATCGAGGCCGAGCAGGACCCGATCGAACGCGATCCATTCAAATATCAGAGCATGGGCCTTCAGGCGCTGAAGGAAATGTCGCGCCAGACGGGGCTGATCGCTTAGGATGTTCGACACTTCCAGCCCGTGGCTGAGACCGCTCTGGCGGCGCCTCATCATCACCGTCCTCACGCTCGCCTGGGGAGTCTTCGAGGCGGTGAACGGCAACACGTTCTGGGCGCTCTTCTTCCTCGGATCGGGAGCCTGGCTCGCCTGGGCGCTGATCATCACCTACGATCCAAACGCCACTCCACCGGCCGACACCACCAAGAAGAAGGACGAGCGATGAGCCATCTTCAGAAGAAGCCCTTCGGCACCCATGGCAAGGTGCACCAGATCACGCCGGAAAGCGCCGGCTGGCGCTATGTCGGCTTCTCGCTCTATCGCCTCCGCGCCGGCGAGAGCGCGTCGGAGGCGACGGGTAAACGCGAAGTCATCCTCGTCATGGTCGAGGGCAAGGCGCAAATCAGCGGCGCGGGCGAGGATTTCGGCACCCTCGGCGAGCGCATGAGCGTCTTCGAGAAGACGCCGCCGCACTGTCTCTACGTGCCGCACAGTTCGGAATGGAGCGCGGTCGCCGAGACCGATTGTGTCCTCGCCGTCTGCTCCGCGCCCGCCTCGGACGACGCCGACTACCCCGCACGCCGCATCGGCCCGCACGGTATCTCGCTCACCGAGCGTGGCAAGGGCAACAACACGCGCTTTATCAACAATATCGCCATGGAGGACTCCCCGGTCGCCGAGCGGCTTCTGGTGACGGAGGTCTTCACGCCGGCCGGCAACTGGTCGTCCTATCCGAGCCACCGGCACGACGAGGACGACTTCCCGCGCATCACCTATCTGGAAGAGACCTATTACCATCGGCTCGACCCGGCCTCAGGCTTTGCCTTCCAGCGTGTCTATACCGACGACGGCTCGCTCGACGAGGTAATGGCGGTGAGGGACGGCGACGTCGTCTGCGTGCCGCGCGGCCATCATCCCTGCGGCGCACCCTATGGATTCGAGATGTATTATCTTAACGTCATGGCCGGCCCCTTGCGCAAATGGCGCTTCGTTGCCGCTCCCGAAGTTGAATGGATCATGAAACGGGACGCTTGATTGAATGTGTGACGATTAAGAAACGGGGTTTCTGCTTGGGCCGGCGGCCAGCGCCCCGGCAAAGAAACCTTGATATTTCCAACACAAATATCGGCTTCTTGTTGGCGTTGCGACCGCGTCGCGAGACTTTTGCCCAAACCACCATCGAAGCGATCGCAAGACCGGTTGTATTGAATGAAACTTCGGACGCAACTTGTTGAAACAAATGACATGAAAGACGGTTTGAAGCTCATTGGATCGCTCGAACCGAAACGTTGAAATGCTACAATTTTTGATGACGTTAATCGATCTTTGAGGGTTATTCCAGTTGTATGCGTCGCTAGGGCATAGGGCGCAAAAATGGCTAAGATCGTCAGTCACTTCCTTTCGGCCAGACGGCAACGAAGCATTGGTGTAGCAGCTGCAATTCTTGTTTTCCTGTCTCTATGCCTGATCGCCGGATGGTTCGTTGTTCAAGGTGTTCGGGACGAGATGCGAACCACGTCAGCCAAGGCCCTGGAACCCTATAACGCTCTGTCGACGAAGCTGACGGAAGCTATACTTGCATTCGAGAGAGAAGTCCTCGGACCGCCCTGCAGCACGACCTATTTCCGGCAGCTGCAACGCGTTGCGCTCTTGCCGGATGGACTGAACGATTTCCTCTATATGCGGGACAACGAGGTCATCTGTTCCTCCAATTCAGGCATATTCTCAGAGCGGATCGACTTTGGTGAGCCGGATCTGCAGATGAAGCTCGGCAACCTTCAGGCAGAGCTTTGGGTCGACCGCAATGTCAAAGCGCTCGGCTATGACAATATGAAAGCGTCGATTGGTCGGGCTGGACCGTTGGGCGTGGTCATACCCACACCTCAGGGCGAGCTCGCGCATCCTGAATGGGTCGCGGTCGAGACCGCCTTCGTTTCCGAGACAGGCAACTGGTGGCACCGCAAGGGCACCAAAGGGCTCTACGAGGCAACGCGCAACACAGGCATCTCGTCCTCGCTGCCCTCCTACGACCTAAAGCTTCGCGATTCGACATGTCTCGGCAACGGCTTTGTCTGTGCGGCGACCGAGGCATCAATTCTGGCCGTTTTAGGCATGCACCTGACGTTCGTTGCCGCCTTTCTGGCCCTGGCTCTCTTCGTATCCGTGTGTGCCGGTCTGCAGACGAAAGCAGCCATCTCCAGAAATCTGTCCTTCGAATCGCGCTTTCGCCGGAATTTCACGGCGCAGTCGGTCGAGTGCCTCTACCAGCCGATCCTGGACATGAAGACCGGAGAAATCGCTGCCTGCGAGGTGCTGGCGCGCTGGCGGGATGTCGACGACAAGATCGTCTTCCCGGACAAATTCATTCCGCTCATCGAAAAGTTCGGGCTGACGCTCGCCTTCACCAAGCTCGTGGTCGAGCGGGCCTTCCGCGACCTGACAGAGAACGTACACCTCGATCGGCGTCTACGCGTGACGTTCAATCTCTTCCCGCGAGATCTGGAAGAAGACAAGCTGATCGACATCTTCCGAATCTTCGAAGGAACTGAACAACGGTTCGAACTGGTCGCGGAGCTGGTGGAAAGCGAGGCGATCGATGTCGAGCTCGTCCAGGTCCAGATCGAGAAGATGAAACGTGCAGGAATCAACACCTACATCGACGATTTTGGAACCGGCTACTCCAACATGCAGAACCTCGTCGATCTTTCCGTCGACGGCGTGAAGATCGACCGCGGATTCGCCATGGCAGCCTCCGGAAGCGTGAAGGCGCGGATGCTCGATCTCGCGATCGAAATGGTCGAAGCTTCCGGAAAAATGCTCATTGTGGAGGGGATCGAAACGCAGGAACGTCTCGACTATCTTCACGATCAGAAACCGGCCGTGGACTTTGTGCAAGGCTACCACATCTCGCGACCGCTCGAAGTAAGAGCTTTCTCCGAGTTCCTGACAAAGCGGGACACCAAGGCGGTTTTTCGTGGTGTTCATCGGCCCGCGGAGCAGGCGCCGCAAAGACCCTATCGCACCGCCCTTTCCCTCGTCCCGGCAACCGTATGAGCCCGTTGCGTTTAAACGAGATTGCCCTCAGTCAATCCGCAATCGCACGGGCAAGTGCTCGCTGGTAACTGCTTTTGGCGTTCTCGACACCGCTCATCAGCCAGCCCGAGTTCCATTTGAGCTCCTCGCCTTTGAGCAGGCACAGTCACGCATCGCTTTCGACTACAGACACGAGGGCGATTGACTTCCCCTCGCCCCTCCACCACCATCCGCGCCGATTATGCGATGAGGGCACGGGGCGGCTCGAGGGTGCTGAACGAAATCCACGTTGAAACGGCCGAGGCCTTCGGACCGGCGATAAGCCATGGGTTTTTCACCCGTGACGGCGGCGTATCGACGGGACTCTATGCATCGATGAACGCTGGGCTTGGCTCGAATGACGAGCGCGATGCGGTCATCGAGAATCGGTCTCGCGCACTCGGTTTCATGGGAGTTTCTCCCGATCGGCTCGCGACCCCATGGCAGATACATTCGCCAACGGCCGTCATCGTAGAAGAGCCGTTCGGCGACGAGCGTCCACAAGCCGATGCCGTCGTGACAAAGACGAAAGGTCTTGCTGTCGGCGTGGTCACGGCCGATTGCGGACCGATCCTTTTTGCAGATGCAGAAGCGGGTGTCGTCGCCGCAGCCCATGCCGGCTGGAAGGGCGCGACCGGCGGGGTCATCGAGGCGACCCTCGAAGCCATGGTCAGCCTTGGCGCCAAACTTTCGCGTATCACGGCGATTCTCGGCCCGACTATCAGCCAAGCCAGTTACGAGGTGGGCGCGGAGCGTCTCGACGAGGCTGTCGAGGCTGCCGGTCCGTCCGCTCGCCGGTTCTTCGAAGACGGCGTCGCGCCCGGCAAATATCAGTTCGACCTGCCCGGCCTGATCGTAGAGCGCCTGAACAAGGCCGGCGTTGACGGTCGGTCCGTCGGTATATGTACCTATGGCGATCAGCGGTTCTTCTCTTTCCGCCGGGCGACACATCGCGGCGATCCGGATTACGGACGCCAGCTTTCAGCAATCGCGGTCAAAGGCTGAACGTCATGCTGCATTTCACTCGCGAGGAATACGAAGCCCGACAGGCACGCCTCATGGCGCGGATGAAGGAGGAGAAGCTCGATGCGCTGATGCTCTTCTCCCAGGAATCCATGTACTGGCTCACCGGCTACGACTCCTTCGGCTTCTGCTTCTTCCAGTGCCTGGTTTTCACTGCCGACGGCCAGATGCGGCTCCTCACGCGCTCGGCCGATATGCGGCAGGCACGACAAACCTCGATCATCGAAACCGTCATCGTCTGGCGGGACCGGGGAAGCGCCGATCCGGTGATCGAACTGCGCGACATGCTGGAAGATATGGACCTCCTCGGCGCCAAGATCGGCGTCGAATGGGCAACCCATGGCCTCACCGCGGCCAACGGCAGGATGGTCGAGGAGCGTCTCGACTCCTTCGCTTCGCTCAAGGATGCATCGCTCCTGATCCCATTGATCCGCGCCGTGAAATCACCGGCCGAGATCACGCAGGTTCGCGAAGCGACCCGCCTGGCCGACGAGGCCTATGAAGAGGTCCTGCCGCTGATCAAGCCGGGCGCCGACGAAGGCGAGCTCCTCGCGGTTCTTCAGGGCACGATCCTGAAAAAAGGCGGCGACTATCCGGCCAATCCCTTCATTCTCGGTTCCGGGGAAGCGGCCCTTCTTTGCCGCTACAAGTCAGGACGCAGCAAGCTGAAGGAGCAGGATCAGCTCACCCTCGAATGGGCAGGCGTCAAAGCGCAGTATCATTCGGCTCTGATGCGCACGGTCATCATCGGCGAGCCAACGGAGCGCCATCAGGAGCTCTACGCCGCCGCGACCGAAGCGCTCGAAGCGGTGGAAAAAACAATGCGGCCCGGCAAGACCTTCGGCGACGTGTTCGACGCCCATGCGACGGTCATGGAAGAACACGATCTCGCCCGCCACCGCCTGTCGGCCTGCGGCTATTCACTCGGGGCCAGCTATGCGCCGTCCTGGATGGATGCACCGATGTTCATGTCGGGCAATGCGGCTGAGATCGTGCCGGACATGACGCTGTTTGCTCATATGATCATCATGGACTCGGAAAGCGGTACCGCGATGACCCTGGGCCGGACCTATCTCACCACGGAAGGCGCGCCGGAGCCGTTCTCGAAACTCTCGCTCGATCTTCCGGTGATCCGGCCCTGACGGGTAACGCCGTCAAGACTCCGTTTACTGTGCCCGACAACTTATAGGTATCGGGGTCAGGTTCTCTTCACCACCCATCAAGCTTTTTCTCCCAGCGTCACACGACACACGTTCCTCCGGCCGGACGGAGCGAATGGCGGGATAAGCAAGAGGCTTGACCAACGTGACCGGACAGCGACGCTTCGATCGAAAGAAGGCTACCCTTCTTATCGCGGCCATGACTCCGGGCATGCTCAGTGCGTGTTCTGGCGTGGAGATGATGTCGAGCGTCGATGGCAATCTGGTTCCGCCAGCTTCGATCGGCTCGGGCGGCGGCGTATACGGGTCGCCCTCCCCCAACCCCGCGGGGTCGGGAAGCGATCTTTCCAGCGGCTATGGCGGCATGTCCGCGCCGACGCCGCCCTACCCAGTCGAAAAGCTGCCGGGGGGCTACCAGCCACAGAATGCGGGCTATCAGCAGCCAGCGCAGCAAAATCCAGACTATCAGCAAAAAGCGGGCTACCAGCAGAACAGCGGGTATCAGCAGAACGCCTCGGCTCAGCCGAACGACGGTTATCAACAAGCTGCGCCGACATCGAACAATATTCAGTCGGCGCCGCTCCTTGCGCCGTCCTCCAACCAGCAGACAGTTCAGCAGCCGGCAGAGACATACGAGCAGCCGACCTATTCCGACGACAACGACGCGTCCACGGCGCAACAGCAGGCAAGCATTGCGCCGCCGTCCCAACCCGCACCCGCGCCACAGACGCAGACTCAGACGCAATCCGCGGCGCTCGGCCGGTCGACATCGGAGGTTCAGTTCCTGCCACTCGTCGGCGCGCCGAACGAGCAGGCCAATATTCTCGCTCAGGCCCTCTCCGACGAAGCAGGCCGCTCCAGCGTCACCATTCGCCCGGCATCCGATGGACAGGCATCGGTACGCCTCAAAGGATATTTCAGCGCCTTCGATGAGGGCGATCAATCGGTGCTGGTCTATGTCTGGGACGTTCTCGATCCCAATGACGAGCGCATTCACCGCATCCAAGGCCAGGAGCGTTACGCTAAGTCGCCTGATGGTCCTTGGGCGGGCGTCGATCGTACGGTGCTCGACCGCGTTGCGAGAACGACACTTCAGGAAGCACAGAGCCTTCCGCAGGCCTCAGGTTGATGTCACGGCAACAAGCCGTAACCATCTCCAGAAACTCCCAACGGTGTTTGGGTTGAAGTTTCCCGGCAGGCTGGTAAAGCGCGCTGGCGAAAGCGGCGCGTCCGCGGGAGCCGTCCGGCAGGCTCCCGGGGCAAAGGATGTGACGGAACAGCCGAGACACGGACTAGCGTGATGAAAATTTTCAGCGGCAACTCCAACCGGTCGCTTGCGGAGGCGATGGCGAAATATCTGGAGCTTCCGGTGGGCGAGGCTCTGGTCCGCCGTTTCGCCGACCAGGAAATCTTCGTCGAGATTCAGGAAAACGTGCGCGGCGAAGACGTCTTCATTCTCCAGTCGACGTCCTACCCCGCCAACGACCACCTGATGGAGCTGTTGATCATCATCGACGCGATGCGCCGCGCCTCGGCCAAGCGCATCACCGCCGTCCTCCCTTATTTCGGCTATGCGCGACAGGATCGGAAAGCCGGCGGCCGCACACCGATCTCCGCCAAGCTCGTCGCCAACCTCATTACCCATGCCGGCGCCGACCGGGTGATGACCCTCGATCTTCATGCCGGGCAGATCCAGGGCTTTTTCGACATCCCGACAGACAACCTTTTCGCGATCCCGCTCTTTGCCCGTGACATCAAGGAGCATCAGGACCTTTCGAACCTCACCGTCGTGTCGCCGGACGTCGGCGGCGTGGTGCGTGCCCGCGCTCTGGCCAAGCGGCTCGACGCACAGCTCGCCATCGTCGACAAGCGGCGCGAGCGGCCAGGCGAATCGGAAGTCATGAACATCATCGGCGATGTCGACGGCCGGAACTGCATCCTGATCGACGACATCATCGATTCGGGCGGCACGCTCTGCAACGCCGCCGCAGCGCTCGTCGATGCCGGCGCAAACAGCGCCTCGGCCTACATCACCCACGGCGTCCTCTCCGGCGGCGCGGCGGCCCGTATTGCCGCTTCCAGCCTGCAGGAGCTGGTCATCACGGATTCGATCGAGCCGACCAAGGCGATTCGCGAGACCGACAATATCCGCATCGTGACCACGGCCAATCTCCTCGGCGAAGCGATCGCGCGGACGGCTTCAGAAGAATCGGTTTCCAGCCTCTTCGACTGATCGGCCTGCGGACCCAATCGCGCCGCTCGTCAGGCGGCGGCGCCTTGGCGCTGGTGGCTTTCCTTCTACTGCGTCCTACCCTTTCCGCCAGATCACCACGCGGAAAGTGACATGACCGAAAGCAGAGCCGTCGAGTTCACGGGTTCGAACGGAAACAGGATTTCCGCGCGGCTCGAAGTGCCCGACGCTGATCCGGTGGCCTACGCGCTGTTCTGCTCCTGCTTCACCTGCGGCAAGGATTTCCTCGCAAGCGTCAAAGTGAGCCGCGCCCTCGCCGAGGCGGGGATCGCAACCCTACGCTTCGACTTCTCCGGTATCGGCCAGAGCGAAGGCGATTTCGAATATACGAACTTCTCGACCGACCGCGCCGATACGGTCGCAGCCGCCGGTTTCCTGCGTGAGAACTACGCCGCTCCCAAGCTGATCGTTGGGCATAGCTTAGGCGGCGCGGTGGCGATCGCGGCGGCAAGCGATATTCCAGAATGCAAAGCCGTCGTGACGATTGCCGCGCCCTACGACGCCTGGCACGTGACCCACAATTTCGAGGATGCGCTCGACGCCATACGCAAGGATGGACGCGCCGAGGTCGAACTCGGTGGACGGACCTTCACCATTGCCCGGAAGTTTGTCGACGATCTGAAAGACCAGCCTCAGCCCGAACGGATCGATGCCCTCAATATAGCTCTCCTCGTGATGCATTCGCCGACGGACGATGTCGTCGGCATCGAGAACGCACGGATGATTCACGACCGGGCACGCCATTCCAAGAGCTTCGTCTCGCTGGAAGGCGCGACGCATTTTCTAACCGATGGCGCCGATGCCGAATACGCTGCCGGCATCATCGCGGCCTGGGCCAGCCGCTACTTCTGAACCGTCGAGAAACCCGACGAGGTCGTATTGCCGCGACCGCGGACTATCGAGCGCTCCGCCCCGCGCACCACCCGTTTTCTCGACGGCTGACGCGAACGCGCCTCGAAAAGAGCCGTCACGCGGCCCGCTTGCCCTCAAGGCAGGCCTGCGTTATAGGCTGCGGCGTCCGCGCAGACACCCTTGGAGGCAGCGCGGAGATGGGCGGTTTGCCAGTGGCAGGCCGCTTTTCGTCGTTTCCGGCACGAGACGCGGCCGGGCGACCACCTCAACAGTCAAAGGACAAAACCATGCATCAGACCTTCGAGGTCAAGGCCGAGAAGCGCGAAAAGGTCGGCAAGGGGGCCGCCAGAGCTTTGCGCCGCAACGCCATGATTCCAGCCGTCATCTACGGCGACAACAAAGATCCTCTGCCGATCGCGCTCCCCTACAAGGAAACTTTCCTTGCGCTTCACGCCGGCGGCTTCATGACCAATCTCGCGACGATCACGGTAGGCAAGGAGAAGATCAAAGTTCTCCCGCGCGACTACCAGCTCGATCCGGTGCGCGACTTCCTGGAGCATGTGGACTTTCTGCGCGTCGGCGAAAAGACCCGCGTGACGGTCGAAATCCCGGTTCACTTCGAGAACGAAGAGGCCTCTCCTGGGCTCGAGCGCGGCGGCGTCCTCAACATCGTGCGCCATGCGGTCGAGGTCGAGTGCTCCGCGAACGCCATTCCGGAATACTTCACGATCGATCTGACGGATAAGGAAATCGGCGACACGCTGGCAGCCTCCGCAGTCAAGCTGCCGAAGGGCGTCGAGTTCACGATCACCGACCGCGACTTCGCGATCGCGACGATCGCAACCCCGGCAGCGCTGCGCTCCGAGGAAGAAGAAGGCGACATCTCCGAGGACGAGGCTCCGCAGGCCGACGAGGTCGAGGCGACCGAAGTCACCGAGCAGGACGCCCAGACCGTCGAAGGCGAGACCAAGGCCGGCCCGGAATAGGCTGGCGTCTCACGCTCTCATTCGCCAGATGTATCGAACGGCCGGGTGTTTCATCCGGCCGTTTTGGTTCCGAAGTCCCGATAAAAGGAACGCTCCATGATCCTCATCGCAGGCCTTGGCAATCCCGGTCCGAAATATGCCGACAATCGGCACAATATCGGCTTCATGGCCGTCGACGAGATCGCGCGAGATCCAAGCTTCTCGTCATGGTCGAAGAAGTTCTCCGGCGAGATTTCCGAGGGCCAGATCGGCGGTGAAAAGGTACTTCTCCTCAAGCCCCTCACCTTCATGAACGACTCCGGACGATCGATCGGCGAAGCCGCGCGGTTCTACAAAATCGACCCGAAGGACGTGATCGTCGTCCATGATGAACTCGATCTCGATCCCGGCCGGGTGAAGGTAAAGACCGGCGGCGGGAACGGGGGGCACAATGGCCTGCGCTCCACGGACGCCCATCTCGGCACCAGGGACTATCGCCGCATGCGTCTCGGCATCGGCCATCCGGGCCGGAAGGAGGCGGTCACGCCCCATGTGCTGGGCGATTTTTCCAAAGCCGACAGGGAGTGGTTGGAGCCTCTCCTCGACACGATCGCGCGCAATATCGAGCCGCTGGTGAAGGGCGAGGACGCGAGCTTCATGAACAAGATCTCGACGGCGGGCGGCCCGAATGCCTCGACCGCGTCAAAGCCTCCAAAGACACCGAAACCCAATGAAACCGGCAAGCCCGCCAAGGGCAAGAGCCACATCCATCAGGCTCGAGGAACAGGCCCGCAGGTCAAGGTGCCTGAAAAAGGCCCGATGGCCGAAATGCTGAAGCGGATGTTCGGCAAGGGGGTTTGACGCGAAGCTCCGCGTGTCTTGGCGCGCCGACATCCCCATCCGGCCAGCATTTTTCACCCGATCGGGCTCGACCGCCCTCCGTGCCTTTCTTGCCCTAGCCCTATAGTTCCCCCTATTCGAAGGAGAGTGGCGGGCGCCGCGCATCATATTCGGGAGGAATGAGACTCATGAGCGACGCAACGATCATGGACGGCAAGGCGCGATCCAAGTCGATCATCGAAGAGGTCACCCAACAGACCAAGAAACTGAAGGAAGAGACTGGCCTCCAGCCAGGGCTCGCGGTGGTCATCGTGGGATCCGATCCGGCAAGCCAGGTCTATGTCGGCTCGAAGGCGAAGCGCGCGGAAGAATGCGGGTTCAAATCGGTCAAGCACGAACTGCCCGAGGATACGAGCGAGGCGGATCTTCTGAAGATCGTCGACGATCTCAACAAGGATGATACGATCCACGGCATCCTCGTCCAGCTGCCGCTGCCCAAACAGATAGACGAGGGCAAGGTGATCCAGGCGATCGACGCCGACAAGGATGTAGACGGCTTTCACCTGATCAATGTCGGGCGCATCGCTACGGGCGCGGCAGACGAAGCCTTCGTGCCCTGCACGCCGGCCGGCTGCATGGTTATGATCCGCGACGTTCTGGGCGACGATCTTTCGGGTCTCAACGCCGTCATCGTCGGCCGATCCAACATCGTGGGCAAGCCGATGGCCCAGCTCTTGCTCGCCGCCAATGCGACCGTCACCATCGCCCATTCGCGCACCAAAAACCTCGCCGCCGTCTGCGCCAACGCCGATATTCTGGTGGCTGCCGTCGGCCGGCCGGAGATGGTGACGGGCAATTACGTGAAAGAAGGTGCCGTGGTCGTCGATGTCGGCATCAACAGGATCGATGCACCCGAAAAGGGCACCAAGGACGATGGAACGCCGAAGACCCGGCTCGTGGGCGATGTCGCTTACGACGAGGCAGCCGAGAAGGCCAAGGCCATCACGCCCGTTCCGGGCGGCGTCGGCCCGATGACCATCGGCATGCTGATGGCGAATACACTCCGCTCGGCCTATCGCGCAGCCGGCAAGGAAGCGCCGAAATTCTGACAAGCGCCTTCCGGCACAAATACGACGACACAGCAAAACGGGCATCCGGCAGGATGCCCGTTTTGCGTTCGACAAGTGAAACTATCGATGCGTCAGAGAATGCCGATCAGGATCAGCACGAGAACGGCGACGAGAAGCAGGCCGACTATCATCAGCGGGCCGATCGTCAAGCGACGCGAATATGGCCAGATCGGCATGACCGCGATCAGGGCGATCAGGAGAAGAACAAAGAAAATTCCGCCGGTCGTCATGCGTCTATGGCTCCGATCTGCTTTCAGTGGGCCTCATTCGCAGCCGGAAGTGCGGCGCAGGCGTTTGGGCCGTGGATTCGCCACGCTTCCTAGCGTCCTCTTCCAAGAACCGCAATCGCCCGATGGTATCGTACCGACAGACCGACGCGATATCAGATCGGATCGCCCTGCAAGAGGCGCGGCGACGGACCATTGGTCAGTCCCGCCGCCTGGGAGATGAAGAACTCCTTCAGCGGTGGGGCGCGGTCGACCAGTGAAAGACCGAAGGAGCGGACCGAGCGCAGCAGGCTGCTGTCGTTGGAGAAGAGCCGGTTCAGGATGTCGGTCGTCATGCCCATCTGGACCGTGTCGAAGCGGCGCCAGCGCTGATATTCCTCCAGAACGTCGATCGCGCCGATATCGAGCCCACCGCGCTCGGCTTCTACGATGGTCTGGGCGAGTGCCGCCGCATCCTTGAAGCCGAGATTGAGCCCCTGCCCCGCAATCGGATGAATGCCGTGGGCGGCGTCACCGCATAGAGCGACGCGCGGCTTCACGAAGCTGCGGGCAAGCGTCAGGCTGAGCGGAAAGGCCTTGCGGCCACCTTCGAGGCTGATCGCTCCCAGCTTGTGGCCGAAGCGCTGCTCCAGTTCGAGCTCGAAGACCAGCTCGTCGCCCTCGACGAGCTCCTTCGCCTTGCGAGTGTTCTCGGTCCAAACGAGCGATGAGCGATTGCCCTTGAGCGGCAGGATGGCGAATGGGCCGGAGGGCAGGAAATGCTCCTCCGCCCGCCCTTCGTGAGGTCGCTCATGGGAGACGGTCGCGACGATGCCGGCTTGGTCGTATTCCTTACGGACGGTCTGGATGCCGGCCATGGATCTAATTTTCGAGTTGACGCCGTCGCAGGCAACCAGCAGCCGGGTCGTCAGCCTGCGGCCATCCGTGAGGTCGATGTCGATGCGCGCGGATTTCGGATGAATCGCTGAAACGCCGACGCCCTGCTCGATCGAAACACCGATCTCGGCCGCCTTTTCGCGTAGGGCGCCATTCAGAACCTGATTGCTGAGCATATGCGCGAAAGGCTCGCCGGGCTCGGCCTCGCCGCCGAAGGTGAGAAACACCGGGCGGACCACGTCGCTGGTTCTGGAGTCCGTCACGATCATCTCGGTGATCGGCTGAGCCTCGTCCTCGACCGAGTTCCAGACGTCGAGCTGATCGAGCATGCGGATGGCAGCGGCGGCGATAGCGGATGCGCGGCCATCCTTCTTCCAGACCCCCTCCGGCGCGATGTCGACGAGGCGCACGTCGAGAGAAGGCGCGGCAGATTTTATCGCGACAGCCAGTGTCAGCCCGACATAGCCCGCGCCCGCAATCAGGATATCGGCGCGCTCGCCTGCCTCAATGTCGCCCGCGGAAAAATCCGTCGCTTGTTCGGCCATCGTCAGCTCTCCTCAGTCTCCAGCCCATGTTCGCCATGGACGAACTCTTTTCAAAGCATATGGTTTGGTGAGCGCCGAGCACCAGAGCTTCGAAAGGCTCAATCGCCGCATGACCTGCGAGAAGGGAACGACCACAGACATGAAAGCCGTATCGCAGCTTCTGGAGATACTTGATCTGGAAAAGATCGAGGAGAACCTGTTTCGCGGCGTGAGCGCCGATCAGACCTGGCAACGCGTCTTCGGCGGACAGGTGGTGGCGCAGGCTCTTGTCGCGGCTCAGCGCACGGTGCCGGCCGATCGTTTCTGCCATTCGCTGCATAGCTATTTTCTGCGCGGCGGGGACCCGTCCGCGCCAATCATCTACGATGTCGATCGCATCCGCGACGGCGGCTCGTTCACCACGAGGCGCGTTGTCGCGATACAGCATGGCCGGGCGATCTTTCTTCTTTCAGCGTCCTTCCAGGTGCTTGAAGATGGGTTTGATCACCAGATCGAAATGCCGGACGTCCCGTCACCGGACGAAATACCCCACGGCGAAGCACTAACGGAAAAAATCCTCGAACATGCGCCGCCCGCCGTAAAGCGATACTGGCAGAGGCCGCGCCCCATCGAGTTCCGGCCGATCATGCTCGATCATTATCTGACTGAGAACAAACTCGACCCGATCCAGCGCATCTGGGTCCGTTGCAGCGGCGAGATCGGCAACGACACGAACCTCAACGCCGCTGTCCTCGCCTATCTCTCCGACATGACGCTGTTGGACACATCGCTCTTTGCGCACGGTCTCTCGGTGTTCGACGAACGGGTGCAGGCCGCGAGCCTTGACCACTCCATGTGGTTTCACCGACCGGTCCGGGCATCGGACTGGCTGCTTTACGCCCAGGACAGCCCGTCATCCTCAGGCGGGCGCGGCCTCACAAGGGGCAGTCTCTACTCTAGCGACGGAGTGCTTGTCGCTTCGGTCGCGCAAGAAGGCCTCATACGCCCGCGAAAGGGCTGATTCCAAGCAGTTTTCGCCTGCGGAGCGGTCGTTCGGATAATAAGATCGCATGCCGAAATCATGCAGCGCCCTAATCTGCATGTTTTTTAATCAGAATGTGCAATGCAATATCGCACAATTCGTAGGCAGAGCCGACGCCGGCCCCGCCGTTGATATTGCCTATCCGTTAAACCCGCCATCCCCATGGGGTTTCGAGACCAAATCTCGAGTTTGGCACAAAGCTTGAATCTGAGTTGGGCAGTCGCCGCATGATGCTGCGGCGCATTCTTGGCTCAACACCTGCGGCTTGAGCCGCCGCAACAGGTTCGAGGTGAACATGAAAATCGTAATGGCGATCATCAAGCCATTCAAACTCGACGAGGTGCGCGAAGCGCTGACCGGCGTTGGGATCCAGGGGCTGACTGTCACCGAGGTCAAAGGCTACGGCCGCCAGAAGGGACACACGGAAATCTACCGTGGCACCGAATACGCGGTCAGCTTTCTTCCCAAGCTGAAGGTCGAAGTCGTGGTCGGTGACGAGTCCGTCGACAAGACGATCGAAGCGATTCAGGCCGCCGCCAAGACCGGCCAGATCGGCGACGGCAAGATCTTCGTCTACGGAATCGATCAGGCGGTTCGCATCCGCACCGGCGAAACCGATTCGAGCGCGCTTTGAGGGTGAGAAGGGACGATAGAATGAAATTGAAGAAACTGATTTTCTACACGGCGCTTGGTGCGGGCCTCACGGCCACCGCTGCCTTTGCGCAGGACGCTGCTGCGCCGGCCGCCGATGCGGCGGCTGACGCAGCCGCTCCAGCGGCTGATGCCGCGGCCTCGTCCGGCGGCGGTGCCCCGGGCGACCAGACAGCCTACATCTTCAATACACTGCTCTTCCTCATTGGCGG
Organism: Fulvimarina thalattae; assembly: GCF_040239565.1. Classification (NCBI taxonomy): domain Bacteria; kingdom Pseudomonadati; phylum Pseudomonadota; class Alphaproteobacteria; order Hyphomicrobiales; family Aurantimonadaceae; genus Fulvimarina; species Fulvimarina thalattae. Next base: position 287,187 of record NZ_JBEHWS010000004.1, read on the forward strand.
CTTCCTCGTCATGTGGATGGCAGCGGGCTTCGCCATGCTCGAGGCCGGACTTGTGCGTTCCAAGAACGTGTCGATGCAGTGCCTGAAGAACATCGGTCTCTACTCGACAGCCGGCATCATGTACTGGGCCTGCGGCTACAGCCTCATGTATACGGGTGTCGACGGCGGCTATATCGGCACGCTGGCACCTTATGCCTGGGATCCGGTCGGCGGCGATGCGCTTTCCACCGGCTATTCGACGGCGTCCGACTGGTTCTTCCAGATGGTCTTCGTTGCTACGGCCGCCTCGATCGTTTCGGGCACGCTCGCTGAGCGTATCAAGCTCGGCTCGTTCATGGTCTTCACGATCATTCTGACAGGCTTCATCTACCCGATCGCCGGGTCCTGGCAGTGGGGTGCAGGCTGGCTCTCCGAGATGGGCTTCTCCGACTTCGCCGGCTCGACGCTGGTTCACTCGGTCGGCGGCTGGGCAGCCCTTGCTGGCGCGCTTCTGCTTGGTGCCCGCACGGGTCGCTTTGCCAAAGACGGCACGGGCGTTCCGATGCCGGGTTCCTCGATCCCGCTCGCAACCCTCGGCACGTTCATCCTCTGGCTCGGCTGGTTCGGCTTCAACGGCGCTTCGCAGCTTGCCATGGGCACGATCGGTGATGTCAGCGACGTCAGTCGCATCTTCGCCAACACCAACCTTGCAGCTGCCGGCGGTGTCGTCGTGACGATGATCCTCCTTCAGGCGATCTATGGCCGCGTCGACGTGACGATGGTGCTCAACGGTGCGCTCGCCGGTCTCGTCTCGATTACGGCGGAGCCGCTCGCTCCGACCGCCTGGCAGGCGATCCTCATCGGCGGCGTCGGTGGTGTCATCGTGGTCTTCACGGTTCCGCTGCTCGACAAGCTGAAGATCGACGACGTGGTCGGTGCGATCCCGGTCCACCTTGTTGCGGGCATCTGGGGCACGATCATCGTTCCGGCGACGAACGGCGATGCGAGCTTCGTCACGCAGCTCATCGGTATCGTTGCCTACGGTGTCTTCACCTTTGTCGCGAGCCTTGTCATCTTCGGCATCATCAAGGCGGCTATGGGCCTGCGCGTTTCGGCAGAGGAAGAGGCGCTCGGTCTCGACCGGGCCGAAGTGGGCGTCGAAGCCTATCCGGAATTCGCCAGCGGCCAGCGCTGATCGGCGAAATCGAAACGAGCGATCCCCCAAGGGATCCAAAGAAGGGCTCGCCTTGCGGCGGGCCCTTTGCCGTTCCTACCTTCAAATTTTTAAACACCGCCAGAAATCTATGAGTAATTTCTAGGCAACAGCACGCTATTTAGACAATAAGCGCTCACCTTTCTTTTAAGCCAGCCCTTTCCGCAAGGCACAGGGAATTGGCACGCTGCTTGATTCCCGACCTTCGGAATGTTGCGGCGCACTTCTACAGGCGCCGGCAAAACTTGTATGAGGGGCGTCCAAACGTGACCAGACACAGCATCCTGCGGCCCATGGCGGCAGCATCCGCGGCTCTTGCCGCTTTCCTTCAGGCTTCTGCGGCGCTCGCGCAGGAAACGGTCGCATCGGGTGGCGCCGGTATCGAGGAAGCCGCTGTCGCGACGGTCGACAAGGGCGATGTCGCCTGGATGATGACGGCGACCCTCCTCGTGCTCTTCATGACCATGCCGGGTCTCGCCCTCTTCTATGGCGGCCTCGTGCGCGCGAAAAACATGCTCTCGGTGCTGATGCAGTGCACGATGATCTCAGGCGTCATGATCATCGCCTGGGTGGTCTACGGCTATTCCTTCGCCTTTGGCGGAGGTACGGGATACTTCTGGGGCGGTCTCGGCAAACTGTTCCTTGCAGGGGTCACCGTGGAATCGACCGCGGCGACCTTCACAGACGGCGTGGAGATACCGGAATATCTCTTCATCGCCTTCCAGATGACATTCGCCGTCATTACGCCCGCACTGATCGTCGGTGGCTTTGCAGAACGCATCAAGTTCTCAGCAGTCATCGCCTTCGTCCTTATCTGGACGACGTTCTCCTACTATCCCGTGGCCCACATGGTCTGGGACGGCGCTGGCCTCATCTTCACTGGCGCGGTCTCGGGCGGGATCGCGGCAATCGACTTTGCCGGTGGCACGGTGGTCCACATCAATGCGGGCATCGCGGCTCTCGTCGGGGCCTTCCTCGTGGGTAAGCGCATCGGCCTCGGGCGGGACAACATGGCTCCGCATTCGATGACGCTCACCATGGTCGGCGCCGCGATCCTCTGGGTCGGCTGGTTCGGCTTTAATGCAGGTTCGAACCTCGAATCGACCGCAGCCGCCGTATTGGCGATGATCAACACCTTCACGGCCACTGCCGGCGCGCTCGTTGCCTGGTGCGCGATCGAAGCGGCGATGCGCGGCAAGGCCTCGATGCTGGGCGGTGCTTCCGGCATCGTCGCAGGCCTCGTCGCCGTGACGCCGGCCTGCGGCACGATCGGCCCCGTTGGCGCGATCGTTCTCGGCGCAATCGCCAGCGCCGGCTGCTACTTCTTCGTCGCGGTGGTCAAGAACAAGCTGCAATATGACGACAGCCTGGACGTTTTCGGCATCCACGGCATCGGCGGTATCATCGGCGCCATCGGAACCGGTGTCTTCACCTCGAGCGCGCTCGGCGGTATCGGCTATGGTGAAGGCGTAACCATGGTCTCCCAGGTCTGGGCTCAGGTCGTCGGTGTGCTGATCACCATTGTATGGAGTGGTGTCGTCTCAGTGATCGCGTTCAAGATCGTCGATCTGACGATCGGTCTGCGTCCGTCCCAGGAAGACGAACGTCAGGGCCTCGATCTCGCCTATCACGGCGAGGTCGCCTACCATTCCTGATCGATCTTCCGGTCGGACTGAACGAGAGAGAGGCGTCCGAAGGGGCGCCTCTTTTCGTTTTCGGCACTAAGAGCCGTTATGTTCGCCCTCAGGCCTGCGGCTCAGGCTGCGATATCCGCGTATTCCTCGGGACTTCTCCGGAACATCACAGCCACATACGGGCATTGCGGCACGACTTTCAGATTTTCCTGACGCGCCCAGGCGGCGCCGGCCTTCACCAGCTCTGCCGCGATACCCTTGCTGCGCTCTTCCGGCGGCACGAATGTGTGATCGAAGACCACGGTCTCGGTATCCTGCCAAACATAAGTGAGTTCGGCGGCTCCACTCGATGTGGTGAAACGGCCACCACCGTCCCGTGTTTGGTGCTCGATATCCATCATCTTCTACCTCTTCTCACGCCCCAACGGCGGAATTCGCTTTCGATCGTTACGTTTCAAAGAGTTGTCGACTTCTGCCGCTCCGTTCAAGTCTCGAACAATGAGCGGCGCCGGAAACGGTAACGGCGCCTTAAGCTTAAAGGCCGCTTAACCAGCGCGGTCCTAATGTGTGGAGGACACGTCCGCGCCTCGTATGGAGCGCGGCGCAGAGACTATTAATCCACCTCAAGACGGGCGGCGAAATGACGATCACGGCGGATGGCGCAAGCGGCAAGCGTATGAACCTCAAGCGACAGGCCGAACTGGGCGCGGGATTAGGCATGATCGGCCTATCGGTCTTCTTCGCGACCTCGATCGCAACCTGGAATGTCGCCGATCCCTCGTGGAGCCAGGCCAACCGACAGGCAATCGAGAACGCGGCCGGCGCATCCGGCGCGATTACCGCCGATCTCCTGATGCAGGTTCTCGGCCTCGGTGCAGCGCTCATCGTTCTCTGGCCGCTCATTTGGGGCGTCTTCTACCTCATCGGCCGGCCGCTCGATCGGCTGGCGCGCAAAGGCTGGCTCGCGGTCGCCGGTATCGCACTCGTCTGCGCGGCCCTCGGTTGCCTGCCTGAAAGCGAAAGCTGGCCGCTGCCGATCGGCCTCGGCGGTGTCCTCGGTGACATTGTTCTCAAGGTGCCTGCACTCTTCTTTGGCGGCTACCCATCGGGATTCTGGGCCGTCCCGGTCGGCCTTCTCGCAGTAGTTCCCGGCGTGCGGCTCTTCCTCGGCGGTTCTGGTCTGTGGGACCTCAAGACCGGCAGCCGTCCCGCACCGATAAACGCTCAGCATCGCGCATCTGCCTATCATGCAGCACAGCAGGACGAACTCGACGGACAGGAGGGCAAGTTTGCCCTTGCCATGGGCGCGCTGGCGCATGTCGTTTTCTCGGCCCGTTCGGCGATCGACCGCGTCCGTGCCAAGCGGGCAGAGCGTCGCCGCGAATTCGGCGACCGCTTCGACGAGTGGAACGACCATGCCGAACCCGCGCCCCTCGTCCGCGATCCATCGCTGCTCCGTCGCGCCGAGCCGCAACTCGGCCCGGTCGCTCCCCAAATGCCGGCCGTCCAGCCGCCGCATGAACCGGAAGTCGCCCATCGCGGCGTCTCGATCCGCATGCCCGGCCAAGGCCCGGCCGCCGGTTTCGTCGATCCGTTTGCCGATCAGGCGGACGAGGACGACTTCTCCCAGCCAGCGATGGAAAGCCGGCCGGCTCCCGCTCCACAACCGGCTGCCGATCCCTATGGCCTGCCGCAGGTAACCGGCCGTTTCGACGCACCCTTCGAAGCACCCGTCCAAGCACCTTCCGAAGCCGATCCCTTCGCCAATCACGCCTGGTTCCGTGCCGGTGAGCAGAACGCGGAAGGCGACCCGAATTACGAGGGCTATGACGACGGCTATCGCGGCGACGAGACCTATGCGGAGCCTCAACCCGAGCCGGCACCCCAACCTGCCGAAGGCGGCTGGCGCGGTCTCCTGCCCGGCAATATCGTCGCTTTCCCGGGCCGCCGCCCGAAGGCCGAGGCACCGCAGCCTCAGCGCCAGGAGCCGGATTTCGATGCCGGTCAGCCAGCACAGGGACCGCAGCAGGCCGAGCGCCAGCAGCGGCAGATGCCGCGCGCCCATGCGCCGTCCCCGTCCTCTCAGGATCTGCCAACCGGACGTGCCGTGCCGCAGACCCGCACGATCACCGGTCAGCAGAACCAGCTGCGCAACGGCTCTGGCAAGGCGCTCGCCATGCAGCCCAAGCTCGAGCTTCCCGATCCGGAAACCTTCGAGCTTCCGTCGGTCGAATATCTGACGCCGCCTCCGGCACCCTATCTCGACGAAACGCTTTCCGAGGCGGCCCTCGCCGACAATGCTCGGCTTCTGGAAAGCGTGCTCCAGGACTTCGGCGTGAAGGGCGAGATCATGGAAGTGCGGCCTGGCCCGGTCGTGACGCTCTATGAGCTTGAACCCGCCCCCGGCATCAAGTCGAGCCGCGTCATCGGTCTTGCCGACGACATCGCCCGCTCGATGAGCGCCATCGCGGCCCGTGTCGCCGTCATCCCCGGAAAGAACGCAATCGGTATCGAACTGCCGAACCCGAAGCGTGAGACGGTCTATTTCCGCGAGATGATCGACTCGCCCACCTTCGCCCAGCACAAAGGTCGCCTGCCCGTCGCGCTCGGCAAGACGATCGGCGGCGAGCCAGTGATCGCCGACCTCGCCAAGATGCCGCACCTTCTTGTCGCGGGCACGACCGGCTCGGGCAAGTCTGTGGCGATCAACACCATGATCTCCTCACTGCTCTACCGGCATTCGCCGGCCGAATGCCGCCTGATCATGATCGACCCGAAGATGCTCGAACTGTCGATCTATGACGGCATTCCGCATCTCCTCTCCCCCGTCGTCACGGACCCCAAGAAGGCGGTCGTTGCCCTCAAATGGACGGTGCGCGAGATGGAGGATCGCTATCGCAAGATGGCGAAGGTCGGCGTTCGCAATATCGACGGCTTCAACCAGCGCGTCCGCACGGCACAGGCCAAGGGCGAGACCCTGTCGCGCACGGTGCAGACCGGCTTTGATCGGGATTCCGGCGAGCCGATCTTCGAGACGGAAGAGTTCGACCTGCAGCCCCTCCCCTACATCGTCGTCATCATCGACGAGATGGCCGACCTGATGATGGTTGCAGGCAAGGAGATCGAAGGCGCCGTCCAACGCCTCGCCCAGATGGCCCGTGCCGCCGGCATCCACGTCATCATGGCGACCCAGCGTCCCTCGACCGACGTGATCACCGGCACGATCAAGGCGAACTTCCCGACCCGCATCTCTTTCCAGGTGACGTCGAAAATCGACTCGCGCGTCATGCTCGGCGAGAGCGGGGCCGAACAGCTGCTCGGCATGGGCGACATGCTCTTCATGACCGGCGGTGGCCGCATCCAGCGCGTCCACGGCCCATTCGTCGACGACGCCGAAGTCGAAGGCATCGTCAGCCACCTGAAGGCACAGGGCGTGCCAGACTACCTCGATGCCGTCCTCGAAGACGACGAGGATGAAGACGACGGCAAGTCCGGCTCCGGCAAGGGTGGCAAGGGAGGCGGCAACAGCGCGTCCTCGAAGAACGCTCCGGCAGCATCGGATGACGATCTCGACGAGAGCGCCGATCTCTACGATCAGGCCGTCGCGGTTGTCCTCCGCGATGGCAAGGCGTCCACCTCCTACATCCAGCGCCGCCTCTCCATCGGCTACAACCGCGCCGCCTCGATCATCGAGAAGATGGAAAACGAAGGCGTCGTGGGCCCGGCCAACCACGCCGGCAAGCGGGAGATTTTGGTGCCGACGGAAGAGGAGAACTTCTGAGGGCTCCGACGAGACTGTGACACGCATTCTGGCCCGGCAAATGCCGGGCCAGTTTCGTATTTTCAGAGACGAAATTCATGTTTTCCTTGATCGACCAGAAAGGCGGACCGACGGAGCGTGAGAAGCTCCAGGTCACTTATCTCAACGGTCTTGCGATTGGCGTCGGGCCGCTTGTGAATGCTGCCGTGACCAGAACATTGGGGCTCGGCGTTCCAGTCATCAGTCTGGCGGGATTTGGCATCAGCTACTATGTTCACAGAACGGCAACTCGCTTCCTCAAGGTGAACGACGATGAGCGCTGACCTTCTCAACATACTCTGGATCGTCCTGGGCTTGTCCGGCTTTGTGGTAATTGCGCATCTCGTGTCCCGCGATGTCGAGCGCCAGCGCAACAAGCGACGCTGAGGATTCAGCTTTCGACTGGTTCCACCGAGTTGTGCCTTGCGCGAGTCACTAGAGACGATCTCAATCCAGCATCGCCTGAAGCGTTTCCAGCCGGTCGGCTTCAGCCGCCGGCTTATCCCATCTCAGCCGTGAGACCCGCGGGAAACGCATCGCAACGCCGGATTTGTGACGGCCCGAACGCTGCAATCCCTCAAACGCCACCTCGATCACGAGCCCATGGTCCGGCTCGGCTCTTACCGAACGCACCGGACCAAACCGGTCGATGGTGTTGTCGCGGATATATTTGTCGAGCTGCTTCAGCTCCTCGTCGGTGAAGCCGAAATAGGCCTTGCCGACAGGCACGAGCTCCGGTTCATCAATCTCGCCGGTCCAGACACCGAAGGTGTAGTCCGAATAGAAGCTCGACCGCTTTCCGTGGCCGCGCTGGGCATACATCAGGACCGCATCGATCAGATAGGGGTCCTGCTTCCACTTGAACCATGGGCCCTTCGGTCGGCCAGGGACGTAGATCGAGTCCCAGCGCTTCAGCATCAGGCCTTCTATGACGGCGTGGGGCGGCTCAGCCCGAAGCTTCGAGAGATCGTCGAAACTCTCGAACGGCACGAAGGGCGAGACGTCGAAGCGAGTCGGTTCCAGCCTCTCTGCGAAAACGTCCAGTCGCTTTCGGCGCTCGGCGAACGGAACGCTGCGCAAGTCCTCGCCATTCTCGAAGAGAAGATCGTAGGCGCGCAGGAATACCGGATATTTCTGGAGCATCGCGGCCGAGACGGTCTTTCGGTTGAGGCGCTGCTGAAGGTCGGAAAACGTGCCGACCACGATATCGTCACTGCGCTTACCCGCATGGTCCTCGACCGTCGGCAGGCCTGACTTCTCCTGCGTCGGTACGGCTACCAGAAGCTCTCCATCGAGCGTGCCATCGAAAGTCATAAAGTCCATCAGATCGGGGAATGCCCCGGAGATATCGTCGCCTGTACGCGAATAGAGCTTTGCGACACCGCCCTCGGCACTCGCCTGCACGCGAATGCCGTCCCATTTCCATTCGGCGGCGTATTCGTCAGGCCTGACAACCCCATAGTCCGGCTCTTCGAGCGGCGTCGACAGCATGACCGGCCGGAACGGGGACTTCGCTGCGGAGACGGGTTTCTCCGCCCTCCCCTCAAGCCAGGCGAAGAGCTCCTCATAGGGCACGTCGAGTCCGTGCCAGAGCTCCTCGATCTCGCTGACGTCCTTCTTACCGAAATCTGCGAGCGCCTGCTTGGCGAGGCGCGCCGAGACACCAATCCTCATCGCGCCGGTAACGAGCTTCAGAAGCGCATAGCGGCCGGAGGAATCGAGCTTATCCAGCCATGCTTCGACCAGTTTCGGTCCCTGCTGGCGGGTCGCCGCGTTCAGCGTTTCGACCACTTCCGCCAGTGTCGGCCCGCCTGTGGCGCTGTCGTCGGTCCCCGCCTCGGGCGTCGGCCAGACGAGAGAAATCGTCTCCGCCAGATCGCCCACATAGTCGTAGGAATAGCCGAACAGCACCGGGTCCATCCGCTCGGCCACCAGCTCGCGCAGCATGGCCGGCTTCACGGACTTGATGTCGAGATCGCGCGTAATCGCTGCCAACGCAAGCCCGCGCTCTGGATCGGGCTGCGCCTCGAAGTGCTCGACCATCAGCCGCAGCTTGCCGTTTCGAGACGGCGTCAACGTCAGGGCATCGATGAGGTCGGCGAAGGGCTTCATGAAGGCGGAAACTAGCTTTCGCCGCAGGCACGGCGAGTCGGTTCCAGAGCGACACTTCGCCCGTTGCTTCCCGTCAGATGGAAGAGGGCAGCGCCCGCTCGCCCCGCACTTGCCGAAGCGCGAGTTGGCGCTTGGCTGTGAAAACCGCATCTGCGTTCATGTCGGGCTCGGAAACGAGCCATTCGAGATAGTCGGCCGGCACTTCACGGATCGGCACACCTTTGTGGCGACCGAAACGCAATTTGGCGAGGAGCGCCGGTTCGTTCGACACGCGCTCGGCGCGGTCCAGAAAGTCCGTTAGGTCATGACAGAGGGGCATGAGTTCTTCCGCGATCCGGCGCAGCAGAACGGCTGTGCAAACCGCATCGAACAGCGCACGGTGAGGATGAAGACCGGCAAGCATCTCTTCAACACTCGACAGATTAAGCGGAACGTATTTGACGAGACTTTGCAGGCCATGCGCTCGAACATTCGGAAAGGCGCGCAGTGCCAGTTTGTAGGTGCAGAGCCAGCGGCCGGTGAAGCTCAGCCGTGAGCGATCGAAGTCGGCCCGCTGGGCCGCATAGGTTTCAGTGAGGAATGGCTGTGCGGCTTCGGCAAAGGGGGGCGCGCCGGCCAGCATCTCGTCGGTGATGTGATGCACTCGTCGAGCACCGTCGCTGATCACAACTCCGCCCGGATCGCAGAAGGTCTGCATGGGATTGAAGATAGCGCCCGTCGACAGATCGAGATCGACCGATCCGATCTCGATGACCGCATCTTCTTCCAGCTTCTGTCCGGCCGTTTCCGTGTCGATGACGCGAACAAGCGTCGAAACGGGCTCATCGAAGAGGTTGGGTGTTCTCAATGCGGGCGGGAAAAGATCGGTCATTCACCGCTTCAATGGAGCTTTCGGTTCATGCGCGCAAGCTGCCAAAGGCCGCGGTCGAGCGATCTTCTGTCTTGGCCGAGAAACGAAGGCAAAGCGATCAAAGCATATCCTGGTCCGCACTGCGGCCGCGCAAGCGTCTGGGACTGTGTTCCGAGGAACCTTCCCGGCGCTCGCCATCGGGTCGGTGGGCAGAGGAGCTGACAGCGATAGCCCCCTCGCCTTGGCCCGCATCGCTCGCTCCGGATTTCCCGTTGCGACGCTGCTTTCTCATCCGCACGGCGCCGTGACCTGAGGCTCCTGCTGCCCAACCAAGCAGGAAACCGGTCGCGGTCAAGACGAAACCGTCCATCGTGACCGGGAGAGCGGGCCGAAAATCGTCCATAACCCGGTCGGCAATCGCCCAGTCGGGATTGGTGAGAGCCACGAAAGGGCGGAAAAGCGGGCTCGTCTCCCGGAGTTCGCGGTATCGCTCACCGACAAGCTCGGCCCGCGCGATCGTCTCTCCCATCTGATCGCCCTGAGATGCGACGAAGGGATCGCTGTTGCCGCGCAGCCGATCAAGCGCCGAACCCCGGTCCAGCCCCTGAACTTCGACACTCTCATCAAACCGCTCGACCGTCGCGGCCAGTTCGTCCGCCGCGCCCCCGAGCCGTTGCAGATATTGCTGGGTGAACTCGGCGGACTGGCTCGCGGCGCCCATCAAGCCGAGCGCGGCGACAAGTCGGGCGGCGAGCGCTGTGATCATCCTTCGATCGATCCCCGGTGAAGATTGGCGTCAGGCACTCAGCCTAACACGGGATCGGTCCCTAGGGTTGCGATCCAGATCGATCGAATGGTGGGTGAGGCCCATAACAAAAGAAAGGCGGCGGATGCCGACATCGCGCATCCGCCGCCTTCATTCATGTCGACAGTCCTCGAACCGGGGCCGCAGCTGCCCCGCTCTTACTCTTCCAGAGATTTCACAATCTTCTCGACCATCTCCTTGGCATCGCCGAACAGCATCATCGTGCCGTCCTTGTAGAACAGCGAGTTGTCGATGCCAGCATAACCCGAAGACAGCGAGCGCTTGAGGAAGAGACAGGTCTGGGCCTCGTCCACATTGGCGATCGGCATGCCGTAGATCGGCGAGGACTGGTCGTCACGCGCCGCCGGGTTGGTCACATCGTTCGCGCCGATGACGAAGGCGACGTCGGTCTGCTTGAACTCCGAATTCACGTCGTCGAGCTCGAAGACATCGTCATAGGGCACATTCGCCTCGGCGAGGAGCACGTTCATATGGCCCGGCATGCGGCCCGCCACCGGATGGATGGCGTATTTGACGGTGACGCCCTCCTCCTTCAGCGCCTCGACCATCTCTGACAGGACATGCTGCGCCTGTGCGACCGCCATGCCATAGCCCGGCACGATGATCACCTGATTGGCGTTCTTCATGAGGTAGGCGGCGTCTTCCGCAGAGCCCTGCTTGACGGTCTTGTCGCCCATGTCGTCCTGGCTCGGGCCGGAGCTCTCGCCGCCGAAGCCACCGAGAATGACCGAGAAGAACGATCGGTTCATGCCCTTGCACATGATGTATGAGAGGATCGCGCCGGACGAGCCGACCAGCGCGCCGGTGATTATGAGTGCAAGGTTCTGGAGCGTGAAGCCAATGCCTGCGGCCGCCCAACCCGAATAGGAGTTCAGCATAGAAACGACGACCGGCATGTCCGCGCCGCCGATCGGAATGATCAGCAGAATGCCGAGGGCGAGCGAGGCGAGGACGATGAGCCAGAACGAGACCGTGCTGCCCGTCATGGCAAACACCACGACAAGGACGACGATTGCCACGCCGAGCCCGATATTGATCCAGTGCCGCATCGGCAGGACGATCGGCTTGCCGCTCATTCGCCCGTCCAGCTTGGCGAAGGCGATGATCGAGCCCGTGAAGGTGATCGCGCCGATAGCGACGCCGATCGACATTTCGATGAGTGCCTGAACCTCGATCGAACCCGGCGCACCAATTCCGAAAGCCTGCGGCGAATAGAGCGCGCCGGCCGCGACCATGACCGCTGCGAGACCCACCAGAGAGTGGAACGCCGCGACCAGCTGCGGCATATCCGTCATCGGAATCTTGCGCGCGATATAGGCACCGATCCCGCCACCGATGGCGAGACCGAGCACGATCAGAACCAGCGATCCGAAGGAGGTCCCCGCATAGATCAGCGTGGTGAGGATCGCGATCCCCATGCCGATCATGCCGTAGAGATTGCCCTGCCGGCTGGTGGAGGGGTGCGAAAGGCCACGGAGCGCCAGAATGAAGAGAACCGCGGCGACAAGATAAGCGAGTGTTGCCAGGCTTTGAGCCATCTATCCGTCTCCCCTCAGTTCTTCTTCTTGTACATGCCGAGCATGCGCTGGGTCACGAGGAACCCGCCGAAGATGTTTACCGAGGCGAGGACGAGGGCGATGAAACCGAAAACGGTGGCGGCCCAGGACGTAGAAAGCGCGATAGCAAGAATCGCCCCGACCACGATGACCGAAGAAATGGCGTTGGTGACGCTCATCAGCGGGGTATGCAGCGCGGCCGTCACCGACCAGACGACGTAGTAGCCAATGAAGCAGGCAAGCACGAAGATCGCCAGATAGAAGACAAAAGGCGCACCCGAAGCCGCGGCATGGCCGGCCGCTTCACTGGCGGCGCCCTGCCCGATCATCTGCTCGACGCCCTGACGAGCCTCGCGGAGCGCGGCACCGGCCTGATTGAGCTTCTGGAGCGTGTTCTGAGCGGTCTCGTTTTCCATCAGTTGTCCCCTTCACTCTCGCCGGTTTCGGCTTCAGCTTCGCCGGTCTTCTCTTTCTCCTCGCTTCCGGACGGTCCACCGAAACGCTCGTGAACGACCTTGCCGTCGCGCGTCAGCAGCGTCGATTTCACGAGCTCGTCGTCGAAATCGATTTTGAGCGTTGGCTTTTCAGCCTCCTTGTCGATCATGGTTTCGAGGAAGGAGGAGAGGTTCTTGGCGTAGAGCAAAGAAGCGCTCGCCGCGATCCGGCCGGCCACGTTCTTGTAGCCGATCACCTTTGCCGGCCCGACATCGACGATTTCGCCAGGTTTCGAGCCTTCGACGTTGCCGCCGCGCTCCACGGCGAGATCGACGAGCACAGAGCCCGGCTTCATCGCTTCGATCATTGTCTTGGAGACGAGCTTCGGCGCTGGCTTGCCCGGAATGAGCGCTGTCGTGATCACGACGTCCTGAGCGGCGATGTGCTCTTCGACGAGCTCTGCCTGCTTCTTCTGATACTCTTTGCTCATCTCGGTGGCGTAGCCGCCTGAGTCTTCGGCCTTCTTGAATTCCTCGTCCTCGACGGCAATGAACTTCGCGCCTAGCGATTCGACCTGCTCCTTGGTGGCCGGCCGGATATCGTTGGCCGAGACGCGCGCCCCAAGGCGCTTGGCGGTCGCGATCGCCTGAAGGCCTGCGACGCCCGCGCCCATAACGAAAACCTTCGCTGCCGGAACGGTGCCCGCCGCGGTCATCATCATCGGGAAGGCGCGATCGAATTCGTGGGAAGCGTCGATGACGGCCTGATAGCCGGCGAGATTGGCCTGGGATGAGAGAACGTCCATCACCTGGGCCCGGGTGATGCGCGGCATCAGCTCCATGGAGAAGGCGAAGATCTTGGCTTCGGCCAGCTCCTTGAGTGCGTCCTCGTTGCCGTAGGGGTCCATCAGAGCGAGAACGACGGCGCCATCCTTGTAGCCCGAGGCCTCCGACTTGCTCGGCCGACGCACCTTGAGAACGACATCGGCATCCTTGCCGCTATCGCCGTCGCCGATCGAGGCGCCCGCATCTTCGAACGCCTTATCGGTGATTCTGGAGTGTTCGCCCGCGCCGGACTGAACGACGATTTCGGCTCCAAGACCTTTTAGCTTCTTGATCGTGTCGGGCGATGCCGCAACGCGGGTCTCGCCGTCTTCTTCACGCGGTATGAAGACCTTCATCCGTCGCTTTCCCTCCCATATCATTCAAAGCCGTTGACACGGCCTGCTTCATCCGCGTTGATCGCAGCTATTCTTGGAAGCTATTTGGCTAGGAAATAGGCGGCGGCGAAGACAATCAAGAATGTGCCGATGCCACCAAGGACGCCGCCGGAGCCAACAAGGCTTACTGCCATGGCGACCAGCAACGCGACGACGAAAATCGCCCCCCATTTGAACATGTTCAGGAACAGCGCATAGGTCCGATCATGCTCCGGATAGTCCATATCCGCGGCGCTGTCGGTGTCGTAGCTGGGCTGGGTTGCCATTCGTGTGCCTTTCGAGACGAAAATATCCCTTGGGACATACACGAAGAGTTGCTTTTCTGGCAACGACGGTGAGGCCGTTTCGCTTTCACCCCTCGAACAAAAAAGGGCCGGCGATGAGCCAGCCCTTTTCGGTCTTCAATATATTGCTAAAGCTCAAGCGGCCTTGCGATCCTCGTGACGGCCTTCTTCGACCTCCTCGATGATCTTGCTGATGAACGCAGGGAGATCGCCTGGATTGCGCGAGGTGATCAGCGCTTCGTGGCAGACGACTTCCTGATCGAGCCAGTTGCCACCGGCATTCACGATGTCGGTCTTGATCGACTTGTAGGACGTCACGTCGCGCCCGCGCACGACGTCCGCCTCGATCAGCAGCCATGGTGCGTGGCAGATCGCGGCGAGCGGCTTCTTCGAGTTGAAGAACTCGCGGACGAATGACACGACCTTCGGGTCGGCGCGCAGCACGTCGGGATTGATCTGCCCGCCCGGCAGGACCAGCGCATCGTAATCGCTTACGCGGACCTCTGAGAGCTGCTTGTCTACATTGATCTCGCGATTCCAGTGATCCTGATCCCAACCGCGGATGGAACCGCTTTTAGTCGAGATCACGTGAACCTCGGCACCGGCTGCCTGAAGCTTATCCAACGGCTCGGTGAGTTCGACTTCCTCGAAACCATCCGTTGCGAGAATGGCGATCTTCGCCTCAGAAATCTTGGTCATCATTTACTCCGTTCTGATTGACACGTCTCTTGGCGAGCGGTGGTTTCGGGACGCAGAACAGCTCGACACGTTCGATATCGAACGCGAAGCGAACCGGTTATTTTGCCTGGTTGCCCGGAACTCGGCGCTAACCGCCGAAACAAGCCACTCGTCGTTGGCGAGACTTTCCGTGTTTGGCTGAAGAACGGTCACTGCCCGCGAACGTTCCATGGCTTCCCGATCGTCGGCGGGCGAAAAATTCGAACTGGCCCCTTATCCTAATGTAAAGACAAAAACCGTATCCTTCGCCGCATTTCTTACCGAGAGTAGCTGGCTGAAGGAATGTTTAAGGTGAGATTTTTTAGAGATGACAGCGGCAATTTCGGTATGATCGCCGCGCTGCTCGTACTTCCGATCATGCTCGCCGCTGGCGGAGCCATCGACATGACCCGGCTCCAGGCGGCGAAGTCGCAACTCGATGCGGCGGCCGATGCGGCGGTTCTATCGGCGCTCTCCCCCTCGAGCCCGACATTCGAAAAGGCCATACTCATGGCCGGGGACGGCAAGATTGAAGGCGGCGAAGCGCTGATCGAACGGGTGGCCAAGGCAAACCTACTCAACCGGATTCAGTTGGACGATGTGGAAATTGATCCGAAACTGACGAAGACGGGAAATGTGCTCGTTTCCGAGATCGAATATTCGGCGGACGTCCAGATGCATTTCGGTGGTTTGTTCGGGAAGAAGGTCAGGACCGTAACCGGTAAGGTTCGAGCCGAAACCGCTATTGGCGCGCCGATTGATTTCTACATGCTACTCGATAACACGCCATCGATGGGCGTAGGCGCCACACCGCGAGATATCCAAACTCTTTTGGACAACACGGGAAATGGCGGTAGGGGCGACGAAGAAAAGTGCGCGTTTGCATGCCACCAGATGGATAAAGCAAATAACTACTACAATCTTGCCAAGTCCCTCGGTGTCAAAATGCGTATTGATGTCGTGCGCCACGCGACACAGCGATTGACGGAGCGAGCGAAGAAGGTCCGTCAGACGCCTGACCAGTTTCGGATGGCTGTCTATTCATTCGGAAAACGAGCAGAAGCAATGGGTTTCACGGAAGTGGCGCCACTCACTGGTGATCTCGATAGCGTAAGTGCCAAGACCGACGCTCTCGACCTCATGACCATCCCTACAAAGAATTTCTTCAATGATCAGCTGACATCGTTCGACGACACTTTAAAATCAGCAAGCAAAGAAATTCCGGCCAAGGGTACGGATGGAAAAAGCGACCGCCGACAAATCCTATTCTTCGTATCCGACGGAGTCGCCGACTCATACAAGCCTTATGGTTGCACCAAGAGGCTGACCAAGGCGACACGCTGCCAAGAGCCGATCGATGTGAAATACTGCGAGAAGTTAAAGAAACGAGACGTCGAGATCGCCGTTCTCTACACCACCTATCTGCCCCTCTGGAATAACGAGTGGTATCGAAATTGGATACAACCGTTCTCTAACGAAATCGCCCCGAAAATGAAGGAATGTGCATCGCCTGGTTTCTTCTTTGAAGTCAGCCTCAGCGAAGGCATCGAGGAGGCGATGGAAGCCCTTTTCATGAAGACGGTCTCTCAGCCGCGCCTAACGAACTGAGGGCAACTTTATCCGAGGGATGTACGGGCTCCGTTGCACTGATCTTCAGTGTGGCGGAGCCTTTTGCCGTCCCGGAGGCACCCTTCCCCGCTTTGAATGGTCAGCCAATGAATGAGGCACTGAAAGCGCGAAACCCGAGCGTAGCTTCAGCATTGGGCTTTATGTGACCGGCACAAAAAAGAGCCGAACACCAGGCATCAATGACATCGGTCGTCTGGTTCATCGTCTCGAGGCCGAACAAGCAAACCGAAGCAATTCATGATTCCGGACTGGCTCCATCTTCTCGCAATCATCCTGATCCTCGCGGGTCTCTTGTCTTCCCTCATCCTGCTTGCGATTGTCATCTATCGCCCGCAGCATATGGCCGTAATGAATTTCGTCTGGCCGATCACCGGGCTCTATGCCGGCCCGCTCGCGCTCTGGGGCTATTTCAAATACGGCTGGCTGGCACGCGACGACATCGCGCGGGCCGCGATGGAAAACGACAAACCGATGCCGCACATGGAGAAGACGCCATTCTTTGCCTCGGTCGGCAAAGGCGCGACCCATTGCGGCGCGGGCTGCACGATCGCCGACATCATTGCGGAAACGGTTGCCTTCCTCTTCCCGGCGGTCGCGATCGTCTTCGGGTATGAAACCCTCTTTTCGGAAAAGATCTTCGCCGTCTGGATCTTCGATTACATTCTCGCGCTGATCATCGGCATCGCGTTTCAATATGCTTCGATCAAGCCGATGAATCCGGACATGAGCCGAGGCGGCGCGCTGAAGGCTGCGATCAAGGCCGACATCCTGTCGCTGACGGCTTGGCAGGTGGGAATGTATGGCTTCATGGCGCTGGCGCACTTCGTCCTGTTCGGAGCACTGATCGGCGTCGCTATCGATCCGTCCACTCCCGAATTCTGGGCCTCCATGCAGATCGCCATGATCTGCGGATTCCTGACATCCTACCCGGTCAACCGCTGGCTGATCTCGAAGGGTCTCAAAGAGCGAATGTAGCCTGTGCGACGCCTGCCGGCCGAGGCATGTTCTCTCGCAAGGCGCTGGCGTTCGAACCTGCCTTAAAGGGCGCACTGGCGAATCTCGCAGCTCCAACCCATGTAGCGGTTTCAGAATAAGGGCGGGCCAACGCCCGCAGACGAAGGACAGGCCGGCGACGAGCCCGCCAAACCCAGACGAGCCATGACAGATTATTCCCCCCGCGAGATCGTATCCGAACTCGACCGCCACATCATCGGCCAGAAGGACGCCAAGCGCGCCGTCGCAGTCGCACTGCGCAATCGTTGGCGCCGGCAGCAGCTCGAACCGGGCCTGCGCGAAGAGGTGATGCCAAAGAACATCCTGATGATCGGCCCCACCGGCGTCGGCAAGACGGAAATTTCCCGCCGCTTGGCCAAGCTCGCGGGTGCGCCCTTCATCAAGATCGAGGCGACGAAGTTCACCGAGGTCGGCTACGTAGGCCGCGACGTGGAGCAGATCATCCGCGATCTCGTCGAGATCGGCATCGGCATCGTGCGGGAGAAAAAGCGGGAAGAGGTTAAGGCCAAGGCCCATAAGGGAGCCGAGGATCGCGTCCTCGAAGCGCTCGTCGGCAAGTCTGCCTCGCCCGCCACGAAGGACTCTTTTCGCAAGAAACTGCGCGATGGCGAACTCGACGACAAGGAGATCGACGTCGAGATCTCCGACACGTCGAACCCCATGGGCGGCATGGACATTCCCGGCATGCCCGGCGCCAATATCGGCGTCCTCAACCTGTCGGAGATGTTCGGCAAGGCGATGAACCGCACCAAGCAGGTGCGCACGACGGTTCGCGACTCCTACGATCTCTTGATCGGCGAGGAATCCGACAAGCTGCTCGACCAGGAGCAGCTCACCCGCGAAGCGGTCGAAGCGGTGCAGAACAACGGTATCGTCTTCCTCGACGAGATCGACAAGGTGGCGAACAAGGACGGCCATTCCGCCGGCGTCTCCCGCGAAGGCGTGCAGCGCGATCTCCTGCCGCTGGTCGAAGGCACGACCGTTGCGACTAAGCATGGACCGGTGAAGACCGACCACATCTTGTTCATCGCCTCCGGTGCGTTCCACGTCTCCAAGCCGTCGGACCTGCTGCCAGAGCTTCAGGGCCGCCTGCCGATCCGCGTCGAACTCCGCGCCCTCACCCGTGAGGACTTCCGCCGGATTCTCACCGAAACCGAAGCCTCGCTCATCAAGCAGTACATTGCCTTGATGAAGACCGAGAACGTGAACCTAGAGATCACCGAGGACGCAATCGACGCTCTGGCCGACACGGCAGTGAAGCTGAACGGCTCGGTGGAAAACATCGGCGCCCGCCGGCTCCAGACGGTTATGGAGCGGGTTCTCGACGACATCTCGTTCGAGGCCCCGGACAAGGGCGGCGAGACCTACACGATCGATGCGGCCTATGTGCACAATGCGCTCGACGGCATTGCGGGCGACACGGACCTCTCGCGCTTCATCCTCTGATGCCCCAGTGACTGGCTCCCTTTCTCCAGGTTTTGGCACTATCGTGCCAAAATGCTTGGAGGATGGGCGCTAGATTTCATGGGGTGGGAAGCCACAAGTGCGCCTGCGCAGTCGGGCCGCCCGGCAATCCGGCGCCGGTTTTGGCTCCTGCGAGGCTTTGCGGCGGTATCGATCGTCGCGATTGCAATTCTCGCGATCGTCCTTGCCGGTCGGTTCGCCGCCGATCGAGAGCGTGAGCGGATCGTCCGCGATGCGGTCGAGACGCTCAACGTGCAGACCGCCGTCCTCGAAGGCATTCTCGACAAATATCGCCTGCTGACGCCGCTGGTCGCGCAGGCTCGCGAGATAAGGTCGATTCTGTCACCGCCCGGCGCACCGCTGATCGAGATCGACCGGAATGAAGCGCTGTTAGAGGTGGGGCGCATCACGGCGATGTCGGGTGCTCTCGATGTCGCGCTTCTCTCGGCGGATCGCGAGATCATCGCTTCCTCTCGAAACCGGTTGTCGCTGGAGGACGATGAGGTGCAGTCAGCCCTCGACGTCGCTTCCGAAGGCCGGCTCGGTCGTCAGAGCCTCATCCTTCCCGATGGCGAACGGGCTTATCTGTTTACCTGGATGGTCCGCCGCGAGCGCAATATTCTCGGCTATGTCACCGTGCTCGTCGGTTTCGAGTCAGTCGAATCGACCTGGGCGCTCTCGAAGAACCCAATTCTCGTCACCGACAAATTCGACCGAATATTTCTGACGAACCGTCCCGAATGGGGGATAGAAACCCTTCCAGCTATCGATTCCGCGGCATGGTTCGCCCGTATCGGCGATCTCGATGTGCCCTACCTCGAACGAACGCGCTACATGCCCCTCCTCGAATGGCAGGTGCACGTGCTGGCCAGCACCAGCGCGATAACGCAGGCCGCACTCTATTCTCAGGCTCTTGCCGCGCTTCTCGTGGTTCTCTTCGCTTCAACCATCGGCGTCCTGATCCGCAGGCGTGAACAGGCGATCCTGCGCGAGCGCCGCGACCGATCGGTCGCTCTGAAGCTTGAGCGCAAGGTGCGCGACCGGACGCGGGCCCTCAGCCGTGCCAATCAGACCCTCACCGGCGAAGTCGAAGAACGCCGACAGACGGAAGAGAAACTACGCAAGACGCAGAACGAACTGGTTCAGACCGCGAAGCTCGCAGGGCTCGGTCAGATGGCGGCGACACTCGGCCACGAGTTCAACCAGCCGATTGCCGCGATCCGGACCTATGCCGACAATGCCGAACGCCTGATCGCCAGCGACCGAACCGAGATGGCGGCGCAAAACCTCAAGCGCATCACTGCGATGACCGAGCGCATGGCGGAAATGTCGAAGACGCTCCTCGCCTTCGCCCGCAAACCCGGAACCACATCGAGCCCGATCGCGCTCGGCGCGGTCCTCGACGAGGCGATGATTCTCGTTCGTCCGCGCCTCAAGAAGACGGGTATCAAGCTCACCATCGCACCGGAATTGCGGGATGTGGAAGTGATCGGCGGAAAGATCCGGCTGAGCCAGGTGTTCGTCAATCTCATCAACAACGCGGCCGATGCGATCGGCGAGACCTCGGGAAGCCGGATCGAAGTCACCCTTTCGCGAAGTTCGGTGGATGGCATTGCGGAGATCGAAATCCGCGACGACGGACCGGGCATTCCTACTGAGATGCAGTCCGAAATCTTCGAACCCTTCTTCACCACGAAATCGAGTGGCGAAGGCATCGGGATTGGCCTTTCCATCGTCTCCAACATTCTTGCGGATTTCGGCGGAACCATCAGGCTCCTCAAAAGCGGCCCGGAGGGAACGGTGTTTGCAATTCGTCTGCGAAACGCCGATAGCGCGGCGATTGCCGCCGAATAGGCTGAGCGGGAGCGACCTTCATGCCCGATCCAAGCGCCGCAGTCGTTCATCTGGTCGACGACGACGAGGATCTGCGCGACGCCCTCGCCCAAGGGCTCGAATTGGAAGGCTTGCCCGTCCGCATTCATCAGAACGGGTCCACGCTTCTCTCCCAGCTTCGGCACGACGCCTATGCGGTGGTCGTCAGCGACATTCGCATGAAGGGTCTCGACGGGCTGCAACTTTTGAAAGAAGCTCTCGCGATCGATCCGACGCTGCCGGTCATCCTGATTACCGGCCATGGCGACGTTCAGATGGCGGTGGATGCCATGCGGACCGGCGCCTACGACTTCATCGAGAAGCCTTTCTCGGTATCGCGGCTCTACTCGGTCATCGAGCGCGCCCTCGAAAAGCGCCGCCTCGTCATGGAGAACCGGCTGCTGCGCTCGGTTCTCGACGGAGACCACGAACTGGCGGCACGGCTTGTCGGGCGAACACCGGCGATCCAGAGGCTTCGCAACGAGATATCGGCGCTTGCCGACACGGATGTCGATGTCCTCATCCTCGGAGAGACCGGCGCCGGCAAAGAGGTCGTCGCACGCGCACTGCACGATTTCGGCGACCGCAAGAAGGGCAATTTCGTCGCCATCAACTGCGCAGCTCTCCCGGCCGATATCATCGAATCGGAACTCTTCGGCCACGAGCCCGGCGCGTTCACCGGTGCCCAGAAGCAACGGATCGGCAAGCTGGAACATGCAGACGGAGGCACGATCTTTCTCGACGAGATTGAATCGATGCCGCTTGATCTTCAGGCAAAGCTTCTGAGGGCGATCGAGACCCGTACGATCGAGCGGCTGGGCTCTAACAAGCCGATCGAACTCGATATCCGCTTTCTCGCCGCGACCAAGACCGATCTTGCCGAGGCCGGCCGCAAGGGCAGGTTTCGCTCCGACCTCTATTATCGCCTCAACGTCGTGACGATGACGATCCCGCCGCTGAAGGAACGCCGCGAGGATATCCCGCTCCTGTTCTATCACCTTGCGCGCGAGGCGCGGGCGAGGTTCCGACGCGAAATCCCGCCGATCGCCCCGGAGATCGAGGCAATGCTGATCGGGCAGGACTGGCCCGGAAATGTCCGCGAGCTACGCAATTACGCCGACCGGTTCGTCCTCGGTATGTGGCCGGGAGTGGCCGCCGCAAAGAAGTCCGAAACCGAGCGCCTTTCCGAGCCCGTCAGCGAGAAAGGTTCGCTCGCCGACCGGTTGGCGGCCTATGAAAAGCTCGTCATCGAAACGGAACTGTCGCGAAATCAAGGTGCGCTGAAGCCGACGTTCGAGGCGCTTCAGATTTCGCGCAAAGGTCTATACGACAAGATCAAAAGGCTCGGGATCGAAACAAGCGAACCCGACGAGGAGCGCAGCGACGCCTGAAGGGGTTTTTCAGCTTCGAACCGCAAACCTCTTCGGTCCATGAGTTGCGCCTACAGCACCAGAAACCGATGTGTCGTCAGCTGCCGATCGGCGGAGCCGACGATGGGTAGCTCGCTACACAACGAGCCCGTTCGCATTCGTGACGGGCAGCGGCGGTCGCCCCCTAACGCCCTGAAAATCCGCACCTCTCCAACAAATCTCTGCTAATATTGAAAACTGGCACGACAGATGCAGAACGTTTTGTATCGCGGTGGCGGGAGGCATTGCGAGACTTTGGTAGCCGGCCCCTCACGGCTGTGCCTTACCCAATCGAAGACGTTTCTTCAGCCATCCCGCATGTTGCGTGTCACGCTTAGCTGACGAACCGGAGCCCCCGGCTCGGCACGCGAAAAACGCCAATTCAAACGGATCGCCAAGATCCGCCACGGAGGAGACATTCCCATGAAGAATCTCATGCTCGGTACGATCTCGGGCCTCGCGCTCGTTCTGGCCGCCGGTGCCGCACAGGCGCAGAGCGATGCCTGCGGCGACGGAGAGACCGTCATCAAGTTCAGCCATGTCGTCGCCGACAGCGGCCATCCGAAGGGAGACGCGGCGCAGCTGCTCGCCAAAAACATCAACGAGCAGATGGACGGCAAGGCCTGCATGCAGGTGTTCCCGAACTCGACGCTCTACGACGACGACAAGGTGATGGAGGCTCTGCTCCTCGGCGACGTCCAGCTCGCCGCGCCGTCGCTGTCGAAGTTCGAGGCCTACACCAAGCAGCTCCGCCTCTACGATCTGCCCTTCCTCTTCCCGACCCTCGAAGATGCGAACAGCTATCTCGCTTCCGACGATGCGACCGAACTTCTCGCCGCACTCGAGGACGAGGGCTACAAGGGCCTCGGCTATATCGCATCCGGCCTCAAGCAGTTCTCGGCCAACAAGCCGCTCTTGAAGCCTGAAGACGCTTCGGGTCTCAAGTTCCGCGTCCAGACCTCCGACGTCGCGGTGGCGATGATCGAGGCGATGAACGCTTCCGCCCAGAAGCTCGCCTTCAAGGAGGTCTACGGCGCCCTTCAGACCGGCGTTGTGGACGGCCAGGAAAACACCTGGTGCAATATCTACACCCAGAAGTTCTTCGAAGTGCAGGACGGCATCACCGAGACGAACCACCAGCTTCTCGCCTACGGCGTGATCACCAGCCAGGACTGGCTCGACAGCCTCGACGAGGATGTACGCGAGCAATTTCTGCAGATCCTCGGTGACACACTTGAGGAGGCGAACCAGCAGGTCGCCGATCAGGAAGCCACCTGCCGCAGCTCGATTACCGAGGCCGGAACCGAGATCCGCGAACTCGACGATAGCCAGCGTCAGGTCTGGGTCGACACGATGAAGCCCGTCTGGGACCAATTCGAAGACGATATCGGTGCCGACGTGATCGAAACTGCCGAGAGCTACGGCTCCACCGAAAAGGCTGATGCAGGAAGCGAAGGCTCCGCCGAGCAGTCCGCGAACTGATAGCGCCATAAACGATCGGGCCGTGCCAAGAGCATGGCCCGCTCATGTGCCCTTTGGGGCCATCGGGAGGAAATCATGGAACTTTTGGGGATGACCATCGCGCTTCTTGCGCTGGTCGCGGCCTTGTATGCGGCCGAGCGGGCCTTTCCCGCCGCCGTCGAGCGTCTGGAAGAGAACGTGATCGCCATCCTGATGGCGCTGATCACGCTGATCTCCTTCTTTCAGGTCGTCGGACGTTACGGCTTCAATTCCGGCTGGCAGGGCTCGCTGGAAGCGACCCGAATCCTGTTTGCCTGGCTCATTCTCTTCGGCATGGCCTACGGCGTGAAGGTCGGCATCCATCTCGGTGTCGATGCGGTCATCCGCCTCTTCCCCAAACCGCTCTTCAAGGCTGCCGCTCTGTTCGGCGCGTTCGCGACGTTCGCCTATGGCATGCTGCTTCTCTATTCGGGCTGGCTCGCCTTCTTCGGCGCGGATGTTTCGTCGAACTGGCGGCAGAGCGGTGCCATCGGCTACTGGACTTTCATGTTCGACCGGGGCACCGGCCTCGATGAACTGCGCTATCCCGATTGGATGCAAACGGCGTTCGGTCTTCAGGACCGCGTCCAGCGCTGGGTCGCTTATCTCATGCTACCTGTGGGCCTTGCCCTCCTTTCCTACCGTTCCCTTCAAGCGCTCGTCGAGATCGCGCGGGGCAACAGGGAGCTCATCGTAGCGGGCCACGAGGCGGAAGACCTCGTCCAGCAGAACCTCAACACGCTCAAGGACTGACCGGACCATGGAAACGGGTTTCCTCTTCATCATGGTCTTCGGCCTGCTGTTTCTCGGTGTGCCGGTCGCCATTTCGCTGGGTCTGTCCTCGATCCTCGTCATCGCGCTCTTCTCGTCCGATTCGATGAGTTCGGTCGCGCTGCAGCTCTTCACCGCCAGCCAGAACTATACGCTGCTCGCCATTCCCTTCTTCATTCTCGCCTCGGCTTTCATGTCGACGGGCGGCGTCGCCAAGCGGATCATCCGGCTCGCGATCGCCACGATCGGCCATCTGCGGGGCGGCCTTGCCATGGCCTCGGTGCTGGCCTGCATGCTTTTCGCCGCGCTTTCGGGTTCCTCGCCCGCAACCGTCGTCGCAATCGGCACGATCGCCATCGCCGGCATGATGCAGGTCGGCTATTCGAAGAGCTTCGCGGCGGGCATCATCGCCAATGCCGGCACGCTCGGCATTCTCATTCCGCCGTCGATCGTCATGGTCGTCTATGCGGCAGCGGTGAATGTCTCTGTCGGGCGCATGTTCCTGGCCGGCATCATCCCCGGCATCCTTGCCGGCGTCATGCTGATGCTTGCGATCTACGTCGTCGCGCGTTGGAAGAACCTGCCGGCCGAAGAGTGGAAAGGCTTCCACGAAATCGTCGAGGGCGGCAAGGAAGCCGGCTGGGGCGTGTTCCTCGTCGTCATCATCCTCGGCGGCATCTACGGCGGCGTCTTCACGCCGACGGAAGCCGCGGCGGTCGCAGCGGTCTACTCCGGCTTCGTCGCGCTCTTCATCTACCGCGACATGGGTCCACTCAAGGAGGAGGCCTGGATCGACCAGGGGCGCAGCCACCGCGCCGTCGTCGGCTTCAAGGCGACGGTCTACGCGATCGCCTTCTTCTTCATCTGGCTGATTCTGTCCTTCTTCGCCATGGGCGAGCCGGGCGTCACCACGATCGATTTCCGCGCCATGATCGGGCTGATCGGCGTCGCGATCGTACTCGTCGCCTATCCGTTCTGGCGGCTGCAGCACGGCATGGTATCTCAGGCCATCGGCATCGATGGCAGTTCGGCCTATGTCGCGACGGGCACCGCAGGCATGGGCGTTCTCGGCCAGATCCCCGGCGCACTTGCCGCCGGCCTGCCGATCTGGGGCCGCAACCTGCGCCTCATGACGGTGCGCTTCTTTCCGGCGCTGATCCACGACGAGACGCGCAAGGTGATGGTCGACGCCTCAAAGACGACCGTCATGCTGATGTTCATCATCGTCAACGCGCTGCTCTTCGCCCACACGCTGACGGCAGAGCGCATCCCCGATGCGATCACGGCGCTGATGCTGGATTACGGCTTCAACTGGTTCACCTTCCTCATCGCGGTGAACGTGCTGCTCCTCATCGGCGGCCAGTTCATGGAGCCTTCGGGCCTCCTCCTTATCGTCGCGCCCGTCGTGTTCCCGATTGCTATGGAGCTCGGCATCGACCCGATCCACCTCGGCATCATCATGGTCGTGAATATGGAGATCGGCATGATCACCCCGCCGATCGGACTGAACCTGTTCGTGACCTCGGGCATCACCGGGATGAGTCTCGTGAAGGTGGTGAAGGCGGCAGCGCCGTTCGTTTGCGTCCTCTTCGTGTTCCTCATCCTCGTCACCTACGTGCCGTTCCTCTCGACGTTCATTCCGAACGCACTGATGGGACCCGAGATCGTGACTCGCTGACGGGAATCGGTTTCGTCGATCCGAAAATATAAACAGGCGGTTATCGGCTCGCGTCAGGAATGGCGCGGGCCGTTTTGTATTGAATCCGACCGAATAAGAATCGCTTCGCCTTGCCCTTCGTGGCAAGATCGTGGCAATGGGTGACGAGGTTACCCGCCGGAGCGTCCGGCGAGGCCGTCTGGAGCCCTCCATCTCGCGAAGAATTTCCACGTTTCAAAACACGTGATGCCACTGCGCACCAGTCTATGCGAATGAGCGCTTGATGTGACAAACGCTTGCGAATAA
Organism: Fulvimarina thalattae; assembly: GCF_040239565.1. NCBI lineage: Bacteria > Pseudomonadati > Pseudomonadota > Alphaproteobacteria > Hyphomicrobiales > Aurantimonadaceae > Fulvimarina > Fulvimarina thalattae. The sequence goes on from NZ_JBEHWS010000004.1 coordinate 313,433, forward strand.
AGGGATTACGGCCCTTTGAGAGAGGGGAAACTGACCTCGGTAACCGCAGATTAAGCGCTTCGGGGTTAGGTAATCGCGATGGCGGGCAAGTGTTGCGGTTTCGCACTTGCTCCTATCGCCAAATCGCAACAGTTTGCAGACAGGTATCGGTCAACGCGACCGAACCTTAACTGCGGCATCATCCGTCAGGCACTGATAGGTATAGAAATGAAAAAGATCATCATCGCTTCGGTCGCGGCCCTCGCAGTCGCTTCCTTCGCTGGTTGCATGGGCAAGGGTAAGGGCAAGGGCAAAGAGCCCGTTGCTGCTCCGGCTCCTGTCTATGAAGAGACCTACGTCACCAAGGGCTAATCCCCTTGTAGAAATTGGGGGGGCTGGCAGTAGCCGCTCCCCCAAATTCGGCCTCATTCGGCCTTTAGGAACAATACGTTCCCCTTTCTACACTCAGCACGCGACGTTCTCGTCTCAAACGCAGGACGGTCCTCGCAAGCGTTTAGGATCGGCCGATATGGCAAACAGTTTCGCAAAACTCGGCGCAATTGCGCTCGTCGTGACAGCCCTAGCCGGCTGTTCCTCGACATCTACGTCCAGCAACATGACCGTTGGCGCTCCGACCGCCAATCTCGCTTCAGCTTCCGGCCAAGTCAGCTTCACGCCGTGGTCTGGCCAGAGCGCAGTCGGCATTCTCGACAAGCCCTATTTCATGTCCTTCCGCGCTCGTAACGCGGAAAGCTACGGCCATTCGTTCGTCGCCTTCGGACAGCTCGATTCGACGGGCCGAGTTCCCTACGATCGCTCCGGCGTCCTTGTCCCTTCAATGGTAGACATCGCCGGTTTCTGGCCGGAAGGCGGACCCGGAATGTATTCCATGGGCCATTTGGTTCCTGTCCCGTCAGGCACGGGGCCGACGGACGGTGACACGGAAATCGCCTACCTACAGAACGAGATGACAATCCCGCTCACCGCCGCGCAGTACCAGCGCCTCTCCGCTTTTGTTCGCGAGAAGCAGGCCGGCCTGAAGCTCTGGAGCGCGGTTGCCTATAACTGCTCGTCTTTCAACAACGACGTGGCGGAGTTCATGGGTATGCGCGGCGTCAACCACCTTTATCTTCCGCGCAACTGGGTCGCAGCCTTCAAGAAGGCAAATCCGCGGGTCGAGACGATCCCGGGGGGCGTCGACATCACCAGCTGACCTCGCGCGAGGGCAACAACGGAAATCACCGAAAGCGGGCCGCACGGTCCGCTTTTTGCGTTTCAGGCGCTGGCATTTCGACCTCGTCCTCAATATGGTCCGCGCCAAATCAGACGAGCGTTCCGACGAGGTATCTTATGGCCGGACACCAGATCCCGCACTTCCAGAACGATGCAGGCCACGACGTCATCGAGATCGGCGTCACGGAGTTCATGTGCTGCGGCGCCAATCCGCCGCACGATCACCCACACGTCTTTCTCGACATGGGCGACGAGCAGGAGAAGATCTGCGCCTACTGTTCCACCCTCTTCAAGTATTCCGGCGATCTGAAAGCCACCGAAACCAAGCCGGCTGGCTGTCTCTACGAAGGCTGAAGCGCAGAATCTGGCTGAGCGGCCGATGGAAGACTCATCCGGCAGATCGATCGCCATCGTGGGCGCTGGCATCGGCGGCCTCACCATGGCGTTATCACTCGCGCGGCGGGGGATCAGTTCCACAGTCTACGAGCGAGCCGCCACCTTGCGGGAGGTGGGGGCCGGCCTTCAGCTCTCCTCCAACGCCCTGCGTGTTCTCGACCGACTCGATCTCACAACCGCTCTTCGGCAACACAGCGTTGAAGCGACAGCCGTAACCCTGCGTAGTGGGCGAAGCGGGCGGCGCCTCGCAAGTGTTCCCGTGGGATCAGGCCACGACGCGCCTTACCTTTCCATCCATCGCGGCGATCTGCAGAAAGTTCTTCTCGAGGCTGTCGAGACCGAACCGCTGATCCGGCTTGAAACCGGCCATGAACTCGTTGCGCTCAAAAACCGATCAGACGGGATCGACGCGGAATTTCGCTCAATAGATGGCGAGCGCAGTCAGGCCAACGCCGACATCCTCATAGCGGCGGACGGCGTAAACAGTAGGGTCGCATCCCATTTTCGCCTTCAGCCGGCACAATTTGCAGGGGCTATTGCGTGGCGCGGCCGTGTAACCGGCCAACCTGCCCGCGACTTCAATGCGAGAACCTCAGGCATCACAGCCTGGCTCGGTGCAAAGCGTCACGCTGTCGTCTATCCGATCCGGTCCGGGGAAGAAGTCAATCTCGTCCTCGTCGAAAAGGCCTCCTCGGAAAATGACGCGAAAGGGCGGAGGCTCCCTCAGGCATTTTCTCACTGGAATCCCGATCTGAAAGGTCTGATCGCGAATGCCGCCGATTTCACGCCTTGGCCGCTTCGTGCGGCACCACCAAGCCGGCCATGGGTGCTAGCCGATGGGCGAGTCGTCCTGATCGGCGATGCTGCGCACGCCATGCTGCCCTTCGCCGCTCAAGGCGCGGCGATGGCGATCGAAGACGCATATGTTCTGAGCCATGAGATCGCCACCCATCGCGATCTCATCGCCGCATTGGCTTCCTATGAAGGATTGCGCCGGGCGCGTGTCGAGCGTGTCGTCGGGCGAGCGCGCTTCCACCGCTTCGTCTACCATTTGCCGCCGCCCCTTTCGCTTGGGCGCGACGTCGTCATGGCGGTGACGCCGCCTGCGCGCCTGCGCGCCTCTCTCTCCTGGCTTTATGACTGGGAACCGCCCAATTTCCCGTGATCGCGGCAAACTCAGCTTACGTTCATCTTGAGCGCCCTATCTGACGCTCCACGATCCCGTGGGCAGACCGAGAGAGTCCGCCACGGCATTGAGAAAACAAAACGTGAGTTGGACACCATGTTCGATATCAAGAAAGCCGGCCGCTTCGCCTCCGTGGCGACGCTGGCTGCCTCGACCGCCCTTGCCGGTCCGATCTCGGCCTATGCCGCAGACAGTGCCGAATATCGTCTCGCGCAGGCGGAGGGTGAAGCACAACCAGTTCTGCCGCCGGAGAGCGCGCAACCTGCACCGGAAGAACAGCCGGCAGAGCAGGCCCAGCCGGTAGAGGAGCCCGCACCGGCGGCTGAAGAGCCGGCACCTGCCCCGGAGCCTGAGCCCCAGCCGGAACCGGCACCAGAACCGCAGCCGGAACCTGAAGCGCCTGCTGAAGAACCACAGGCACCAGCTGCAGACGCCCCTGCCCCAGAGCCGCAGGCCGAGGAAGCTCCGGTCGAAGAGCCGACTCCTGCGGAAGAACCGGCGCCAGCGGAAGCGCCCGCACCAGCGCAGGCTGAAGCCCCTGCGGAAGAAGCTGCCCCCGAACAACAGCCCGAAGCTGCTCAAGAAGAAGCACCGGCTCCTGAGCCGGAATTAGAGGCTGCACCGGCTGAAGAAGCCGCTCCGGCGGAAGAACCCGCCGCCGAAGAAGCGCCGGCTTCTGAAGCAGCTGAAGAGGAAGCAGCAGAACCTGAACCGGCGCCGGAAGCCAGCGAGCCGGAAGCACCTGCGGATGAAGCAGCTCCAGGCGCCGCGGCCCCTGCAGCGAGCGACGAGCCGGCCGTGGCTGAAGAGCCTGCCGCCGACCCCGCATCTGAAGAAGTTCCTGCGGCTGACGAGGCTCCGGGTGAAACTCTCGACGAAGCTCCTGCCGTAGACGGCACGGCGGAACCATCAGCGGCTGAAGAAACACCAGCTGATGACGCTCCCGCCGATGCTGTTCCCGCAGAAACCGATGCGGAAGGCACCGGCGAGCTTCCCGAAGCAACGAGTGGAGATACGCCGGCCGAAGCTGGTGCCGCTCCTGCTGAAGACAGTGCCGAAGAGCCTGCAGCAGCCGCGGCTTCGACTGCCCCAGAAGAAGAGCCGGAAGCCGTTTCCGAGGACATTCAGACCGAGGAAGTGCCTCAGGGTGGTGTCGCCGCGAGTGATGCCCGCGTCCAGACGCTGGCAGAGCCGGTCGGAGACATCCCGTCGGCAAACGCCGAAGAGGGCGAGCGGATCGAGTCGACGACCATCAACAATTCGACGGTCACCGATAATTCAACGACCACGAACAACACGACGACGACCAACAATACAACGGTCAACAACACGACCGTCGTGCGCGGTCCCCAGCCGGAAGTGCCTCCGGGGGTCGAGGTCGTCGAGCGTGACGACGACGGTCGCGAGATTCTGTCGCTCGTCGGTGCCGGCCTTGCCGGCGCCGCGGCAGGCGCAGCCGCGGCCTACTTCATCCGCAGCGACGACACCGGCCGTGTCGCAGTGGACGCTCAGGACCAGTACTATGAGCGCCTCGGCGGAGGCCGCGTTCGCGAGACGATCGTTCGCGAGAACGGGGTGCAGGTCGTGACGATCACCAATCGCTACGGCGAAACCATCCAGCGTTCGCGCATCTTGCCGGATGGGCGCGAGGTCGTGCTGTTCTACGATCCCTATGCGGAGAGCGATACGGCCGAGCCACAGTATTACTACGATCCCGGCGCGGAGCTGCCGCCGGTGCGGTACACGATCCCGGAATCAGACTACATCGTGGATGTGGCCGAGCCCGATCAGGATCTCTACTATCGCACCATCGTCGCTCCGCCTGTCGAGACGGTCGAGCGGATATACTCGGTCGATGAGGTGCGCCGCTCCAAGCGCATTCGCGACAAGGTTCGCCGGATCGATCTCAACACGATCAATTTCGGTTTCGGTTCGGCTGAGATCGCACAGGAACAGGTCACCAATCTGGAAGCCCTAGCCCGTGCGATTTCCGAGGTCATCGACCAGAATCCGGACGAGACCTTCATCGTCGAAGGCCATACGGATGCGGTTGGCACCGATGTCGCCAATTTGAGGCTGTCCGACCAGCGTGCGGAGACAGTGGCGGCGGCGCTGACCAACTACTTCGACGTTCCGCCGGAGAACCTGATTACGCAGGGCTATGGCGAGCAGTTCCTGAAGGTGAATACGCAGGAGCAGAATGCCGAGAACCGCCGCGTGACGGTCCGCCGTATCACGCCGCTGGTCAAACCGGTGCAGACCTCCTCGGCACAGTAACGTCGGCAGAGTCCGTCGTACCAGGCAAAGAAAAGCCCCGGATCCTTCGTGGATCGTAAGCACCCGCCGGGTACCGCCTTGTTGGGTCTGATCTGACGTAAGAGACAGTGAGTATGGATAGTCATACTCACAGTCACGAAGTTTCCCGACTTTCGGTGGTGGAGACGGGTCGTCGTCG